>NYZI01000121.1 GCA_002687115.1 Cyanobium sp. ARS6
CAGCACACAAAGCAGAACGAGCAGTGACCGGAGTGGTTGACGCAGCAATGAGCCCATTGAAGAACTTGAATTGAAGTTGACCGAATGCGAGCCATTCTGCCCGCACCATCCCCTGCTTAGATTGTCGCCACTTGCCTCAGTGTTCTGAGCGGATTCACCCGACCCCTGGCTCGTCTGATCGACCAGTTCGAGCGACTTCCGGGGATTGGACCCCGCACCGCGCAGCGACTGGCCCTGCATCTGCTCAGGCAGCCGGAGGAACAGATCCGCAGTTTCGCGGATGCCCTGCTGGCCGCACGGACCCAGGTTGGGCAATGCCAGACCTGTTTTCACCTCAGTGCTGATCAGGTCTGTGAAATCTGTCGCAACGAAGAACGTTCCAACGGCCAGATCTGCGTGGTCGCTGATTCACGGGATCTTCTTGCACTGGAACGAACCAGAGAATTCAGCGGCCGTTATCACGTACTGGGAGGTCTGATTTCCCCCATGGATGGAATTGGACCCGATCTGCTACAGATCAGCAGCCTGGTGAAGCGGGTGGCCGCCGATAACGTCGAGGAAGTGATACTGGCTCTCACCCCCAGCGTCGAAGGCGACACCACAAGCCTTTATGTGGCGAGGTTGCTCAAACCGTTCACACGGGTCAGCCGCATTGCCTACGGGCTCCCCGTTGGCAGTGAACTTGAGTACGCCGACGATGTCACCCTCAGTCGTGCACTGGAGGGCCGGCGCGATGTGGATTGATCCGCGCTGAAGACTCAAATGATGCGATGTATCAAAGGTGTTGAGTGGGCCATCTGGTTTTCCCTTTGAGGAAATGGAGCCACCCTGAAAGCAGACCCTTTCACCGGCGTGCGCAAGACCAGCCGCTTTTCAGCCATCCAGCCGCAGGAGCGGTTGCCCGAGTGGCTGCGTCGCCCCCTGGGAGAAGCCTCTGCCATCGAAAGAGTGCAGGGGCTGGTGAAGTCCAACGCCCTTCACACCATCTGCGAGGAAGGGCGCTGCCCTAACAGGGGCGAGTGTTATGCCGCCGGCACCGCCACTTTCCTGCTCGGGGGCTCGGTCTGCACACGCAGCTGCGCGTTCTGCCAGGTGGAGAAAGGTCGCGCGCAGGCCGTCAATCCGCTCGAAGCCGAGAGAGTTGCCGATGCGGTTGAAGCCATGGGGCTGCGATACGTCGTGCTCACAGCCGTTGCGCGGGATGACCTCGACGACCATGGGGCATGCCTGTTCACCTCTGCCATGGACGCGATCAGGGCAAGAAATCCCATGATCGCCATCGAGGTGCTGACCCCTGATTTCTGGGGAGGACGCGCCGACTTCCAGAGGTCAGTCAGTGCTCAACGTGAGCGATTGGCGACGGTCCTCAACGCGGCGCCGGTGTGTTTCAACCACAACCTTGAAACCGTGAAGCGCCTGCAGCGGGAGGTTCGCAGGGGAGCCACCTATGAGCGATCACTGGGACTGCTTGCCGCCGCACGAACGCTGGCACCTCAGATTCCAACCAAAAGCGGTTTGATGCTGGGGCTGGGAGAAAGCCGGGATGAAGTGATCGAAACAATGCGCGATCTGCGAGCCGTCGATTGCCAGAGGCTCACCATCGGGCAATACCTGCGCCCATCTCTGGCGCACATTCCTGTCGCCCGCTACTGGCATCCCGATGAATTTGAAGATCTCGGATCCATTGCCCGCGACCTTGGCTTCGCTGTGGTGAGAAGTGGGCCTCGGGTACGCAGCAGCTATCACGCAGCGGACTGACGCCAACGTTTCAGAGCCCTCTCCCGCACCTGCTCACAGTTTCCAACCATCAGTGCTCCTGCTCCTCCCCAGATCATGCGCAGCGGCAAATCCCAGAGAGCGGCTTGCACCTCACGCACGGATTCAAACCCTCGACACCTGAAATAACGCACAAGACGTTGATGCTGGCGTTCGTCATCACGAATGGCCAGCAGTCTTGCCTGTCGGCAAGGGGTGGCCTCAACCGCCCAGGCCATGGATGCCGCCCAGATGAGATCACCGCAACCTGCAGGAGCCGCCGGCAGCACGCGCATCGTGTCCAGTTGCAATCCACGGGGGCCGCTGTATGCCCAGGCTTTCATCTCGCCGAGAAGCTGCAGTCGTTCCGACTGCGAACGAGCCACCACAAGCCTCAGACCCCACAGCCCCAGAGGTCGGCCAACTTGCAGTCTCAGCAACAGACCCCGTTGACGAGCCTCCATTTCCAGTTGATCCAGCATCACAGCTCGGAATCGAAGTAAGGAGATGAATTGACAACAGCCTCCATGGGCAGTGGTCCATAAAGATGCGGAAACAACTCTCCGCTTGGGATCGCATCGGCACGCAGAGGGGCGGTCAGCCGCGCCGCATCAATTGTGAGCAAGACCACAGACTCCGCATCCGCATAGAAGCGCTCATGGGTGGCTGCCACCTGTTCCCGCCAGGACAGATGAATGAATCCCACCTGGTCAAGTCGCAGTCCTCTGGTGGACATCTCGTAGTGACCCGACTGGGTTGCGGTTTTCCAGTCTTCAGCCATCGCCAGATGAAACAAGGGTTGGTCAGCTGGAACATCGACGGCATCAGCGGGGAACAGGGGCTGAAGTCCCCCTGGGTGCCAGGGATCAGCCCTTTGCATGAGGCGCTCAAAATCAGGATCCTGCAGAAAACGCATCAACCAACCACGCAGCGGCTGCAGGGATGGATCGACATCAAATCCCTCAGGATCAGCAATGCGCCACTGACGAACAAACGGCCACAGCGCGACATCCGCGAGGGAACAGCTGGCATCCACAAGCCAGCCACCACAGGCATCGATCTGATCAGACCAGCTCCGCAGCACCTCCAAGCCCTGCTGCTGATGCTCCTGTCTGGACTGCCCCGGATAGCGATCGGTGTATTTGAAACGGTCGAGATGGTGTTTGAAGGTTGTGTCGTTGAGCTCGATCAGCTGCAGGATGCGATCCTGCGCTTTGCCAGTACCTTGCCGGCGAAGATCGCAAGGATCGGCCTGGGTGAGTGCCCAGTGCATGATCGCAAGGCTTTCATCGATGACAGTGCCGTCAGCGAGAACCAGGACAGGCACCGTCCCTTTCGGAGAAGCCTCGAGCATCGGCGCTGGTTTGTCCTTGAGTTCAATTTCCCTCCATTGGACAAGCTGGCCTGCCATCAACAAAGCCCAGCGGGCGCGCATCGCATAGGGGCAGCGACGAAAGCTGTAGAGAACAGGCCGTGCGCTCATCCGTGGGTGTCGGGCTTTGATCGCCAGCCGGTGGATTGCGAAAGGACGCCTTGATTGAGCTGGCTCTGCCGCATGGCGAAGCGTGCCCTGTCGGCATCCGTGAAACGATCCCTGCACTGCAGACACTGCACCCCTGGGATGTAGCTCTCCAGTTGCCTCTGCTCCGGCGTTAGCGGCAGACCACAGGCATGGCACAGGCTGTGCCGGCCAGGCTCGAGCTGATGGTTGAGGGCGACCCGCTGATCAAACACGAAACACTCTCCTTCCCAGCGGCTTTGCTCTTCAGGCACCTGCTCCAGATAGTTGAGAATTCCGCCCTGAAGATGATGAACCTCAGGGAATCCCCGCTGTTGCAGAAAGCTGCTGGCCTTCTCACAACGGATCCCACCGGTACAGAACATGGCGATGCGCGCCGGCGACGTGCGCTCAACCAGAGGGCGTAGATGCTGTTCAACCCAGTCAGGGAAATCCCGGAAACTGTCAGTTGCTGGATCGAGAGACCCCACAAAGCTGCCGACAGCAACCTCATAGGCATTGCGGGTGTCGATGACCAGCGTGTCGGGGTCATCCACCAGCTCATTCCAGTGACAGGGGTCCACGTAGATACCCACATTGCGGCGGGGGGCGGCACAAGGCTGCCCCAGGCTCACGATCTCGCGCTTGCGCCGGGCTTTGAAACGACGGAACGCCGGCCTGCTGCAGCGGCTTCGCTTCACCTGCAGGCGCTCGAAATGCGCGTCACCAAGGGTGATTCTGGTGCGGAGGCACTCCAGGATCCCGTTCACGCCCCGATCAGAACCACTGATGGTGCCATTCACACCTTCCGGAGCCAGCAACACTGAACCGACAATCTGTTCGCGAGACGCCAGTACAGGCAGATCCGTCAGCAACGAATCCAGCTCTGGTGGGGCAAGCGACGTGAAGGCGTAAAACGCTGCCACGAGAAAAGATGGACTTTCGGCTTGGGCAGCCGTCATGCCGCGGCTTTCTCCTGCTCAGGCTGCGTCTCGAGTAACTGTGCCTGCAAACTGGCCTGAACTCCGGCAGCTTCCAGCAGGGCCCTGTCGGCATCAACAGCAGGGTTGCCCGTTGTGAGCAATGTGTCGCCGTAGAAGATGGAATCTGCCCCTGCCTGAAGGCAGAGGATCTGAGCTTCCCTGTTGAGTTCTTCCCGACCGGCGCTCAGCCGCACACGACTGAACGGCATCAGGATTCTGGCAACGGCCACCATTCGCACCAATTCAAGCGGATCAACAGTGGGCAGGCCTTCAAGAGGCGTTCCTTCGACAGCCACCAGACCATTGATCGGCACACTTTCAGGGTGTGGATCAATGCAGGCAAGAACTCGCAGCATCGAAGCACGGTCGCGAAGCGTTTCACCCATGCCGATGATTCCACCGCAACAGAGCGTGACTCCTGCACGACGCACGCGTTGCAGGGTTTCCAGCCTCTCTTCATAGGTGCGGGTGGTGATGATCCGGTCGTAGTGCTCAGGGCTGGTGTCGAGGTTGTGGTTGTAAGCCGTGAGGCCCGCCTCGGCCAATCGCTCCGCCTGGGTATCGGTGAGCATTCCAGCGGTGACACAGGCTTCAAGACCCAGCTCGCGCACGCCTCGAACCATCCTCAGCATCGACTCAAAGGCTGGGCCTTCACGGATCTCCCTCCAGGCCCAGCCCATGCAGAAGCGATCAGCGCCGGCATCGGCGGCTGCACGAGCCCTGTCAAGTACAGCCTTCACCTCCAGATCGGCCTGACCACCCACATCACTGCTGTGGTACATCGACTGGGAGCAGTAGGCGCAGTCCTCCTCGCAGCCACCGGTCTTGACGCTCAGCAGTGAAGCCAACTGGACCCGATATCCGGGGTTGGCGGCTCGATGAACACTCTGAGCGCGCCAGAGCAGATCCATCAGTGGAAGGTCAAGAAGGGTTTGTATCTCCTCAAGACTCCAGTCATGGCGAAGGTCCACCGTGTCCGTCATTGAACCAGCCACCATTGCTGCTGCTCTCAGGATCCCAGAGCGCGGGACTCCATGGCATGGAGTCCACCAAAACGTCGCTGACGGCCCTGATAATCCTGCAGTGCCAGCTGAAGAGCCCCAGCGTCGAAATCCGGCCAGAACAGATCGGTGACATGGATCTCGGCGTAAGCCAGTTGCCAAAGGAGGAAATTGCTGATCCGCCTTTCGCCGCTGGTTCGGATCAGCAGATCCGGATCACGCTCACCAGCCGTAAACAACTCGGCCGCCAGTTCTTTTTCATCGATCTCCGATGGCTGCAATTCCCCACGGGCAACGCGTTCCGCCAGCCGCTGGCTGGCACGAACCAATTCACGACGACCTCCGTAATTGGTACAGACATTGAAGTGAATGCCGGTGTTTAAGGAAGTTCGCTGCGTGGCCTCAGCGATCAGCGACTGCAGCTTGATGGGCAATGCATCCAGATCTCCCAGGAAGCGAATCCGAACCTGTTCTTCCTCAAGCGCCTGCAGCTCCCGCTGAAGAACACTTTCAAACAGTGTCATCAGAAAATTCACCTCATCCCCTGGCCGGGACCAGTTCTCCGTGGAGAAGGCATAGGCGGTGAGTGCTCCGACACCCCAGTCGCTGCAATGCCGGAGGGTCATTTTGAGCGCCTCTACACCAGCTCTGTGTCCCATCACCCGCGGCAAGCCGCGAGCTTTGGCCCAGCGTCCGTTGCCGTCCATGATCACGGCGACATGAGCAGGCATCCTGAGTGGATCCAGGCCTTCGGGACAGCAGCGTGCTGCGGCTTGATCAGTACTGATGGCCAGTGGTCGGCTCAAGGCAATGAATCCTGAATGCCTGGGCTCACGCTACGTGGGGGTGGTGATTTCGCCGGCACGGTCGACACAGACGCGGCAATCAACTCGGTGAGCAGATCCTGCAGACGTGAGCTGGTGATCGGGCGTTCAAGTCTCCCCTGATTGGCCAGAGACAGTGTTCCGGTCTCTTCGGAAATCACCACGCAGATGCAACGATCAAAGCGTTCAGTGATCCCCAGAGCCGCCAGATGGCGGGTGCCGTACCGACTGATGCCCTGGCGCGACAACGGCAGGATCACTCCTGCGGAAATAATGCGACTGCCTTTGATCACAACGGCACCGTCGTGAAGAGGCGTGTCGGAAGCGAACAGGTTCAACAACAGTTCACTGCTCAACTGGGCATCAACGGTGATTCCCGGATTGAGAAAATCTTCCGGCCTCAGATCACTGCCAAGGTCAACAACGATCAAAGCTCCTCTCCGACTTTTGGAGAGGCGTCCTGCCGCGTCGGTGAGCTGTGCGACGGTGCTGGCGGTGGCCCGCATTTTGCTCTGGGGGTTCCCAAGCAGCACAGCGAGGCGACCGGTGCCGAGAAGTTCCATCAAGCGACGCAATTCCCCCTGCCAGAGGATGGCCAGCGACAGTGAACAGGCGAGAACCAACGCATCAATGAGCGTTGAAGTGAGCGGGAGATTGAAAAAGCGCTTGACAAACCAGGCCAGCGCCACGAGCAGGAGGTAGCCACGCAACAGCCAGAGCGTGCGTTGCTCATTGACTCTGGTGAAGAGCAGAAAGCCAAGGAGTGAGGCACAGAGAACGTCGAGAAGAAGGCGCAGTTGCAACACCTCCAACACTTTCGCCTTCGCCCTTTAATGGCCTCACTTTACAGAGCGCAACCGTTCAGGCATCAGGTCGTAACGCAGCAGATCTTCAGGCTGCTCGCGACGCTGCACCAGCTCAGCATCCCCTGCATGCACAAGCACCGCAGCTGGTCTGGGAATACGGTTGTAATTGGAACTCATTGAAGCGTTGTAAGCCCCGGTTGAGAAGACCGTCAGGATTTCACCGCTGCTGCAGGCGGGGAAGGCGAGATCCTTCAGCAGCACATCTCCCGATTCACAGTGTTTGCCGGCCAGAGTCACGGTCTCTTCAGCTTCTGCGAGTGGACGGTCCGCCAGGCAGGTGGTGTAAAGAGACTGGTAAGTGATCGGCCTGGGGTTGTCACTCATTCCCCCATCAACGGAAAGATACGTTCGGATTCCAGGAACGACCTTTCGGGAACCGACGGTGTAAACAGTCACTCCTGACGAGGCAACAAGCGATCGTCCCGGCTCGCAGAGCAAACGCGGCAGTTGGAGATCTCGCTCTCTGCAGGCCGACACGACGGCTTCAGCCACCACTTGCACCCAGGCATCGATGGACGGGGGATCGTCACTGTCCACGTAGCGAATGCCCAGGCCTCCTCCAACATTCAGATCGCGAACAGGATGGCCGAGTTCAAGGGCCAGGCGCAGAGCATCAGCCATCACAGCGGCCAGGTCGCGGTGAGGCTCCAGTTCGAAGATCTGGGAACCGATATGGGCGTGAAGACCTTCAACTCTTGCCCACTGACAGTCCTGAAGACTGTGGAGAACGGGATCAAGTTGATCAGGATCAAAACCGAACTTGCTGTCGAGATGTCCGGTTCTTATGTATTCGTGCGTGTGGCACTCAATGCCGGGCGTGAAGCGGAGCATCAGGCGAACAGGCCGACCACCGGCAGGCACGATCGTTTCAAGGCAGTCCAGATCGTGCTGGTTGTCCGCCACCACCATCACGTCATGGCGATAGGCCAACTCCAGCTCCTCAACAGACTTGTTGTTGCCGTGAAGCACCATGCGGTCGGCAGGCATGCCGCCGTCGAGCGCCGTCAACAGTTCACCGGCGGAAACGGCATCAAGCCCTAAGCCTTCAGACGCCACGATGGCGCTCAGAGCCATTGAACTGTTGGCCTTCGAGGCATAGATGGCCAGCGATGGCCCGGGGTAATGACGAGCGAGCGCCTCGCGGTAGGCCTGGCAGGACTTGCGGATACCTGCTTCATCCAGCACGTACAGCGGAGTTCCATATCGCTCGGCCAGATCGCTCAGGGCACAGCCCCCGACGGCAAGGCGGCCCTGATCGTCCAGCTCTGCCGTGATCGGCGCAAGATTGCGATTCGGGCTGTTCAGGTCACAACCTGATTCGTAGGGCTGTGGCATGGAGCGTCAGGTCGGTCGAAGGGGCAATGTAAGAAGGCACGTTGCCTAGGCAGTTGTGTTTTGGGTGTTGAACTGCCAATCAACCCACGGCAATTGGGAGCTGACGACCTCAGCGCTTGCATGCGGCTTGATCAGGTTGCCCTGAAGGGGCTCTGGACAAGACAACAATGGGAACGCGAGCTTGCGGACGACAACAGGCTGGTGATGGGGATCGACGCCGAGGATCGACGCCTGATCGCACTTGCCTCCGCTTGGCTGGTGGTTGATGAACTGCAGATCACGGCGGTGGCTGTGGATCCGATGCACCAACGCTGCGGGTTGGGCACAAAGGTGATGCAGGCCGTGATGGATCGCGCTGCAGGCCTTGGTGCGGTGACCGCAACCCTTGAAGTGGCCTCATCGAACGCTGTCGCTCAAGCCTTTTACTCCCGGAGTGGGTTTTTGATCACCGGTCGCAGAAGGGGTTACTACGCCAACGGTGATGATGCCCTGCTGCAGTCACGATCAATCGGAAGGGGTAGGGATTTCCGCACTGATCGAACTGAATAAAGGAACATATTTCGGCATTGATTAATACTTTCTCAACCGACCAACCCGCAACAACACTGGGATGTGCCTTTGGTTCAACGATCCACAGCAACCCGTTCAACCCTGATAGGTTGGGTTGAACAGCTGTCGGCCTGATCAATGTTCGAGAGGTTTACCGAGAAGGCCATCAAGGTGATCATGCTTGCCCAGGAAGAGGCAAGGCGGCTTGGTCACAACTTCGTTGGGACCGAGCAGATTCTGCTTGGATTGATCGGTGAGGGTACCGGCGTCGCAGCAAAGGTTCTGAAGTCCATGGGAGTCAATCTCAAGGACGCACGCGTCGAAGTCGAAAAAATCATTGGCCGGGGGTCCGGTTTCGTTGCGGTGGAAATTCCCTTCACGCCGCGAGCCAAAAGAGTTCTCGAGCTTTCCCTTGAGGAAGCCCGCCAGCTAGGCCACAACTACATCGGTACGGAGCATCTTCTTCTTGGCCTGATCCGTGAAGGGGAGGGTGTTGCGGCGAGAGTTCTTGAAAACCTCGGTGTCGATCTCGCGAAGGTCCGCACTCAGGTCATCCGCATGCTTGGAGAGACCGCTGAAGTGGGAGCCGGAGGCGGTGGTGGTTCTGGAGCTAAAGGTTCCACCAAAACCCCCACGCTTGATGAATTCGGTAGCAATCTCACCCAGCTGGCCAGCGAAGCCAAGCTCGATCCGGTGGTGGGACGCCACAACGAAATCGATCGCGTCATCCAGATCCTCGGTCGCCGCACCAAAAACAACCCCGTGTTGATCGGTGAACCAGGAGTCGGCAAAACCGCAATCGCCGAAGGTTTGGCTCAACGCATCCAGCAAGGTGATATCCCCGACATCCTTGAAGACAAGCGTGTTCTCACCCTCGACATCGGTCTTCTGGTAGCCGGCACCAAATATCGAGGTGAATTCGAAGAGCGCCTCAAGAAAATCATGGAGGAGATCAAAGGCGCCGGCAACGTGATCCTCGTGATTGACGAGGTGCACACACTGATCGGTGCTGGTGCAGCGGAAGGCGCCATCGATGCCGCCAACATTCTCAAACCTGCGCTTGCACGAGGTGAGCTGCAATGTATCGGAGCCACCACGCTTGACGAATACCGCAAGCACATCGAACGGGACGCCGCTCTTGAACGTCGCTTTCAGCCGGTCAATGTCGGCGAACCGTCGATCGAAGACACCATCGAAATTCTGCGTGGACTGCGTGAGCGCTACGAGCAACATCACCGCCTGCGCATCACCGATGAAGCCCTTGAAGCCGCGGCCACTCTCGGCGATCGCTACATCTCTGATCGTTTTCTGCCTGACAAGGCCATCGATCTGATCGATGAAGCCGGCAGTCGTGTTCGTCTGCTGAATTCCAAACTTCCTCCTGAAGCCAAGGAAGTCGACAAAGAGTTGCGCACGGTTCAGAAAGACAAGGAAGATGCCGTTCGCGAGCAAGATTTCGCTCGTGCAGGTGAGCTGCGAGACAAGGAGGTTGAACTGCGCGAGAAAATACGCACCCTTCTGCAGAACAGCCGCCAAGACGCTTCCGGCGATTCTCCTGAGCTAAGCGAATCCGTTGAATCATCCTCCGAGTCGACTGCTGTTAATTCCGAACAATCGTCCATACAGAGCGCACCTGCCGAAACAACCACTCCGGTGGTGAGTGAAGAGGACATCGCCCAGATTGTGGCCTCATGGACGGGTGTACCGGTTCAGAAACTCACCGAGAGCGAATCCGTGAAGCTGCTCAATATGGAGGAGACACTTCACAAACGCCTGATTGGCCAGGACGAAGCTGTGAAAGCAGTTTCGAAAGCGATTCGACGGGCACGTGTTGGCTTGAAGAACCCGAATCGGCCGATTGCCAGCTTTATCTTCTCCGGACCGACCGGTGTGGGCAAGACAGAGCTCACCAAAGCTTTGGCTGCCTACTTCTTTGGCAGTGAAGACGCCATGATCCGCCTTGACATGTCGGAATTCATGGAGAGACACACGGTCAGCAAACTGATCGGTTCACCTCCCGGTTATGTGGGCTTTAACGAGGGTGGCCAGCTCACGGAAGCGGTCCGACGCCGCCCTTACACCGTTGTTCTGTTTGACGAGATTGAAAAAGCTCATCCTGATGTGTTCAATCTTCTGCTGCAGTTACTGGAAGACGGACGTCTCACCGATTCCAAGGGCCGCACTGTTGACTTCAAGAACACTTTGATCATCATGACTTCGAACATCGGTTCGAAAGTTATTGAGAAGGGAGGCGGTGGCCTTGGTTTCGAATTCTCTGGTGATGAAAATGCAGAGGAAAATCAGTACAACCGCATCAAATCACTGGTCAACGAGGAGCTCAAGCAGTATTTCCGACCTGAGTTCCTCAATCGACTTGATGAAATCATCGTGTTCAGACAATTGAATCGCGATGAAGTGAAGGAGATTGCAGAAATCATGTTGCGGGAAGTGTTCAATCGCATCGGAGAAAAAGGCATCAACCTGTCTGTATCCAATGCTTTCAAGGAACGTCTCGTTGAAGAGGGTTACAACCCCGCCTACGGCGCACGTCCATTGCGCCGAGCGGTGATGCGTTTGCTTGAAGACAGCCTGGCCGAAGAGGTGCTGTCCGGTCGGATCAAAGACGGCGACTCGGCGGAAGTGGACGTGCAGGATGGCAAGGTGGTGGTGAGACATCTCACCCCTGTACCCAGCGAGACGCCTGCGCTTGCTGGTGCTGGTCTCTGACCTGGATGACCCAAACAGACTCCGGTTGCAGTTCAATTTCAATCCACTCCATCGCTCCTGCCCAGGTCATTCGTGGTTCAGGAGCATGGATTGAGGCTCAGAAATCCCTCTCCAATCTGTTTCGAAATCCGCTTCTCCTTGGCAGAAGCGAGTCAACACAGTCAACTCGATCCAGGCTGTCTCGTGAGCTTAATCAGAGCGGTCTGCATGTATTTGAGCAGAATCTTGAACACGATTGCTGCGAATTGGATCTGCAAAGGTTGCAAAAAGAGTTTGTCAGGCAGTCGTGTGATGGCGTGATCGCCGCTGGGGGTGGCAAGGTTCTCGACAGCGGGAAACTTCTTGCCGACAGACTTGATGTTCCTTGCGCCACAGTTCCACTCAGCGCTGCAACCTGCGCCGGTTGGACAGCACTCTCGAATCTCTACACCCCAGGTGGAGCCTTCGAGTGTGACCAGACCCTCAAGCGCTGCCCGGACCTCTTGGTTTTCGACCACGACCTGCTGCTGAAAGCGCCTGAACGAACCCTGGCCAGCGGCATCGCTGATGCTTTGGCCAAGTGGTACGAAGCTTCCGTGAGCAGCGAATCGAGTCATGACGGTGTGATTCAACAGGCTGTTCAAATGGCCAGAGTTCTTCGTGATCAGTTGCTGATCGACAGCCTTGATGCCATTCAGGACCCGGGGGGCGAGGCCTGGAAGCGCGTGGTTGATGCCTGCGGGCTGACAGCTGGAGTGATCGGAGGTCTCGGTGGGGCACGCTGTCGCACGGTCGCCGCCCATGCGGTTCATAACGGTCTCACCCAGCTTGAGGATTGCCACACCGTGCTCCACGGAGAAAAAGTAGGCTTCGGCATCCTTGTTCAGTTACGGCTGGAGGAGCGTCTGGGTGGCAATCAATTGGCCGGTCAGGCCCATCGCCAGCTGCTGCCCCTGCTTCGGAAGCTGGGACTTCCGGTCAGCCTTGATGACCTCGGGCTTGGCCACGCCACCATCAATCAGCTTCAGCAGGTCTGCCAGTTCGCCTGCAGAGACGGGTCAGACCTCCATCACCTTCCCTTTGAGGTCACGCCAGGTGGGTTGATGGAAGCCCTTGTGGGCGCGGCCGAAACAAGTCAGGCACTGCCTTGAGAGAACTGCTGAATTCCATCAAAGACGAGCTGCTGGATCCGAAGGCCAGAACTCTGATTGAGCAGCTCCAGTGGTGGGAACTGCCTGAACTTGGAATTGAAGAGCCCTTTCCCGTCGCCGTTGTTGGGCAAGGTCCTCCTCTGGTGCTGTTGCATGGCTTCGACAGCAGCTTTCTGGAATATCGGCGACTTGCGCCGCTTCTGAGCCGGCACTTTCAACTCTTCATTCCCGATTTGTTCGGCTTCGGTTTCTCACCTCGTCCATTCGATGCGGTCTACGGTCCTGAAAGTGTGCTGAACCACCTGAATGCCTTGCTGAAACGCCTGCCGAACGACTCCCCATGCGGCTTGATCGGTGCCTCCATGGGGGGAGCAGTCGCCGTGGAAGTGAGCCGCCGTCACCCTCAACGGATCGAAGCTTTGATGCTGCTTGCTCCGGCAGGATTGACCGGCAGACCGATGCCTGTGCCCCCCTTGCTGGATCGCTTCGGTGCCTGGTTTCTCAGTCGCCCTGGAGTACGTCGAGGTCTTTGCAGGCAGGCCTTTGCTGATCCCGACTCCAATGTGGGGGCAGCGGAGGAGCAGATTGCTTCTCTGCACCTCCAGTGCCCCGGCTGGGCCAGGGCACTGGCGACTTTTGCACGAAGCGGAGGATTCTCCGGATGTGGCACGCCTCTCCCCGATCAGCCCCTGCATGTGATCTGGGGAGCCAATGACAGGATCCTCAGAGCTCCTCAGAAAACAGCAGCGGGTCTCATCCTTCAAGACAAAGTTGAAGAGTTCGAAGCTTGCGGCCATCTCCCGCATATCGATCAGCCCGATCGGGTCGCTGAGCGCTGTCTCAACTGGTTCCAATCCAGGCTTTCCAGCAGTCATTCGTCGGATCCCGTCAGATGATGGGGTCCTGACCCGCCACCGTGGTGCTCAGTTTTCATGCCTCAGACCAGCTCCGGCCCCGTTCTGCAACTCCTGGCCAGCGGTCTTCAACGCTGGGTCCGCAGCCGGTGTGACTCCGTCGATGAGTTGAATCTGGCCCTTCAGGGTTCTGCTGTTGAGTTGCTGAGAGGTCGCCTGAAAGGGGTCTCGCTTGAAGCTCGACGCCTGAGTTTCGACCAGTTGCCGTTGATGCGCGCCGAACTGCAGTCCGGCGAGCTGAAAACACTGTTCCGACCCGGTCAACCCAGCCAGCCTGTGCAGCTCAAGGAGCCTTTCACAATCAGAGGAGAGGTGGTGCTGAGTGGAACTGATCTGAACAAAGCACTTGCCACCGATCGCTGGCGATGGCTGGCTGATCTTCTGGCTGAAAAGTTGATGGGGCTTTCACCACTGCGGTCCCTTGAGATCGACAACGATCGCCTGGTGCTGACAGCGGAAGTGATCACTGGTACCAAGCCTGTGCAAGGCAGCTTTCATCTCTGCGCTGATCAGGGGACCATTCGTCTGAACAACTGGAAGGCGGAAGGAAAATTTTTGCTGCCGATGGATCCTTCCATCAGGATCAACGACGCTCGGCTTCAGGGAGGTCAGCTGGTGATCAAGGGCGACGCCACGGTCCAACCCTGACACAGTCGAACCCAGACTCCATCAGCACCTGGGCGGTATCACCCCTGCTCGATCACAGGCATCACGAGGGTCACGACGTAAAACACGACAGCTGGCGTGAACAGGTAGCTGTCGATGCGGTCCAGGATGCCCCCATGGCCAGGCAGCGCATCTCCGGAATCCTTCACGCCTGCATCCCGCTTCATCATCGATTCGGTGAGATCACCCACCAGGGCGAAGAGGGCCACGAGCGCTCCGAGAGAACCTCCTGTGAGAGGTCCATAGGGCCACTCCAGCAGTGCACCTCCCAAAACACCGAGCAGAACCGCAGAAGCCAGGCCTCCATAGGCCCCTTCAATGGTTTTGCCTGGGGAGATCGGAGAGAGTGGATGGTGACCGAAGCGGCGACCGATGGCATACGAGCCGATATCACTGGCTACCACCATCAGGCAGGCCATCAGCGTGACCAGCAGACCCGAGCTGACCCAGGTCCAAGGAATGTGATTCACCAGTGGAGCGATGTCCACTGACTGAAGGTTGCGGAGGCGAAGCCAGTGACTGGGAAGGAACCCCAGATAAAACAGACCGAAGATCGAGGCGGCGATGTCCGCAATCGAACCGGTGACAGGCTGCAGCAGCAACCAACCGCAGATGGCAGCCCCTGAGAGAGGCAGGACCGCACTGGCGAGGGAGGAGGCAATACCTCCATCCACAGACCACTGGGTGCTGATCAGCAGTAACTGACAAGCCACGAGTGTGGTTTTTGTGGCTGGCCGCATGCCTTTGAACTGGGCCATGCGGAAGAACTCCAGCAAACCCAGATGCACGATCACCCCCAGCGCGATCGTGAACCACCAACCACCCAGACCCACAACCACCAGACCAAAAAGACCCACCAGCAACCCGCTGACCAGGCGTTTGTGATCAGCGGCGCGCCGCGTCCTCAAAGCCTTTGCGGTAGTGGCGTCTGAAATCACCTGTCAGATCCCAGGGCCCGTCAGGCCAGAACCTTCACCATACCGGGCACCTGATCGGGCCAACGCTGATGCTGAGACTGGAGCCATCGGCATCGATCTGCCGAGATTCTCTCCCCCGGCACAAGCAGGGGAACACCAGGTGGGTAGGGGCAGATCAGCTCAGCGGCGATGTGATCGACGCACTGAGCCAGGGGGCGAATGCAATGGGCACGGCGCTGTGCCTCATCAGGGGTGAGCTCAGGAATCGAGGTGCTCTGCAGCGGCGGATCCGGAATCTGAGTCAGCGGTACACCACCACCCTCAAGAGCCAACGCTCGCCAGATTCTCAGCAGTCGTTTCGCAAGACCCCGATGGCGAGCGAACCCCAGGCAGAACGTGAGGCAAAGAGGCTCAGGTAACTCGGCGATCACGCCCTGACGCATGCAGAGATCATCCGCATCCAGGCCGCTCACACCAAGCTCACCCGTTGCAAGGATCAGTCGCAGGGGATCATCACTGGCGTGGATATGGACCCCACGTCGGCGCAGATCATCCACGAGGTTGATGGCTTCCGATCGACGGTCCTCATAGAGAGATGACCAATGATGCGAGAACAACCAGTTCAGGGTTGTTTCGCATGAAGCCAGCAACAGGGCGCTGGGACTTGTGGTCTGAAGTCTTGCCAGCGAGCGATGCAGCCTTGCGTGGTCGACCCGTTGAGCGCGGTGCCACAGCACTGCAGTCTGCGCAAGACCTGGCGCGGATTTATGCAGGGAATGCACAACCAGATCAGCTCCGGCGGCAAGCGCCGACAAAGGCCTGGACCGCTTGGCAGCAAAAGCCAGATGCGTTCCATGGGCTTCATCCACCATCACCGGCAGCCCCTTGGCATGCAGGAGCTCAATCAGTTCGCGGATCTCAGCGGAATATCCGTGATAGGTGGGGTGAACAAGCACCGCACCGGAAATGGGGCGACCTGGATCAGGCCATGGGTCGAGGCTCTGCCGCAGGCCCTCAGCGTTCATCGACCCGGCATGGCCGCGATCAGCAAGAAACGGCACCGGCAGAAAGACCGGCATCACACCCCCCAGCTCGCAGGCAGCGATCAGGCAACGATGGGCATTGCGAGGCAGAAGCACAGCATCTCCCGGCTGCGCCATCGCCAGCAGACCTGCCTGAAGAAGACCTGTGGCACCGTTGACGCCGAACCAACAGTGATCAACCCCCATCGCTTCAGCCAGCTGCGCCTGGCTTGAGGCCACAGCCCCCTGACGCTCGAGCGGTCCACCGATCTCCGGCAACTCGGGCAGATCCCAGCTGCCCGGAGATTGACGCAGCAAACGCCGCAGTCGCGGCGGCAGCGCTGCACCTCGACCATGCACCGGCAGATGCATGGCCAGGCGTCGATCCGGTCGCAAAAGCTCGAGAAGCGACGGCATGAGCGCAGGCAACAGGCGACAGAGTGCGGCGTAGACGGTCCGCTGATCTCAGATGGACCTTCTGGTTGCAGCATGGCAATCCCTGATGCTGTCGGCGGTGCTGATCGGTCAGCTCTCCGCAACACAGAGACATCGTCGAGCCTTGAGGAGTCTTTAGGATCGATTCTCCCTAGCACTGCTGGGCGTGGATTCGCTTCGCTACAACCCGGACCGCGATGTCCGATGGCTCCTGTTGCGCCCCTGGATCGGTGTGCCACGCCTGATTCAGATTTTCTGGGCCCTGCTGGGTCTGATTCTGAGTTTGCTGCTGCGCGGCGGCAGCAATGACCCCCGCATTCAGCGCAATCTGGCCCGCACCCTGCTGCGCACGCTGACGAACCTCGGCCCCTGCTTCATCAAGGTTGGACAGGCCCTTTCCACCCGTCCGGACCTGATCCGTCGTGACTGGCTGGATGAGCTGACACGTCTTCAGGACGATCTGCCATCCTTCGACCACGCGATCGCCCTGAAAACGATCGAAACGGAACTGGGCGCCCCTGTTGATCAGCTTTTCGAAGAATTTCCCGACACACCAGTTGCTGCAGCAAGTCTTGGACAGGTCTACAAGGCTCGTGTGGGTCTACAGCGATGGGTCGCAGTCAAAGTTCAGAGGCCGAATCTGACTTTCATCCTGCGGCGGGACATGGTTCTGATTCGCAGTCTTGGCATTCTGGCCGCTCCCTTTCTTCCACTGAATCTGGGCTTTGGACTCGGAGAAATCATTGACGAGTTCGGACGAAGCCTGTTTGAAGAAATCGATTACTGCTGCGAAGCAGACAACGCCAGGCACTTCTCAAGGTTGTTCTCGGACAATGACGCGGTCACCATTCCCGAGGTTGACGAAGCTCTTTCAAGCCGTCGGGTTCTGACCACAAGCTGGATCCAGGGCACCAAACTGCGTGACCCGCAGGAGCTCAAGTCCCAACGCCTCGACCCGTCGGCCCTGATTCGAACCGGCGTGATCAGCGGACTCCAGCAACTTCTGGAGTTTGGTTACTTTCATGCCGATCCCCACCCGGGCAACCTCTTCGCTCTTCCAGGCCGGAGCGGCGACCTCGGACACGTGGCCTACGTGGATTTCGGGATGATGGATTCCATCAGTGACCAGGACCGACTCACGCTGACAGGAGCTGTGGTGCATTTGATCAACCGTGATTTCGAAGCGGTTGCCAGAGATTTTCAGGAGCTCGGCTTTCTTTCCCCCGATGCTGATCTGACACCGATCATTCCCGCACTGGAGGATGCCCTTGGGGGAAGCCTCGGGGATTCGGTCGGTTCATTCAACTTCAAGGCGATCACGGATCGTTTCTCGGAATTGATGTATGACTATCCATTCCGAGTTCCCGCACGCTTCGCGCTGATCATCCGAGCTGTGGTCAGCCAGGAAGGTCTGGCTCTGAGATTGGATCCCGATTTCCGCATCATTGCGGTGGCCTACCCCTATGTGGCCAAGCGGCTGCTCGCCGGCGACACCAGGGAGATGCGAGAGAAGCTGATGGAAGTCATCTTCGACGAGCAGGGAAATCTTCGCGTTGAGAGGCTTGAAAGTCTTCTCGATGTGGTGGGCAACTACTCGGGCGGTCAGAGCAGCGGAGAACTGCTGCCGGTGGCCGGGGCGGGTCTGCGTTTGTTGCTGAGTCGAGATGGTGGAGATCTGCGTCAGCGCCTCCTGCTGACCATGATCAAGAACGACCGCTTGAACATCTCAGATCTGAGAGAGCTCACTGCACTGATGCGGAAGACCTTTGGGCCTCGTCAGATTGCGGAGGGTGTGATGCAACGCCTGAATCCACTGGCGGCATGATTCAGTCCAGTCCCACCGTCGCACCCTGCAGTTGCACCGCGATAATGACTTCTTTAACTCTCTTTCTCTGAAATATGTCGATCGCGCCCGACACTGCTCCCATTGAGCTCGATCAGGCTCAGATCGACCTTCTGACCGAAGCCTTCGGCGGTCTCAGCATGGATGACATCCTGCTCGACTACGCCAACCTGCAGCAACCGCCCTACGCGATGGCAGGGCTGGGGTTTGCCATCAGCGTGGTTTGCGGACTCACGTTCTCCAGACTCGTACAGAACCGTCTGGACGGTTGGAAGAAGGACAGGTTGCCGTTACTTCCCCTTGGGAATACCGAAACCGTGATGAGTTTCACGGGGATTCTTATTGGTGTCACCTTGTTCATCGGTGGATCACTTCAGATTTTCGGTTTTGCCTCCGGCGCGGCCTATCTCAGTGCACTGGTGCTCTCGATCCTCACAGGTGGTGCTCTCTGGGCTCAGCTTGAGCGCCTGATGACCCAGGTGGAGGCTGGAAACTTCAAGGCGGTGGATTTCGACAACTTCGACGAATTCTTTTAAGTCCGTGCACGTGCGGAGCTGTTGTCAGGCCAACACATAGGCCTCAAGTTGAACATCACCACGACGCAGCATCTCCAGACCTTCACGTTCGAGCTTGCGAGTCCGATCCCGGCTCATTTTCAGAGATTTGGCAATCGCAGTCAGGCTCATGGGGTCTTCACCATCCATCCCGTAACGCATCCTCAGCACTCGCTCCTGCAGCTCCGGCAGCTGGCCCAGCAGATCACGCAGATCTCCCTTCAGGCACTCACCCTCCACCTGCTCACTCGGCAGTTCTCCATCTCCCGCCAGCAGATCCAGCAGTTCCGTGTCATCACCATCACCCACCTTCATCTCCAGGCTCACTGGCTGACGCGCACGGCACATCAGGTCCTTCACCTCCTCCTCAGGCAGCTCCACAAATCCCGCCAGTTCCGTCACCGATGGCGTGCGGCCAAGCTCCTGACTCAGTTCACGCTGACCTTTCTTCAGTTTGTTCAGCATCTCCGTGATGTGAATCGGCAAACGGATCGTCCGGCTCTTCTCCGCAATCGCACGCGTGATCCCCTGACGGATCCACCAATACGCATAGGTACTGAACTTGTATCCACGCGTTGGGTCAAATTTCTCCACACCCCGCACCAGACCGATCGTTCCCTCCTGGATTAAATCCAGCAATTCCATATTCCG
>NYZI01000122.1 GCA_002687115.1 Cyanobium sp. ARS6
GGATGGGACATCAGACAGGCAGCTGTTCGATCGCAACCACGATCATCTGGGGGGAGACCTCGATCACCTCCAGGGGATCCTTGTTGTCGAGGTAAGCCTCGAATGACGAGAAACGCTCGATCCGGGGAGCCGCCTCCTTCACTGCACAAGCCGCAATCCAGTCGTTGTCGTCTGGCTTGACGGTCACATAAGCCTGCAAGGCTTCCTCCAGGTCACCACCATCACCGATACCTTCTCCATGCCAGAACGATTCGAAGAATTCAGGCATCGGGCATGGGAGACGACCTTTTCGATCATGACTCCAACCTGCTCCGCTGCACAGTGCCTTCAGGCTCAAGAATGGAGATTGAAAACCGAGCAGAAGGGTGCAAGATTCACTGTTCAGGCTTGATGGTCAGGTCGCGCTGATCACGGGATGCGGACGTGGCATCGGACTCGCGATGGCGGATGCACTGGCCGAAGCCGGAGCAGACATCATTGGCCTCAGCGCATCCCTGAACCCTGAGAGCAGTGCGGTGGGAGACGCCGTTCGCAAGCGTGGCCGTCGATTTTCCGGTTATCGCTGCGACCTCAGCGACCGCCATGCCGTCGATCTCATGCTCGAAGGGATCCTCAGCCAACATCCGGAGATCGACGTGCTGGTGAACAACGCCGGCATTGTGCGCCGGTCTCCAGCAGAGATCCACAGCGATGAGATCTGGGACACGGTGCTGGAAGTCAACCTCAGTGCAGCGTTCAGAGTGAGTCGTCGGATCGGAACAACCATGCTGGAGCGAGGCAAGGGCACCATCATTTCCACAGCCTCCGTACTCAGTGATCAAGGTGGCTTGAATGTGGCCAGCTATGCCGCCAGCAAAGCCGGCCTGGCCAACCTCACGCGCTCCCTGGCCAACGAATGGGCTGGTCGCGGCGTGAGAGTGAATGCCATTGCACCTGGGTACGTGAAAACCGAGATGACCGAAGTGCTGCAGTCGGATCCCGTGAGATCAAGGCAGATCCTTGAACGAATCCCCGCCGGTCGCTTTGGATCATCTGATGACCTGCGCGGCCCGGTGGTGTTTCTCGCCAGTGATGCCTCACGCTATGTCCATGGAGAGACATTGGTCGTGGATGGCGGTTGGATGGGTCGTTAACTCAACCGTTCACCGAGGCGGCTGTTTCAGAGCCGATGTCTGATGCGTACCCGGCACAGCGCTGTTGATCGAGATGCTGGATATGCCGGCGCTCGCTGTAATACAGCTCCTGAAAACGCAAGGCCTCGGCGTTGAGGTCTTCGAACATGGTGTGGATACGCTGCTCCATGTCGACTTCCACCTCAACAGCAGCCGCTGACTGCTCATCTTTCTCCTCCTCGATCAAGACGGCGATGCAACGCTCCAGGGTCTGCAGGCGCTGACCAGTCCAGGCCTCCAGCAGATGCCGGCAGCGTTTGTGACTCTTCTGCCGCTCGAGCATCGCTGCCGTTCCGCGCAGCTGGTCCATGGGCCGCGCCAGGGCGACCCTCTGCAGCTCATCCGGTTCAAGCAGTGGTGTCAGACGCGTCACCAGTTCACTGTTTTCCAGCAGAAGCTGATCAGTGAGCAGTCGGGGCAGATCGAGATCCGCCAGTTCATCGCCGCGATCCTCACCGCGACTGATCGCTTCCAGCCGCACACTGCCGAGGTTGCCCTCCTCGAGATCTGTAATGCCCGACCAGAGCAAACGGTGATGCTGAAGTGCGAAATCCTCGAGCTCCCTGCTCCGCAATTCCTGACGGATGCCAGCCCGGTGGGACGGGCAATGCAGATAGAGCAGCAGGATTTCAGCTTCTGAACGTTCACGCTGAGAAGCTTCGCCGGCTTTTTCGTGTCGAGTCGAGCGGCCATGCCAACGCTGACCCTGCACCTGCTGACGGAGATCGTCTTCGAGCTGCAGGGCCAGACGTCCCTGCCCACCGCTGAGGCGTTCGGCCACCTGCTGGATGTAGTGGGTGCGGATGGCCGACTGGGGCAACTTTCCCAGCAACGCAACCAGCGATGCCACCGAACGCTGAAACTGGTCCGCCTTGCTGAGATCACGTCCTTCCAGAACCTGTTCGATCTGCCAGTCGAGCCAAAGCGGCGCCTGATCCAAAAGAGCGCGGTAATCACCGGCACCGTGTTCCTTGAGAAATTCATCGGGATCCTTCCCAGAGGGAAGGTGCAAAACCCGCAGCTCCAGCTGACCCTGGAGTGCCAGCTGCTCCACCTCACCGATCGCTCGGTTGGCAGCTCGAACGCCAGCGCCGTCGGCATCGAAATTCAGAACGATGCGCTTGCCATCACTGCACCGGCAAAGCTGCGTGATCTGCTGACTGCTGAGAGCGGTGCCCAGGGAGGCCACCGCATTCGTGACACCAGCGGCATGCAGAGCAATCACATCGAAGTAGCCCTCCACCACAACAGCACGGTCGTCCTTGCGGATTGCGGATGAAGCACTGTCAAGTCCGAACAGGTGCTTACCCTTCTCAAACACCTCCGTTTCAGGTGAATTGAGGTACTTGGGCTCACTGCCATCGAGGCTGCGACCACCGAACCCGATCACGCGACCCTGACGATCACGGATGGGAACAATCACACGGTGGCGGAAGCGGTCATAAAACCCATTTCCCCCTTTGCGGGGAACCACCAACCCCGCTGCCTCAAGCAATTCCGGAGCCAATCCCTCCACCTGCTGCAGATGCTTGAGCAGGCCATCCCACTGATCCGGCGCATAACCCAGCTCGAACTGATCAAGGGTGGTTTCGCTCAGGCCGCGGGTCTCCCGCAGGTAGCGCAGTGCATCGGCACCGGCTTCAGTCCTGAGCTGAGCACGAAACCAGCCGGAAGCCAGTGCAAGCGCGCGGTGCAGCTTGTCGCGGCGAGACAGCTGTTGTTTGAGTTTCTCCTGCTGCGGCCCGTCGACAGTCTCCACCGGCAATTGGTATCGCCGGGCAAGGTCAAGCACCACCTCGCTGAAGCTTTGACGTTGAAACTCCATCAGGAACTTGATTGAGTTCCCTCCTGCGCCGCAGGAGAAGCAGTAATAGAACTGCTTGGCGGGCGACACCGTCATCGACGGCTTGCTGTCGTCGTGAAACGGACAGATCCCGACAAACTCACGCCCCTTCTTTTTGAGCACCACGTGCTCACCCACAACATCCACGATGTCGGCCCGTTCCTTGACGGCCTCGATGGTGCGTGGGTGAAGTCGAGGACTGACCATCGGATCATTCTGCGAGAAACCGCGCGTCCCGTCGATCGCAATTGCCGCTTCCGGTCTGCCACACCCGGTGATGACAATCCCCAACTGGCTCAATACGATCCAGGCAGCGGTTGGGGAAGCATGAATCAGGGCTCCTCACTGTTGATTGCTCTGGGATTGTCCGCTGCAATCCTGAGTGGATGCGGTGCTCCTGAGAAGCAAACCGATGCCACTGAAAGTCTTCAAACCAGACAGGTTTCCGCCCTGGGAAGAATCGAGCCACTCGACAGCATCCTCAAGGTGAGTCTTTCGAATTCACTTAGCAATGACAGCATTCGCCAGGTTCTGGTGGAGGAGGGTCAACGTGTTGAACGGGGCCAGCCACTCGCCATTCTCGAAACTCATCCTGTTCTCAAAGCGAACCTCACCAAGGCGGAAGCCGAGGTGACAGCGGCACAGCGAGCACTGGATGCCCAGATCTCCGTGATTGAGCGCTACGAAGCTGAGCGACGACAGGCGCAGGCCGAAGCACGCCGCGGCAAACAGCTTTACAGGGATGGAGCGACCAGTCTTCAACGCTATGAATCGCTTCAGGCCGACTCGGACGCAGCCCTGGCACAGCTCAACGAGGCGATCGCCAACGAAACCACGCTGAAAGCGGATGTGAGCGTCAGACAGGCTTAGGTGAAGCAGGCCCGGGCTGATCTTGACCAGGCGACGGTCAAGGCCCCATCCAAAGGCACCATTCTTGAAATTCTCGCAAGAGCGGGAGACCGTGTCGGGGAAGACGGACTGCTGTTGATGGGAGACACCACGAGGATGGGGGTGGTTGCGGAGGTCTACCAGAGTGATCTGCCTGAGATTCGCCCTGGACAAACGGCCACCATCACGGCAACCGGCTTCCCCGGCCGAAGTCAGAACGCCGAGGTCACCGAGATTGCTCAACAGATCAGCAGTCAGAGCGTGACCAGCGGCGAGGCAGGGGACAAGGTCGACAAACGGGTGGTGAAAGTGAAGCTCGCTCTCCCCGAGGAGAGCCTGGCCGTCGCCAGCCGAATCAACAATCTGCAGGTGAACGTGCTGTTCGACCCTCTGACGGACGAGCAACGACGCATCAGACCCAAACAGCCCTGACGGTGGTGGGCTGAGTGATCAAGCGCACCCCCATCGCCTGGCTTCAGTTATCCCACCGCCCCCTGCGTCTGGCGGCGGCCTTGGCGGGAGTTGGTTTCGCCAATGTCCTTGTGTTTTTCCAGCTCGGTCTCTCGGGGGGGCTCTACGACAGCCAGAAACGGCCGATTCAACAGTTCAATGGAACTCTGGCTGTCATCCCGCGTCGATACACCAATTTCGGAGAACCCGCCGGCTTCCCCAGATCACGGTTGACGCAGGTCCTTGGATTCCAGGGAGTGCGTGGAGTGAGCCCACTGCAACTGGGCAAGCTGCAATGGCTGAATCCGGAGACCCAGGCATCAACCCAGGCGCTGGTGATGGGCGTTGACCCCGGGAATCCGGCACTGATGCCTTCAGAAATCGGAGCGCAGCGATCATCGCTGCAACTGCAGGGAGGTGTTCTGTTTGACAAAGCCTCCAAGGATTCGGCAGGTCCGGTGAAGACCCGCCTTAAGCAAGGTCAGCCCTTCACCACTGAACTCAACGGTCAACGCACCAGCGTGAGCGGGCTGTTTCAGCTGGGCCTCACCTTCGCTGCAGACATCAATCTGATCACTTCAACCAGCAATTTCCAGAGTCTTTTCCCAGACCGTGATCCCGATGAGATTCAGATCGGGGTGGTTCAACTTCAGTCCGATGCCGATTCCAGCGATGTTCAAAGCCGGCTGAACGAAGTTCTCGGGCCCTCGCTGCAGGTTCTCAGCATTGAAGAACTCCAGCAGCGCGAGGTTGAGCACTGGAAACGCAACACCTCCTTCGGATTGATTTTCGGACTTGGTGTTCTTGTGGGTTTCAGCGTTGGAGGAATAGTTGTTTACCAGATTCTTTACTCAGAAGTGGGTGAACACATCAGTGAATACGCCACAATGAAAGCAATGGGATATGACGATCGTTTCGTCGTATTAATCATTATTCAGGAGTCAATTATTCTTGCAAGCCTTGCTATTCTGCCAAGCCTGATTGTTTCCGCTCTGCTTTACAGAGTTCTCATGCAGGCCACCGGATTGCTGGTGGTGATGTCATTCAGTCGTGCGGCACTCGTGTTCACAATGACTTTATTGCTTTGCTCAGGCTCAGGCTCAGGCTCAGGATGGCTGGCTACAGCAAAGTTAAGACGCCTTGATCCGGCTGATGTCTTCAGAGCATGACCGAGCAAAAGCCACTGGTGGAAATCAAGGATCTGAATCACTGGTTCGGAGATGGAGATCAACGCAAACAGGTGTTGCGGTCGATCAACCTCACCGTTCAACCCGGCGAAATCACAATTCTTCTGGGTCCTTCTGGATCCGGGAAGACAACATTGCTGACCATGGTCGGCGGACTGCGCTCAGCGCAGAATGGAAGTCTGCGGATCTTCAATGAGGAATTGCGGCAAACATCGAAGACGAATCTCACCAGACTGCGCCGCAAAGTTGGGTTTATTTTCCAGGCTCACAATCTGATGCCCTATCTCAATTCCCAGCAGAACGTTCGGCTTGGATTGGAGGTTGTCCCTGAATGGCTGGAGCAAGGCCGGGCGGCCATGAATCATCGCTGCAACGAGGTGCTTGGACAGGTTGGACCGGGGGAACGCATTGACTACTTCCCTTCAAAACTTTCGGGTGGGCAGAAGCAACGCGTGGCGATCGCCAGAGCGCTTGCCGCTTCACCTCAGCTGCTGCTTGCCGATGAACCCATAGCTGCTCTCGACAAGGACTCCGGACGCGATGTGGTGGATCTGTTCAGGACCCTGGCCCGCGACAACAAGACCGCGATCGTGATGGTGACCCATGACAACAAAATTCTCGACATCGCCGATCGGATCGTGAAGCTCGAACAGGGCTCGCTGGTGGAATGAACCTGCTCTGATGTTCTCCACACAGAGCTCGATCAAACACAGCTCGGGTGGCATCGTTGAGAACTAGCTTGCAGACCGATGAATGCGAGGCCTGCTGACAACCTTCCGTGGATCGCAGTCCCCTGAGGAATGGAAGGCCTGCGTAAGTCTGGTCGGAGCGGCACTGGCCTTCAGCCTGATGACCGTCTGCGTCAAACACCTTGGAGGCCGCTTGCCCGTGGCTGAGGTCGTTCTGATTCGATCGCTGATCAGCCTTGCGATCACGATCACCATGCTGTGGCGACTGGGGGTGTCACCCTGGGGCCACCAGAAGGGATTGCTGCTGGTGAGAGGTGTGCTCGGCACTGGCGCACTGCTGATGTTTTTCCAGGCCATTTCCAGTTTGCCTCTGGCCGCAGCCACACTTCTTCAATACACCTACCCGACCCTCACCACGGTCTGCGCCTGGGCCTTGCTGCGTGAACCGATCCGCAAGCGCATCAGCCTGGCGATCCTGCTGGGGCTGTTCGGTGTCCTGCTTGTGGTGCAGCCCGAGTGGGCAGGACAGCCGATGGCAGGACTTCCACCGCTCTCAGCACTGATCGGACTTGGCGGAGCCCTGTTAACGGCTCTCGCTTACGTGAGCGTTCGCCAGCTTTCTGTTCGGGAACATCCTCTGGTGATCGTGTTCTATTTTCCGCTTGTTTCAGTCCCGGCGACGTTGCCGTTCCTGGTGAACAATCTGGTGCTGCCGACGGCAATCGACTGGTTGTGGTTACTGGGGGTCGGTCTGCTCACGCAGATTGGACAGGTTTGGTTGACCGAAGGCCTGGCAGCGCTTCCTGCGGCACGCGCAACCTCAATCAATTACGTCCAGGTGGTGTTTGCCACTCTCTGGGGTGTTGTGATCTTTGCTGAACCGGTGACCGGTTCCGTGATCGTTGGCGCGCTTTGTGTGCTCGGCGCCACGCTCATCAGTCTCAGCGCCAGACAACGTCAGGCTGGATCGATAGCCAGTGGATAAGTGATCCAGGTCTGCGAAGTGCCGTCATCGGAACCACTCGGCAACGCCAGACGCCAGCTCTGGCCGCGTTCACCTCGCTCGAGAAACAACTCGAAGGTACTGTCGACCTTGACCGCATCTCCAGGCAGTCGCCAATCGAAGCGTCCGATGAGATGCACGCCCTTCTGATCACCAATGCTCAGACTTTCCTGCTCCTCAATGCGAACCCTGGTGACCTCTGGAGCACCGGAGGCCTCAAGATCCAGAGACTGGGCGATTGCACTCTGGGTGAGCTGAATCTGCTGGCCAAGAGCGCTGAGAATCACAGCACGAGGCGGACGATCGCCGAATGAACAGGAGGTCAGCCCGAGGCTGATCAAGCACAAGAGCATGATCGACATCAACAATCTGTGCAGGCCGCCCAAAAGTTCAGTCACAGCAGAACATCGGGAGTGATCAAACGCCCTGAAAACTGAAATTCCAGTGACCTGCATGCCAACGATTGGTGGTGTCTGGAGCGCTCGATCAGAGCTGTTACCCAGGCTAATCGCGGCAGGGATTCAGTAACCACTCCCTTCAGTTGCAGACAGGATGGCCTGTGCCGCATCGGCGGCTACGACTAGTCGGCCGCCGATGCAGCAGCCATGTTGCGCTCCCTGTTGAACATGAACAGACCGAATGAGAAGGCGAAGGACACAGCGAACGTCACTGCGATGTAGAGGTACCAGAACTTCATTTTCAGTCGAATGCCTTCCGCTGCGTAAAAAACAAACGATGCAATCAGAACCAGAGTTAGATCAGCAGCAATGAAACCGGCAGAAGCATTGGCCCAGACTCCCTCAGAGAACAAATTAACGATTTCAATTGGATCAGTCAGACCCAAAGCTTCCGTTTCTTGAATGAACTGATAGATGCAATACCAGGGCCATGCAATACCAGCAAGAGCAGTTGCCCCGTAAAGGCCAAGCCGTAACTTTGCCATGGATCAAGAATTAATCACTCACGATCTCATACGATAAGCAGCATTCAGGTGACGAAAGCTACAAAGAGTTGAGAGAAGATTGCTTCAAAAGAAAATTCGATTATCAATTAATCAAAATATTGATCGAAAGGAAATTCCCAATCACGCATCAATCAACAACTGTTGAATGCTCGGAACCGGCCCATAGGCCTTCATGGGAGCCATGCAGAGGATGGCCCGGATGCTGACGCCCCTCAGCGTAGTAGAGCTTTTCCGCCATGAGGTCACCGACCATGGGCCTTGCGTTCGATTTCGCAGGAATGATCAGCAAAGCAATAGCAGCAAGAGAGGTAAAAAATTTCATGTTCAATCACAGTGCAAGATGTTGGAGCAAACCATTTCGTGAGTCATCGAAAAATTCCGGACTCTCGATTCATGAGTAACTGCATAAGAAACCTGTGTTATTCATGCAAAGCTTCAATCAACTTTTTTGGTCTAGGGCTGTTTCAGATCCAAGTGAAGTGTGGAGAGCCGCCATCAAAGGTACGGTCAGCCACCGGAAACACAGGAATTGTCAGAAGGAACTCAAGACGATTCAAAAGTTCTATTCATGAAGCAATAACCGACATCATCAATCAACCGAGAATTCACCAATCATCGACTTGAAACGGTGCGCCAGCATCAACGGATCTGTGACAAATTCCACAGCAGTGAGGGTTGAATCCAAAGTATGTCCAGACCATCTTGATTCATGGACTGAATGCAATTCGCAGCGACACGAACGCCATGAACACAACACTCTTGAGCAGGAGCAGTGTGAACACTTCGGATCCATGAGTTGCATTGCTTCAATCAGCCTTGAATCGCTTTTTTCACCCTGTCAATCGATACGGAATCGTTTCCGCTTCTCAGCGGGGCTGACGGTGACAGCAACGATCCAGGATTCAACTCACCGGGTGACTCTGAACTCAGTTTTTGCCGGCATCATTGATGGTGGTCAGGGTTCAACGGACAGGGGCATTTCATGATCGGCTGGCTTCAGGGCGAACGGATCCAGAGCTGGGAGCAGGGGGGCCGCAGAGGCGTCGTGATCGCCTGTTCAGGAGTCGGCTATGAGGTGCAGCTGACCAAACGCGACCAGCAGGCTCAGACCGATTCAAGCTGCTCGGTCTGGATCCACCAGGTTCAGCGAGATGACGGTTCGACCCTGTATGGATTCCCACAGCAACGGGACCGTGACCTGTTCCGAACCCTGATAGCCGTGAATGGTGTGGGTCCTCAGATGGCCTTGTCACTGCTGGATTGCTGCGCCGCACACGATCTGGTCATCGCCATTATTGAAGGGGACCTGAAACGGCTGACGCAGGCTCAGGGGGTCGGCAAGCGCACTGCTGAGCGGATCGCCGTGGAGCTGCGGGATCGCCTTGGAGCCTGGGCTCCCGAATCCGACGAATCGTCACTCTCCATTGTTGATCGCAGTGACGTGAAAGCGCTGCCGATTCAGCCGGATTCACTGCAGGAGCTGCAACTCACCCTCGAGACCCTCGGCTACGAAGACCTGGAGATCCGACGGGCCATGCGCGCTGTCGCCAGCAGTTCCGAGGTTCCTGAAGACAATGACGGCGAAGGCTGGCTGCGCGCCAGCCTGCGTTGGCTGAGCGAATCGGCTTAACGGGACCGCGGGCAGGTAAGTTGGTTCTTTGCACTGTCAGGGCCAGACGCCGCGCATGTCGCTCGATACCACCGAAAAGCAGCAGCTGATCAACACTCACCAGACCCATGCCACCGACACCGGTTCGGCGGAGGTTCAGGTGGCGATGCTGAGCGAGCGCATCTCGAAGCTCAGCAGCCACCTGCAGCAGAACAACCACGACTATTCCTCTCGACAGGGTCTGTTGAAGATGATCGGTCGCAGAAAGCGTTTGCTCAGCTATGTGAGGGGAAAGAGCGAACAGCGCTACACCAGCCTCATCGCCAAACTGGGTATCCGCGGTTGAGCCGCGTTCCGGAATCTGCATGAGTCATGGCTGAAAAACGCGATCGTCTCCCTTTTGAACCGCGTCGTTCAGTTTCCGAGACCAGCCGGAATCAAGCGATCCCAAGAGAAGTGGCCAACCGAATGGCCCGACGCGTCGCTATCTCCACAGGAGTTCCGTCCTTGATGGGGATGGCGGTTTTTGTGATCAGTTATCTGGTGGTGAGCCGGGGCATTCTCGATGTGCCTCCGAGCGTCACCCTTCTGGGATCAGGATTCTTCTTTCTGCTGGGACTGGTTGGCCTGAGCTACGGAGTTCTGTCCGCAAGCTGGGAACCTCAGCCGGGCACGCTTCTTGGACTCGAGCATCTGAAGCCCAACCTGCAACGTCTGCGCAGCTCAGTGAAAGCCCAGAAGCAGGGCTGAGCCCCACACCGATTCAGCATCAATTCATCAACGGGTCGCTGCAGCTGACGGTGAACGCACTGTTCTGCAGATGTCGCTGAGCCGCGGCCACATCCCTCACACAGAACTGGGGGCCAAGACGCACGTAACGCACCTCGGGACCTTTACGCACGGCAGCCACCACGGGAACGCGCACACCCAGTTCATCCTGGTCCGGACGATGGGCCTGGAGGCACTCCCTGAGCTTGTGCTGAACAGCCACATCACAGGCCTGATCAGGATCCAGCTCCACCAAAAGCAACCGCAGATCATCAATCGCGCGGCAGTCATCCACGATCAACTGAACCCGCTCATCGCGTCGATCCACCGCTGCCCAGACCAGAAGCCTGGCCTCGGCCATGAGGTGATCGGAGAGCCGCGCATAACTTTTCGGAAACACCACGGCTTCACAGGAGCCCGTGAGATCCTCAAGCTGAAGAATCGCCATGCGGTCGCCTTTACGGGTGGTGACCTGACGCATTTCACTGATCATCGCAATGGCACTGATCTTTGACTTGTCAGCCTGTTCCTCCAGACAGGCCAGTCCGATCGGCGCCAGCAGACGGGCTGGTGCGGTGAGCTGCTTGAGCGGGTGATCGGAGAGATAGAAACCCACCAGGTCCTTTTCCAGCTTCAGTTTTTCGCTGGGGTGATAGTCCTTCACAGGAGCCGCCTTGGGAGCAAGGCTTAGATCCGTTGAGGCGACAGCTGCATCCTCGGCGGGGGCCGCCATCAGATCGAACAGATTGCCCTGACCGCTGGCACGATCCCTTGCCCGGGATCCAGCCCAGTCGAGCAGAAGATCAAGGTCGGCGATCAGTTGCGCGCGGTTGGCCTCAGGCTCCAGCGCGTCGAGTGCTCCACAGTGGATCAACGCTTCGAGGCTGCGCCGGTTGAGCACACTCGAAGGAACCCGATCGCAGAGATCGGCGAGTGACTGAAACACACCATCGGTCTGCCTGGAGCTGATCAGTGCCCGGATTGCACCGTCACCAAGGTTGCGCACCGCCGACAGGCCGAAAAGGATGCGGCTGTCTTTGGGAGTGAAATCGGTTCCGGATGCATTCACATCCGGAGGCATCACTTCGATGCCCATGGCGTTGCAGTTGGAGATGTATCTCTGAACCTTGTCGCTGGCTCCGGCATTCACCGTGAGCAGCGCAGCCATGTAAGCCACCGGATAGTGCGCCTTCAGATAGGCGGTCTGGTACGTCACTGCTCCGTAGGCCGTGGAATGACTCTTGTTGAAGCAGTACTCAGCGAACAGCACCATCTGATCAAACAACTCATCGGCGACCTTGGTGTCAACGCCGCGCTCCGTCGCTCCCTTCACAAAAATGCTGCGATGCTTCTGCATCTCCGATACTTTTTTCTTGCCCATGGCCCGGCGCAGAAGATCCGCTTCTCCAAGGGAGTAGCCGGCCAGGTCCTGCGCGATGCGCATGATCTGCTCCTGATACACCATGATTCCGTAGGTCTCGCTCAGAATCGGCTCCAGGGTGCTGTGGGCGAAGTCGATTGCCTCCCTGCCATGTTTGCGGTTGATGAACTTTGGAATCAGGCCTGCATCGAGTGGGCCTGGCCGGTAGAGAGCCAGGATCGAGGAGATGTCTTCCAGGGATGAGGGTTTGAGATCACGCACGATCTGACGCATACCGGTGGACTCGAGCTGGAAGATGCCCTCGAGGTCACCACGGGCCAGCAGATCGAAGGTTCCCTGATCTTCAGGAGGCAGCTGATCAGGGTCGATCCGTTTGCCAAGGGTCTGCTCGACAAGCTCAAGGGTCTTGTCGATCATCGTGAGATTTTTGAGGCCAAGGAAGTCCATCTTCAGCAACCCCATCGACTCCACGTCCTCCATGAAGTACTGGGTGATCACCTGACCGTCGTTGTTGCGCTGGAGAGGCACCAGTTCGTCGAGGGGATCCGCGGCAATCACCACCCCAGCGGCATGAACACCGAACGTTTTGTTGGTGCCTTCGATGCGCATGGCCATGTCGACCCAGCGCTTCACGACGGGATCCTTCTCGTAGCGCTCCCTGAAATCGGGATTCGGCGAGTCATCGCCGATCATCGCCTTGAGCTTGGCTGGCTTGCCCCTGACCACAGGGATCAGTTTGGCGAGCCGGTCGGCATCGCCATAGGGAATGTCCAGCACGCGAGCCACATCCTTCAGCACGGCCTTTGAGGTCATGCGGTTGAAGGTGATGATCTGAGCCACCTTCTCATCGCCGTAACGTCGGGTGACGTAATCGATCACCTCACCGCGGCGCTCAATGCAGAAGTCGGTGTCGATATCAGGCATCGACCTGCGTTCCGGATTGAGGAAACGCTCAAACAACAGACCGTTGCTCACGGGATCGATGTTGGTGATCCCGAGGGCATAGGCAACAAGTGATCCTGCGGCCGAACCTCGACCGGGGCCAACGGGAATGCTCTGTTCGCGAGCAAAACGGATGTAATCCCAGACAACCAGGAAATAGGTGGGAAAGCCCATCTGTTCCATGATTTTGAGCTCGTGCAGCATCCGATCGGCGTAGACCTCTTCGATGGTGTCTGCCGCTGTCAGGCCGAGACGCTCTCGCAGGCCCTGCTCGGTCACCTCCCGCAGGTAGGTGACGGGGGTATGGCCATCAGGGATCGGGAAACGGGGCATCTGATAGCGACCCAGGATGTCGTAGTCCTCAACTTTTTCAGCGACGGCGACGGTATTGGCAATCGCTTGCTTCACCACCTCAGGCTCGAGGTGATCAGCGAAGAGGTGGCCCATCTCCTCTTCAGATTTGAGGTATTCGGTGCCGGTGTAGCGAAGGCGCTTTTCGTCACTGATCAGCTTGCCCGTCAGCACGCACAAAAGCGCATCATGGGCCTCCACATCATTGCGGGTGAGGTAGTGGGCATCGTTGGTGGCAACAACCTTGATGCCCAGTTCATCGGCGATCTTCACGATCTCCACGTTGACGATGCGATCTTCCGGGGAGCCGTGGTCCTGAATCTCGAGGTAGAAATCGTCTCCGAAAACACTCTGATACCAGCGGGCCACATCGCGCGCCACATCAGGTCGTTCGCGCATGATGGCCTGTGGGATCTCACCGCCAAGGCAGGCTGTGGCCACGATCAGACCTTCGGAGTACTGAGCGAGCAGATGCTTGTCCACGCAGGCGCGTGAAAAAATTCCACGACCTCGCATGCCGCGCAGGTGACTGATGCTGGTCAGCTTGACGAGATTGCGATAACCGACGGCATTCTTGGCGAGCACCACCAGGTGATATCGACGCTCCTTCTTGGGTTGCGGGTCATCAATCGAACCATTGATGACATACATCTCATTGCCGATGATCGGCTTCACACCACTGCCTTGACAAAGCTTGAGCAGTTCCACAGCGCCGTACATCACCCCGTGATCGGTGAGTGCCAGTGCCGGCATTCCCAGCTCCTTGGCACGCTCCACCATCTGAGGCAGCTGGGATGCACCATCCAGCAGGCTGTAGTCGCTGTGGTTGTGAAGTGGAACGAAAGCCATGCTCCCAGCCTAGGCGCATGCGCAAGATGCAGTGCACAGTGAGCCCGACCAACACCAGATGCGGTGCTGACCGGGCCTGAAGCATCGTGTCAGGCGGGCACCAGAGCCGCTTGCGGCCGGGACCTCATCACCTCCGCCGCCTGCTCATACTGATGAGCCACCTGCAGCAGACGGGGCTCCTGCAGGACATTGCCGATGAGCTGAACCCCGATCGGAAGACCGCCGGCATCGAAGCCGCAGGGAACGCTGATGGCCGGGAGACCGGCGAGATTGTCCGGGATGGTGAGCAGATCCGCCAGGTACATGGCCAGGGGATCATCCGCATGGGCACCGTTCCTGAAGGCCGTGCTGGGAGCAGTGGGCGTCAACAGCACATCAACCGACTGAAAAGCCACGTCGAAATCGCGCCGGATCAGTGTTCTCACCTGCTGCGCTTTCTTGTAATACGCATCGACATAGCCGGCGGAGAGGGCATAGGTGCCGATCAGAATGCGGCGCTGAACCTCACTGCCGAAACCCTCCGCACGACTTCTGGCAGTCATGGCAGCCAGAGATGTTGCGTCCCCTGCCCGATAGCCATACTTCACGCCGTCGTAGCGGGCGAGGTTGGCGGATGCCTCCGAGGGGGCGATCACGTAGTAGGTGGCGATGCCGTCGTTGAAACGGGGGCAGCTCACGTCCACCAGTTCGGCACCAAGTGATTTGAGCTGGTCTGCTGCCGCCAGCACCGACGCCTTCACCTGTGGGTCCAATCCATCCTGGTCAAAGCACTCGGTGACCAGACCGACCCGCAAACCTTTGATCGGAGCGGCAAGGCCAGCTGTGTAGTCAGGGACAGGAACATTCAGACAGGTCGAATCGCGAGGATCAGCTCCTGCCATGACCTGCAACAGTTCGGCGGCATCCGCGACCGATGAGGTGAACGGTCCCACCTGATCCAGGGAACTGGCAAAAGCCACCAGGCCGTAACGACTCACGCGCCCGTAGGTGGGCTTGAGACCAACCACCCCGCAGAAGGATGCGGGCTGACGAATCGAACCACCGGTGTCGGAGCCGATGGAAGCCAGACACTCGCCGGCGGCAACTGCGGCTGCACTGCCGCCGGAACTGCCACCCGGCACATGCTCAGGATTCCAGGGATTGGCGGTTGCACCGAATGCGGAGGTTTCGGTTGAGCCACCCATGGCGAATTCGTCCAGGTTGGTCTTTCCCAGAAGTACCGCTCCGGAGGTCCACAGTCGGTCAGTCACCGTGGACTCATAGGGAGGCACGAACTGCTCGAGCATGCGGCTGGAGCAGGTAGTGCGTACACCCTTCGTGCAGAGATTGTCCTTGATGCCGAGAGGGATCCCAGCCAGTGGCGGCAGGTCCTCTCCAGAACGACGAGCCTCATCGATGCGATCGGCATCAGCACGCGCACGCTCTGCCGTGACCTCGAGAAAAGCATGAACGCTGGAGTCGACCGCATCAATCCTGGCCAGATGTAGATCGGTGAGTTCCCTCGCGGACACCTCCCCGTTTGCCAGTTGCTGACGCCATTCGGCGATCGCCATGGTCAGGATTCGCGTGCAGCTGAGACGCTATCAGTCAGATGCGTTGGCATCGGGCCGTGTCACCCCTGGGATTCGATCGTGAACGGTTCAGCACGCCGACAGCGCAGAAGTGAATGATCAAGTGAAGCGGGGGATTCCGCAGACACATCGTTCAGAAAAGCAGGCAGTTCACGCTCCAAGGTGGTGCGACGCACGAAGGGACCGAACCAGTAGGTGACATCCGGGCCGTGGGTCTGAACCCGTGCCCACCAAGCCATACCTAGACCGTTGGCAAGTGAGCGCAGCGGTCGGTTCAGAGGGCCCATGGCGGAGCGAAGAAGACATCGCCATTGTGCACTGATTCACCGCTGGCGGAAGGATTCCGACCATCGCTGTTCCGAGTCCCTGAAGTTCGCCCCACTGCGGTCAGAGATCAATGCTGCCTTCAAAGCGTGGTTCCGCCGTGTGAGGAAGACGTTCGATCCCCAGATCGATGCCTGGATCCTCAGGCTGTGGCTGGGAGCGCTCAGACTCGCTGGAGGCCTCTATCCCGGCAGTAACCGATGCATCGGCGGGCGATGTTGCTGCATCGTCACCAGCGGACGTTCCGTTGAGTGACGCATCAACGTGCTCCGGCGTCACAGGGGGCGGCGTCGACAGCTGGGGCCGCACGATGCGGGGGGACGGGTTCTGCCCCTTCAATCCCTTCATCCAACCGCGGCGAGCCACCTCATACATGCAAAGAGCTGTAGCGACGGAAGCGTTCAGGCTTGGTGTGACACCACGCAGAGGAATGCGGATCAACTGATCACAGTGGCGACGGGTCAGCATCGAAAGCCCCTGACCTTCGGAGCCGGTGACCACCACAAGGGGACCTTCCAGATCGACTTCTTCCAGGGTCTGATCGCCTTCCTCGGCAAGGCCGACCACGCGATATCCGGAATCCTTGAGCGTTTCGAGGGAGCGGTTGAGATTGACAACCCGAGCCACGGGAAGGTGTTCCAGTGCGCCGGCAGCGACTTTGGCCACGGATCCCGTGAGACCTGCACTGCGACGCTGAGGCAGAACCACCCCGTGTGCCCCAAGGGCTTCAGCGGAACGAACGATCGCGCCGAGATTGTGAGGATCGGTGAGTCCATCCAGAGCGAGCAGCAGCGGCGGTTCATTGAGCTCGCTGCAACCGTCGATCAGATCAGGAAGATTCAGGGTGTCCGCTGCTGCGGTCTGCAGAGCGATGCCCTGATGAACCGCACCACCTGTCATCTGAGCCAGACGAGCCCAGGTGACCTCCTCCACCAGAACTCCGGAGGACTTGGCATCACGAAGCAACTGCATGAACTTTGGAGCACTGCGCATCTCACTGGTGCACCAGATGCGATGGACCGGACGACCGGCCTCGAGCGCCGCCTGGGTGGCATGACGGCCCCAGAGCAGATCATCAGCCACGGGATCAGCCCCATGGGGAGCAGCTTCTCCTCGGGGCTGGTCTGCGGCCTGACGATCATGGCGTTCGGCCCGCCCGGGAGAGACAGTTCGGGAGTCCCCGTCACTGAAACGGCGTCCTCCCGGACGACGGTCCGCGAAACGCCTGTCATCAGAACGATGTCCCTTGAAGCGCTGATCACCATCGCGACGGGCTTCAGGGCGGCGACCTTCAAAACGGCGGTCTTCAAAGCGGCGGTTGCCCCCGCGGCGATCGCCATCGCGACGATCAGCTTCGCGACGGTCTGCTAGGCGGCGGTCAGCGTCGCGACGGGCTTCAGGGCGGCGACCTTCAAAACGGCGGTCTTCAAAGCGGCGGTCTCCCTGACGGCGTTGCTCAAAGCGCCGCTCGCCATCACGGCGATCACCACGGTCAGAGGATCTCGATCCATCTCTTGGACCGCCTGGACCGCCACGCAATGCACCAGACCTGGACGGTGCCCGTCCTCGAAACTCTCCATCACGCGACCCTCGCCAGGGAGTGTCAGCACGACTGTTGTCCCCATCCCGGCGGCGGGATCCCGTCGGACTGCCCTCCACTTGGGGGCGTCGACCTCGGGCCCCGCCTCGAGGCGGTCGCCCGCCTGCGGAATCGCCACCACGGGAGGGGCGGGCGGAGCGGCGATCAAAACGGGAGCTCATGGAATCGATGGTTATGACAGGGCGGATTCGGTCTCCTCGAGTCGATCCAGAAGCTGGGCAAGCCGCGTCGGATTCTGCAGAAAGAGCCAGCCAACCATTGTCTCAAATCCTGTGGCCTTTCCATAGGCAGCAGGGTCTGCACCCCTCGGGCCGCGACCGGCACGATTGCGACCACGACGCACAAGATCCTTTTCCTCTTCAGTGAGCCACGGCTCGAGCCGTTTCAGGGCAACAGCCTGGGCATCGGCACGAACCTCGGAGACCACGGCTCGATGCAGGTCCTTGGAACGTCCGGCCTGGCGGCAGTGCCGCAGCCGTTGATGCAGTTCCCATACAGCATCTCCAAGCCAGGCCAGCTGCAGGGGGCCAAGATCAGTGGATCCCGCCGGAAGAGACTGTTGAAGCCGGATCCAGTCGCTCAAGCAGCCAGCTGGGTGTAAGCCGTCTCAAGATCGTTGACCAGATGCAGGAAGGATTCCAGTCGGACCAGTTTCACGGTCTGGGTGACACGGGCGTTGCCAACCACCACGAAGCTGCGCTTGGCGTCTTTGCATTGTTTGGCCAGCTGCACCAGTGCACCTAGACCGGAGGAATCGAGAAAGTCGATTTTGCTCAGATCAAAGACAGCCGGAAAGGCGTTGGCCTTCAAAACATCCATCACATAAGTGATGAACTGCTTTTCGGAGTAGGCATCCAACTGGCCGGTGAAGTGAAACACCAGGCAGCCATCTTTCTGCTCAAAGCCTCCACGGAGCGAAACCGTCAGTCGCTGCAGTTCAGTGATGGGACCAGACCCCCCATGTTGCGTCGTCGTCGAGCGAA
>NYZI01000123.1 GCA_002687115.1 Cyanobium sp. ARS6
GTGTAGGCCCCCCGTCGGAACGTTCCAGCACAACCACCGAGCTGATGGTGCGCCTCCAGCAGGGTGACGTTCAAATCCTCGTGGGCCAGCAGGGCTGCAGCGGTGAGACCGGCAATCCCGCCACCGATCACGATCACGTCCTGGACTGGTTCCATCGCGGCATGCTGGCAGCAGAGGTGAATCAGCGTGGATGCGAGATCAGCTGGAACGGGCTCTGGCCGCGAACGCTGGGTTGCTTGAGGGGCGACAGGTGGTTGGTCTGCGCAGTGTGGGCGGCGGCAGTGTCGGATCCACGTGGAAGCTGAACCTGAGCGATGGCGAGGAACTTTTCGTCAAGGTGGCCCGTTCGGAGAATTTGTTGGCTGAACAGTCCGGCCTGCAGGCTCTGCGTCAGTGGGCTGATCCGGGCTTGCTCGAAGTGCCCAAGGTGCATGGTTGTCTCCCGCTCTCGTGTCAATCAGCACTGCTGATGGCCTGGTGGGATGCCAGCGGCGGGGAACAGTTCCGGCTTGGCCGCGGCCTGGCAAAGCTGCATCGTGCGTCAGCAGCGGCCGGGCCTGGTTGTTTCGGCTGGGATCAGGATGGCTTCATCGGTCTTGGGCCCCAGCCCTCCGGATGGTGTGACAGCTGGGGCGATGCGTTCACTCAACTCAGGCTTCACCCCCAGCTGTGCCTGGCCAGGGAGTGGGGGCTGGCTGCGCAGGACTGGGAGCCACTGCTTCCTCCGATCGCCGCATGGCTGAATCGTCATGCTCCTGAGCCCTGTCTGGTGCACGGCGATCTCTGGGCCGGTAATGCCGCGGTCCTGGCTGATGGTCGTGGCCTCTTGATTGATCCCGCCAGTTGGTGGGCTGATCGCGAGGTCGATCTGGCCATGACCCAACTGTTCGGTGGCTTCTCCCGTCTCTTCATGGATGGTTACTGCGGTGAATGGCCCCTGCCGGCTGGCGCAGAACACAGGGTGGAAGTCCTGAACCTTTATCACCTCCTGAATCACGCCAATCTGTTTGGCGGTGGATATCAAGAGCAAAGCCGCAGGATCCTCAAGGATCTGCGGCTGGCTTTGCTCTGAAAAGCTGGTAACGAAAATCCCAAACAGCTTCAGCCCAGATATTCCTTGCGAAGCGTCTGGATTCTGGCCACCAGGGCATTGCGCTTGTCGCTGGTGGTGAGGTTCTTCCAGCTCCATTGCCCGACGACCACAACACCGAGCAGCTCCAGCAGGCCGGGTACCACCGGCAGCAGATTGATCGTGTCGAGAATTCCCTTGATCAGGATCTGGGCAACGATCACAGCAGCGAAGATGCCCACCACCTTGCCGATGCGTCCTGCCTGACTCCAGTCGACCTTGTCGAGAGTTTCATTCACCTTGCCGAGGACGTCTTTGTACCGCTCGGCGAAGGCAACGTTGTCGCCAGTGGCGCTTTCAGTCGACTGCGTAGTGGTTTCGTCGCTCATGACGCCTAAGCTGGCTGCTAATACCCCGCGACGATATCGGCAAGATCACTGGAATGCCATGCCGGCTCCGTATCGATCTCGATTGTCTGATGATTCTCAGAGCTTCGCTCGGGGCCGTGTCACCGCAGGAGGGCTGCGCATTGCTGCTGGGGGAATCGGCAGCTGAGCCCACCGTGCGCTTTGTGTGGCCCTGCTGCAATGTCTGGAACCCTGGATTCGGTGGATTCAGCGATGTCATCAAAAGCGATGGTGATCAGGCGCCGGCTTCCCCTTCGCGCCGATCACGCTTTGCACTTGATCCTCGTGAGCAGATCGCTGCTCAGAAATGGTCTCGTCAGCGAGGCTGGCGAATTCTCGGCAGTGCTCACACCCATCCCGGGGGAAAGCCGGTTCCCAGTGCCGTTGACAGGCAATGGGCTGCCGGCGAGGGGGTCATGCTCATCGATGCCGGTGCCGCCGGGGTTCGTGCCTGGTGGTTGCGCGGGGGCGGGCAGGGCATGCCCGACAGGACTGCGGAAGCTCTGTCGCTGGTGATCGATCACCAGGCAGCCGATCATCAGGCAATGGTGGGAGACACTGTGAACTCGTGTCCTGATGGCACATTGATCCCTCTGCAATGACGGAACACTGTCCGGATTCCGTTCTGAGTTCCCAGGAGCGAGGACGTTATGCCCGTCATCTGATGCTTCCGGAATTCGGTGTGATCGGCCAGCAGCGGTTGAAAACGGCATCGGTACTGTGTGTTGGGGCAGGCGGGCTCGGCTCGCCCCTGCTGATGTACCTGGCGGCAGCCGGTGTCGGTCACGTCGGAATCGTTGATGATGATCGCGTGGAGCTCTCCAACCTCCAGCGGCAGGTGATTCACTCTGAAAGTGGTCTTGGTCAGCTGAAGACAGATTCCGCTGCTCAGAGGATTTCGGGCATCAATTCCGATTGCCGGGTTGAACGGTATGCCTGTCGGCTCACCACCGACAATGCTTTTGGGCTGATCGAGGGCTACGACCTCGTGGTGGATGGATCCGATAATTTCCCCACCCGCTATCTGATCAACGACGTCTGCTGCCTGCTTGACAAGCCGTGGGTGTACGGATCTGTTCAGCGCTTCGAGGGGCAGGTCAGTGTGTTCAACCAAGGCCCCCAGTCACCGGACTACCGCGATCTGGTGCCAGAGCCACCGCCACCCGGCCTTGTTCCCTCCTGTGCCGATGGTGGTGTGGTTGGAGTGATGCCGGGATTGATCGGGCTGCTTCAGGCCACCGAAACGATCAAGGTGCTGACTGGGATCGGCACATCTCTGGATGGGAGGCTGCTGCTTGTGGATGGCCTCAGCATGCGTTTCCGGGAGCTTCGTCTGCAACGCCGGCCCAACCGACCTGCCGTCACGACCCTGATCGACTATGAGGCGTTCTGTAGCGTCGACGCTTCCGGCCGTCACGAGGGAGTTTCAAGCGTGGGAAGCATTTCCGTGAAGCAGCTCAGTGCACTGCTGGACCGGGGCGATGAGCTGCTGCTGATTGATGTGCGTAATCCCTCGGAAGCCGATGTGGGGGTGATTCCTCGATCGCAACTGATCCCGCTTGCAACAATCGAGAACGGAGAGGGGATCGACGAGATTCGCCGCCTTGCCGGACAACGACCCATTTATGTGCACTGCAAGCTGGGTGGACGTTCTGCGCGTGCGGTCGAGCTTTTGGCCGAGCATGGAATCGAGGCCACCAATGTGTCGGGAGGCATCGACGCCTGGTCGCAGCAGATTGATCCAGACGTTCCCCGCTACTGAGGACGTATCAGAGCGTCAGTAGTCGACCCCACGTTTGAGGTCGACTCCCTGCTCCGCATAGTGTTTATGACAGACCATCTCTGAGTGGATATTCGCCAGATCGAAGTAGGCCGGAGGGTGTTTGCAGCGACCTGTGATGATCACTTCGGTTTCGGAGGGCTTACGCACCAGGGCCTGCACGATGGGTTCGACCGGTAGAAGTTCCAGATCAACAGTGGGATTCAGTTCGTCCAGGATCACGGTTTTGTAGAGGCCGCTCGCAATCGCCGCTCGGGCAATTTCCCAGGCGCGTTCGGCCTCCACATAGTCGATCGGTTCCTGTTGGCCACGCCAGACGATTGCGTCCCGTCCGGAACGCAGGTGGTCCACCAGGTGCGGATAGCTCTCACGCAGCGCTGCGATCGCAGCATCTTCGGTGTATCCATTGCCTCCCTTGAGCCATTGCAGGATCAGCACGCGGTGGCTCTTGTCCTGACTGATGCCTCTGCCGATGGCCTGGAGCCCCTTGCCCAGAGCGCTGGTGGATTTCCCTTTACCCTCACCGGTGTAGATCTCAATCCCACCCGGTGACGGGAACGGAAGCAGCGAATCGTCCTTGGGCTCGATCCGTCTGTGGGCACGCATCTCGGAGTGCAGATCGGCGATCTGAATCAAAGGCTGGGGGGCTGCACGCCCGGTCACGATGATTTCCATGCCATCCGGTCGAGCCGAGAGAGTCTTGACCACATCGTTGATGTCGAGCAGCCCGAGATCCAGCACGGGGTTCAGTTCGTCCAGAACGACAACCGAATAAAGAGCGCTGGCAATCGCACCTCGGGCAATGTCCCAGCCTCTCTGGGCTTCCTGCTGGTCGAATTTGGTTGCCTCGTCAGCGTTGAAATAGTCAGCGCGTCCAGTCCGGACCTGATCGATGAGGTGGGGAAAACCCTGCTGCAGGGCTTCAATCGCCGCATCCTCGTCGTAAGCCCGGCCAGGTCCTTTGAGGAACCGCAGCAGCAGAACCCTGGTTCGCCGCTGTTCGCAGATGCCAAGACCGATCGTGCGCAACACCACTCCCAGTGCAGCCTGGCTCTTGCCTTTGCCTTCTCCGTCGTAGACATGCAGCTGGCCAAGGCTGCGCTCACGACTGTCGGCAGCTGTGACGATGCCGATGCCTGGATTGCTGCGGCGACGTGCTCCGCTGGAGCTATCGGATGACTGGACTGCGTCCATCGTCAGTACTTGGATGGCGCTTCTTACGATCGGAGCATACTGAGATTCCCGCCTTCAGCAGTGGCTCCCGAGACTTTTCGCCTGCTGGAACCGCTCTCCATCGAAGACGAGCAGCGGCTGAAGCAGTTGCGCGAACGGATCCTGAACTTCAAGCGTGTGTTCGTTGCCTATTCCGGTGGCGTGGACAGCACCCTCGTTGCCGCCATTGCTCAGGAACAGCTTGGCGACTGCGCGTGTGCCGTCACCGGTGTGTCGCCATCTCTGGCCTCTCATCTTTTGGCTGAAGCTCGCCAACAGGCTCACTGGCTGGGAATCAGGCATCGTGAAGTGAAAACCAAAGAGCTTGAAGACCCCGCCTACAGCAGCAACCCCACGGATCGTTGCTATGCCTGCAAGCGCGAGTTGCACAGTCATCTCGCCCCAATAGCAGAGGCGGCTGAAGGGGCGAGGGTGCTCGATGGTGTCAATCTTGATGACCTCGGCGATCATCGACCAGGCCTTGAGGCGGCCGGTGAAGCTGGTGTGATTTCGCCGCTGGCTGATCTTCAGATCGACAAGACCTGTGTGCGACGACTGTCCAGGGCACTGGGTTTCCCCTGGTGGGACAAGCCAGCTCAGCCTTGTCTGGCCTCGCGGTTTCCTTACGGGGAAGCGATCAGCCATCACCGCCTCAGGCAGGTAGGTCATGCTGAAGCCTGGTTGATCGAACGGGGTTTCTCTCGTGTGAGGGTTCGATCCCAGGGCCTCTCTGCTCGAATTGAAGTTCCTCAGGAGCGGCTTTCGGAACTGCTTGCGCCTGAGCTCAGAGAACCACTCGTTCAGTTCATGCTTGAACTCGGCTTCACCAGTGTGAGCCTGGATTTGGAAGGATTGGTGAGTGGAAAGCTCAACCGGGGCCTACCCGGTTGAGGGTCGATTCAACCGGCCTGAACGCTGGGTGTTCGTTCCGCTTCAGCCACGGCCGAGGGTGTTTCACGCAGAAAGCTGCGCATGGACTGGCGATCTGCGCCCAGCTCTTGCCTGAGGTGCTCACAGGCTGATTCGGGCATGGTGTGATCGCCGCAGGTGAACACATCCACTGCGGCGTATCCGTTTTCAGGCCAGGTGTGAATGGAGATATGGGACTCGGCCAGCAGAGCTAGTCCAGTAACACCCTGAGGTTCGAATCGGTGTGTGATGAGGTTGAGAAGAGTGGCACCAGCACGTTTCGCTGCCATCGTGATGGTGGTTCTCAGGAAGGCTTCGTCGTTGAGCTTGCGCTGATCGCAGCCGTAGAGCTCAAGGATGCAATGTTTCCCCACCATGTCAGTAGCACTCATCTGACTGGGACTGGGGGCTGTAACAGTCAAAGCGTCGTCCCATCCCGGGTTGGGATGCAGGCAGGACAGGGTCTGCTCCATCAGGGCATCGAGGAAAAGAGCCTCAGACCTTAGCTTTTTCTCATTCCGTTTCTCAAGTGATCGGCGTTGAGAATCTGTGAGCGCTGCCGCCATTGGCCTTCGAAGGCGTCCAGGTGCGTTGCGCTCACCAGGCATTGATGGGAATCACCCACAGCTTCCAGAAGGGTGAGCTGGCGGCGTGGATCCAGTTCCGCCAGCACGTCGTCCAGCAGCAGCAAAGGGGGATGACCACAGAGTTCACCGACCAATTCCAGTTCGGCGAGCTTCAGTGCCAGTACAACGGTGCGCTGCTGCCCGGCAGAGCCGAAGCGACGGGCTGCGGTGCCATTGAGCATCAGATTGATTTCGTCGCGATGGGGTCCCACCCTGCAGCTGCCCAGCCTTTCCTCCTCAGGCCGCTGCCGCTGAAGTTGCTCTTCGATGGACAACCTCCAGGCTTCCTCAGCCTCTTCCCCCTCCAGCACGCTCCCAGGTGAATAAAGCAGTTCCAGCAGTTCATGGCCCTGGCTGAGACGTTGCTGCCAGGCTGCAGCGAGTGGCTCGAGTCGTGCCAATGCACGGCGTCGGCGTCGGTGAATGCGTGTGCACACCAGTGCCATCTGGGTGTCGAAGCTGTCCAGCAGGACGTTCCGTTCCAGCGATGTGCCGAGGCCACCTCGTCTCCAGAACTGACTGCGTTGCCGCAGCAGACGGTTGTATCGACCGAGCAATTCGCCATAGACGGGTTCGAGTTGCAACACGACACGATCGAGCCACTGACGTCTCAGCGCCGGCTCTCCACGCACCAGATGCAGATCCAATGCACTGAACCCGACACAGCGCAGCGGGCCGATCAGATCCATTTGCCGCGGCAGAACCTTGCCGTTGCGTCGTGCCTGTCGTCCTCCCCGTCTCCGCAGTTCGAGCTCGACCACATCGTCATCCAGGCAGGTGGCCTTGAGCAGAGCGCGGGAGGCGTCCCAGTGGATCAGATCCATATCCTGGCTGGATCGATGCGACCGCAGACTGCCCAGCAGCTCCACTGATTCGAGCAGGTTGGATTTACCAACGCCGTTGCTGCCGATCACAAGCAGACGAGGCGCATCGATCTCCAGCTGCAGATTGCAGTGGTTGCGGAACTCCTGCAGTTCGAGCCGGAGAAGCCGAATCGGTCCGGGTGCGGTGTGTGGCTAAGGTAA
>NYZI01000124.1 GCA_002687115.1 Cyanobium sp. ARS6
CCCGAACCGGCGCCCGCGCCCGACCTGCAAATCTGCTGCCCGGCTTGTGGTCACGTCTTCCCCTTCTGCGCCGATGGGGGCCTTTCCGATATGGACATTGCGCTCTCGGTTCTGGAGGGAACCTTCTAGGTTAATAAATCCGGGTTCGCGCCCCCTGATTTATATGGGACGCCGGCATCTGCGGAGCCTTAAATTCAATCAATGCACAGGGTGAACAGCAATGACCAATGACTCTCTGGTTTCGATTGTCAACACTACTGTATACGGTAGAAGCAAGAAGTACAAGCTGGAGGACACCAGCGAGGTCACTCTGGTGCAGTGGGCGGTTGAGACGAAGCAACTCCTACTGGCTCACCCGGAGCTGGCCAAGGCGAAACGTCTACTGGATGATTCTATCACGCCAGAGGCGAAGGACGCTCTATGGAGCTGTTCTAAGCGACTTGCGGAAGTCGCGAAGGAGTACCCGCCGGGGCCTATGACTGTGCCCCAGCGAGTGACATTCCATCAGGAATGGTTGCAGAAGATCATCGATGCATGTGCACCATCCTCTACCCCGCTTGTGCTGAACGAGATGCGCAAGGTGAAGTGGGGTGGAAGCAGCATCAAGCCAGATCAGAATTGGACGACTCGTGATGTCATGGTGTACTACGCACAGCTGAAGGACATCGAGCACAAGATGGGTGGGGCCATGCAGATGGTATCTGAAAAGGCCAAGCTTGAGGTGGTGGAGCGCACGCTTCCATCAGGACTCAAGCTGCTGGCGAAGTCTACACTGCAGAGGCATACGGGCGACGGCCCGGCCCCGCAGGATAGCTGGGAGAAGGCGCTGCAGCGTGTAGCACACGAGCTCAAGACTGCTGAAGACAGCATTGCTCTGACAGAGAGCATTCGTGTCAAGTCGAGGCTTGACACGCCGCGTCCTGGCTCAGGAGACGGCGACAAGTACAAGGGCTTCGAGCGCACGATCCAGAAGAAGCGTTTCGGGCGTGACAAGAAGTCCGGCGGTGACCGCCGCTTTCCTGGCGTGTACAAGAAGGGCAGCGGCAAGGGCTCTGGCAAGGGCAAGAAGAACAGTCGCGGCGGACGCGACGACAAGGTCGACATCTCGCACGTGGAGTGTTTCAACTGCGGCGAGAAGGGCCACTACTCCAACAAGTGTCCGCATCCGCCGAAGGAAGGCGGACGCGGCGGCGGCGGTGGTGGCAGAGGCGGCGGCAAGCCGAGAGGCGGCGGCAAGGGCAAGAAGGACGTGTCCAAGGCTGACGCCAAGGCTTGACGGTGCCCGTGGGAGTCAGAGAACGCTGGTGAAGGTCAACCACGTTCGCCGAACCCTGATTCCCACGGGACGCCATGCGACGACCAAGGCTGCGAAGTGTCAAACTCGCGGAAAGTTCCATCGAAAGGTAACGCGGCGACCTAAGCGGTCAGGAAAGTTCTGACCTTTTGGGGCTGTTACTATTTGCGACTTGTCATGTAGATTTCATGTACGTGGTTGCAAAATCATGTCGCGCAATGTCACGTTCTAGACATTCCAGCCAGAAATTTCGAAATTTCGAGGCGCGCGCGCGTGCGCGCGTATGAAAGCGAAACGGCTGAGCGCGCATATACGCCAACTAATCTTGAGTTGAGCGCAGGAGCTGACGGCACAGCGCTGGCGGGAGCCGGCTGTGTGCAATGTGCAGATCAGCAAGTGAGGCGGCTGGGAAGCATGCGGGCCGGGGAGGCTAGCAGTGCAAGTGCCACCTTTGACGGCACGCTGGTGATCACAGCACCGTCTGGAAAGCAAATGGAAGTGAGTACCACTTTCGATACCGGCTCCGACACCGACGCGGTGAGCGTGCGGACGGCGACGAAGCTCATTGAACTTGGTTGTTCATGGGGCGACGCTGGTGGGGGCATTGTGATGGCAGATGGCCGGGAGACTACCCCGCACGGGGAGTTGCGGCTGATGCTCAGTGCCGAGCCGAAGAGGAAGGGCCAACAGGACGCAAACAACGCATTTGCTCTCCCGAGGTCGCTTACCTTCGTTACTGATGCTCAAATCATAGATAACTTGACATCAGAACTGATTATTGGATGGCCGACCTTGAAGGGTACGGGCCTACTTGCCGTGGTGCTTGGCTTAGAGCAATACGAGCCGGAGGAAGACCACGATGATGATGGGCTTGACGATATGTGGGATGACGATCCGGATCCTGAGTATGGGATGCCGAGGGTCCATGGAGCTGATCCAAAAGAGGTGGAGAAGATCAAGGGCCTGTGTCAGAGATGGAAGCATTTATTTGGTCCACCGCCAAAAGGGGGCAGTAAACTTCCACCCATCGATATCGAGCTCAAGAAGGATGGGCAAGGTGCAGACATTCGTCCCAAGCGGCAGGCGTGTCGCCCGGCTGCACCTTGGATCCAACAGTTGATTGAGGAGGACACGGCAAAGAGGATTGAGTTGGGCTGGTACAGAAAACCAGAGCCAAACGAGATTTTGCCGTATGCTTCGCCTATTGTGGCAGCAAAGCAACCCTCCAAGGGGCCAGATGCGAGGCGCATCTGTGTTGACTACAGAGCAGTCAACGATTGTGCGGAGGAAACCCGGCACCCCGTGAAGAATCAACAAGAAGTTTTGCGAAGGCTAAAGGGCAAGAAGCGGTTTGGAATTGTAGACCTGAGGAAGGGCTACCATCAAGTGAAACTGACCAAACGAGCCTCCATTCTATTGGCAGTTGTCACTCACAAGGGGATTGTGATCCCAGTAACCGCACCATTTGGTTTTCATGGTCTACCTGCCCAGTTTCAGTACTACATCTCCGAAATAGTACTTGGAGAACTGGATGGCAATGGAGTTGAAGCTTTCATTGACGACCTGAACATCAATGCTGACAGCTTTGAGGAATTCATACAGCTGTTGGAGGAAGTGTTTGTAAGGTTGGACAAGTATGACCTGAGGGTCAATGGTCCCAAGACTCACCTTAACCTCCCATCTTGTGAATATTTGGGAAGGTGGATTGATGGTGAGGGCCGGCAGCACAAGGAATCAAGACTTGCTGGCATTGCAAAACTGCAAAGACCTTATGACAGACACCAGACTAAATCACTGATGAGTTTAGTCAACTACTTCAGAGAGCACTGTGGGATGGATTTCGCTGATAAGACTCAGTCCATCAACAAGTTGCTGAAGAAGGATGCACAGTTCATATGGACAGATGAACAACAGCGGGCATTTGAGTCCATTGTTCAGTCCATAATGGAGAACCAGAAGCTGTACTGGCTGGACTACGAGAAGAAGATCTATTTCAGGTGTGATGCATCCAAGATCGGATGTGGAGCACAGCTGTTCCAGCACAGTGAAAGTGGAAATGAGTTGCCAATTGCTTATATTTCCCATACTTTCACACCAGCAGAACAAAACTGGTCTACTTTGGAGCAAGAGCTGTTCGCAGCGGTCTGGGCAGTTAAACAGTGGATGAGTATGTTGGAAGGTGCTCACTTCACTATATTAACAGACCACAAGAACATCTTGCAGCTACAACGATCACTGGCACCCAAAGTTGTGCGATGGAGACTGGCAATGCAGCAATTTGACTACGAAATTGTGCATGTCTCCGGTACTGATAGCAAACATGCAGTGGCAGATTGCCTGAGTAGACTGCATGGCCCGGCCAAAGGAGGCACACTCTCAACAGCAGCCATGACAAGATCAAGAGCAAAACTTGATGGGGCGATGTCTGTGGTGGCTTCGGAGAGTGAACAGGAGTTGTTGCAAGAAGGGGGCGGTAACTTTCGTGGAAGTAGGTCTTCCATGAGACTGAAAGCCCTGGAGGCAGCAAAGGAACATTCCAAAGGGCACAATCTGGAAGCGAGGACGATAATGACGACTGCTAGTGCGGCCATCGACAGTGCGGGACCCGCCATCGACCGTATGGACCCAGAACCGTCTAGACTCGTGAAGGATGGGACAGACCTGAGGAATAAGAGGAGAAGGGAGGATGACTTGGAAGTGTCAGCAGCCGAGACGACCGAACCGCCGAGCAAGCATGCAAAGCGAAGTAACTTGCAAGCAGTTGCTGTACACTTGGCATCTTCACCTACCAAGAGGAAAAGAGATCCACTCAAGGAAATCAATGGGAAGGAAACATCGACAACAGTAACAAGAACTGTCAAGGTTGGAAGGCAGAACTTCACTCATTGCAAGCTGTGCAATGACTCATTTCCAACAGCCAAATGCGATGACAATCCCAAGCTGAACAAGCAGTTCTGTGCGACCTGCTGGGCATTAAAGAAGCCGGAATGCAAGGCGATCTTAAGCCCACAAGCAAGACCAATCGAGGACAAGGACAAGTCCTGTGTACTATGTGGCAAGCAGTACAAACCCAGACTGAACAACTGTCCATGTTGTGCAGCCTGCTGGAGAGAAAATCAGCAAGATTGCATTGAAGCTGAAGCAGAATCACAGCGATTTCACGAGAGATTCAACTTGGAAAGAAGTATGAAGGCAATGCAAGCTGAGACTGAAGAGCCACAGGAAGAAGAGACAGAAGAGACAGAAGAGACAGAAGAGCCAACAGACCAAAATCATGGAGAACGAGCTCATAGGTCAGGGGCTTCTGGCAAGAAAACTGTCTATGTCTCACCTCAAACAAGAGCTATCTTCGATACCTACCACAATGCGGCTGTGGGGCATATGGGAAGAGAGCGGACAAGACGCAGAATTGAGGAGGCAGCTGATGCTGGGGTGATTATGAACAGGAAGCACATTCCTACACCCAAGCAGCTGGACTGGCTGATTTTACACTGCAAGTACTGTCAGAAAATCAGATTGCGCAAGAGGGATGTGGATGTTGCAAGAGCATCACTAATGACAAAGGGGCCTTTCGATGAGTGCTCTTTGGATGTCATTGGCCCTCTTCCTCCAGATGTGAATGGCAACAAATTCATTATTGTCATGATTGACAACTTCAGCCATTTCGTGTTTGCTGAGCCAGCAAAGTCAACAGAAGCGGAAAGTGCAGCGAAATTCATTATCAAAATTTCAGCACAATTTGGACTACCAAAGGCATTTCGGTGGGACAACTGTCCGCAGTTTGAGGGGCACTTGGTGCGCTGTTTATTAGCGCTAATTGGAGCAGATAGGCACCCTTCTGTGCCTTACAATCCACAGACAAATGGAGTTGTTGAGCGGGTGATTCAAGAGATAATGAGGCACCTGCGGTTTATCTGCAATGAGGTAAGGATTCAGACTGAATGGGACGTCTATCTACCTTTGGTTTTACGGATCCTGAACTCAGAACCAGTGGCTACAATTGGATTGAGCCCAGTGCAAATTCTACTACCGGGCATTGACCTGCAAGCTGGTTTATTTCCTACTGCAATCACAAGAGCAGCCAAGGCCAGTATCAATGCAATTCCGGAGAAGGCAAGAAGAGAGGCAATTCAGAAGTGGATAACTCATTTGCAAGATTTGCAAATCCAGGCAATTAAGACAGCAGGCAAGAGGGCCGCTGTGGTGAAGCGAAAAATCGCAGCAAAAGCACCATTAATTACCAGAAAATTCAAGGAGGGGGACTATGTTATCACCCAATGGAGGGCTGGTAGACCGCACAAGCTATCTGTGCTCTATCAGGGCCCTTATGAAGTGGTGAAGCAACTCTCCAATTCGACATACCGGGTGAGAGACCCGGCAGATGGAGCTGAGAAGGAGAAGCACATTTCAGAGCTCTACCAGTACTACCTCACCGAGGGCGAGGACACTCGAGATACAATCGCCATGGACGATTTTGAGCAGCTGGTGGAGGCAGTTGTGGATCACCGGCGGGAGCCAGGATCCACATCTCTGCGGGACTTGGAATTCAGGTTGCGCTGGCTAGGCAAACCGCCGGCGGAGGACACCTGGGTTGAGTACGCAGAAGTGACGCGCAAGGGCGGACTGTCGGCATTCTGGGATTACGTTAAGGCGCACCCAGAGCTGAAGATCAAGGTCAAGACGTGACCGACCGGACCCCGGGGGCTCCGGCAACGCCAGTTGCTGCCGCACCCGGCGTCACCAATCCGACACGCGAAAGTCCGCGGGGCATTCTCCAGAATCGGGAACGCGCCCACGCAAGTCAATTGGGGCGGCCCACGGTCCGCCGACCGGGGCCCCGGACCCCACAAAACCTCACCTCCAGGGGGCACCTCAAAGAGGGGGTGTGTCCCTCAGCTTTGACTAATTTGACCGAGGACCGGGCAGGTCGTGAAACATGTACGCTACGCCCTGACCGCAAAATGAATACCGAGGCGGTCATGAGGAGACCTGCGACCCGCGCTTCTGGTGGAGCGCGGAGTAACGTTCACATTTTCATGTCAACGAGCGCTGAACCTTCCGTAACCACAAGGGTCAGCGTGCGGCTGGACAGTATAAGAACCGTGCAGCTCAGCGACGGCCAGCACTCAACGACATGGAGATTTCGGTTGCTATTAACCCGGCGCTATCTTCACCGACCGAACGAGATCTCCGTGAGCTTGCGTCGGTTCAGGCTCACGAGGCATGGTGGCGAGCGACACACGCCACCGGTGGTCCGTTGGCTCCAGCGATATTCGCGACGCTCGGCACGATGGTCGCACGCTGGGCGATGGACCACGCCATAAACAGCGACGAGCTGAAGCGGGTGATCGAGCAGCTGGTCGCACACGTCGAGAAGCTGACGCAGGAGCTCCATAACCTGCAGAGCATCTGTGCCAACCAGCAGACGGACCTGCAGTCGGCCGACCGAATGCTGGGCGATCTCGACACCAAGTTGCAGAAGGAGGAGCAGAGGAGATTCCTGGCTAACTACAACAGCGACCACATGGACAAGCTGGTCCGCGATGCTCTGCGTATCGAGGGCATCGACCTGATGACCGACAAGCACATCACCCCATTGGAGCTCATTCCGATCGTCGTTAGAGCCATTCGCCGACGCACCATCGACGAATGCGAAGACTATGCCATCAGGG
>NYZI01000125.1 GCA_002687115.1 Cyanobium sp. ARS6
GAACATCAGTGCACTGAATCCAACTCAGTGAAGATCGCCCGCAGATCTCAGCCGCGAATCTTGAACGGCCACACCGAGACGCGTCCGTTGGAATCAATCGCCGCCAGGGCGGTGTCATCCGGCTTCCAGCACACCGCACTGATCCTCTCCGCCGTGAAGGCGCCCCCCAGTGGATTGCCGTCACCATTCTCATCAAGCAGCCAGACAAACACCGAACCATCCCTTGCACCCGAAGCCAGGATCAGTCCCTGATGGGCAAACGCCAGCGTGGAGATGGGTTCGGGATGGAGCACAAGCTGACCGGGCAGTGATCCTTCAGGTCCATCTCCCTGAAAATTCCAGACGATGATCTGATCACTGCCACCGGTCGCCAGGAACTGACCGCCCTGATCAAACGTCAGCTGGCTGGGCTTGCCGGGATAGCCGGTCATCTCAGCATCCAGACCGGTGGAGCGTCGCCAGAAATGCACGGAATTGTCCTGACTGCCGCAGGCCACGATGTCTCCATCAGGACTCAGCACCATCGAAACGAGCGATCCCTGCCATTTCAGTTCCTGAGCAACCTGTTGCCTGGTGATGTCGAAGAAACTGACCTTTCCGTAACAGGCGGTGGCGAGCTCATCAGGCTTTGACCAGGAGATCGAACTGACCGTGCTGGGGTGTTCCTCGGTGCGCCATCTCTCAACACCATCGGAGTTGAAGATGTGCACGTTTTTGGATGCGGCAACGGCGAGCATGTCGCCACTGGCTGACCAGGCCAGATGTTCAACCCAGCCCCGCCCTGGCTTGATCGAATGCAGGATTTCACCCTGCCGGCTGTCCCAGATCAGCACGCATCCATCCTGACCGGAAGTGGCGAACAGCTCCCCTTTCGGATGAATCGCCAGTGCCAGCAAGCCGCCCTGATGAATGTTGTTTCTGGTCCAGATCAGCTCACCGGTCTTGCCGGAGAAGAGAGACAGCCCACCGGCAACATCGCCGACCAGCAGCCCTTCGCCGTCGCCGGTCCATCCACAGGCCAGTGCGTAGTCATCAACCTGGGCAGTCCAACCCTCATGAAGCATGCCCTGGGGGGCAAACATCTTCAGATCAGGCATTGGTCAAAATCCTTGCGCATCTGAGCCTCGTCAAGATTACGGCCGATGAACACAAGCTGATTGCAGCGCGGCTCGTCTCCCCACTCCTGCCCGGGCTGGGCGGTGAACAGCATGTGGACACCCTGGAACACAACTCTGCGGGATTCGTTCTGGTAGCTGATGAATCCCTTGGTTCTGAAAATGTCCACGCCTTTTTCAGCCAGCAGTGTTCCGATCCACTGGTTGAGTTTTTCAGGGTCAACATTTCCCTCACGCTCAATGGCGATTGAGCCGACCTCGTCGTCATGCTCATGCTCGGCGACCCAGACGCGCTCTTTGATCGGGCTGACTGATTGCCCCGACCGGATGATCTTCAGGTCAAATTCCTCAGCCGTGTGCTGGGCGTAGAAACCGATCGTTTTTTCATCCTTGACTTCGAACGGAAAGGATTTGGTTCCTTTTGAATCGAGCTCAAGACTGAGATGCTGATTGGCAGCGATTGAATCACCGGGCCTGAGCGATTGAGCGCCCTGGGCGAACAGCCGCACGCACTGCTCCGCGCTTTGCTTCAGTGCATCCTCATCCGTGGCCTGACCGGGAATCGCCACCAGCGACATCTCCGGATCCGGGCCGTCTTCAAGGGTCATTGCGTACTGACCAGGCTCAAGCTGATAGACACCTGTCCACTCGAATGGATATTCCGGCTCAAGGAATGTGGGTCGACGCTCCAGAATCTGATCGAGATCGAAGGCACTCAGATTGAGCACTGTCTCGACAGGCACGTCCGCCTGGGTGCTGCGCACCACACGGGCCATGGTGTTCATGTCGCGCAGGCGTGATTCGAGCTTCACCAATGAGTCCTCAGGCACAAGGTCAGACTTGTTGAGGATCAGCACATCAGCGAAAGCAACCTGTTCAGAACTTTCATTGCTTCGCTCGAGCTGCTGGTCAATGTGTGCGGCATCAATGAGCGTGACGATGCCATCCAGGGTGAATTCATCACGGATTTCATCATCCATGAAAAATGTCTGGGCAACCGGCCCTGGATCGGCAAGCCCGGTGGTTTCAACCAGCACGTAATCGAATTTGTCGCGTCGCTTCATCAGGTTCCCAAGAACCCGGATCAAATCTCCACGAACAGTGCAACAAATACACCCGTTGGACATTTCAAAAACTTCTTCATCAGCATTGATGACAAGACCCTGATCAATACCAACTTCTCCATACTCATTCTCAATGACAGCAATACGTTTGCCATGTTCTTCACTTAATATTTTATTCAACAAAGTTGTCTTACCCGAGCCCAGATAGCCGGTCAGAATCGTGACGGGTACTTTTTGATACATCAGCTGCGGAGACTCGTTTGCCTCAGGCTAATGACCTTGAGCAACTGACGAGATAATGATTACCATTCTCGTGTAGCGAGCTCCATTGAGCTCTGAACCTCAAACCCGTCCTGGCTTTCACAACTGAATGGCTTCTGTGTTTTCGCGCCTGAGCGCACTGTCTCTCCTGGTCGGCCTGGTTGCCTGCGGGGCACCCGATGCCTCCAACAAGGATGCAAGCCAGGGAAAGGGAGTGAAAGTGGTTAGCACTTTCCTGCCGATCACACTGTTCACTGAAGCAGTGGCCGGCGACTGCGCGGAGGTCACGTCCTTGATTCCGCCCAATCTGGGGCCCCATGATTTTCAGGCCACACCCTCCGACCTGACCGATCTCAGCGGAGCGAACGTTCTGGTCAAAAACGGGCTGGAGATGGAGGAATTCCTCGACGACCTGATCGATTCCGCTGACAACAAGGATCTCGTCGTGATTGATTCCAGCAAGGGCGTGGAAACGATCAAAGCGGCCGGTGGCGGCGGTCACGATGATCATGACGATCACGATGATGATCATCACGACGGTGAGCACCACGACCACGACGATGACCATCACGACGACGACCATCACGATGGCGACCACCATGAGGGTGAGCACCATGACGATGATGATGACCACGATCACGGCCATGGACACAGCCATGGTGAATACGATCCCCACATCTGGCTTGATCCGGTTCGCGCCACTCAGCAGGTCGAGAACATCAGAGACGGGCTTGTCAAAGCTGACCCAGGCTGCGCCGATGGATACAGGAAGAACGCGGCCCAGTACACCGCCAAGCTCAAGGAGCTGAACACGGAATTCACCGAGAAGCTCAAGCCCTACAGCGGCAAGACATTCGTCGCCTTCCACGACTTCGCGACCTACTTCGCCAACCGTTATTCCCTGAAAGCGGAATTCCTGGTTGACCTGCCCGAGATGAATCCAAGCCCGGCCGATCTGCAACGGGTCGCCGCTCAGGTCAAAGAGTCAGGCCTCAAAGCCCTGCTCAGCGAACCTCAGGAAGGCAACCGTTCCTTCAATGCCTTGGCGAAAGATCTCGGGGTGAATATCGTTGAATTCAATCCGCTTGAGACCGGCTCAGCCGAATCCGCCAAAGTGCCGGGAACTTACTTTGAGGTGATGCGCTCCAACGTCAACAATTTGGTCAAAGCCATTGGGGACTGACGTTTGATGCCCGACCCGGTGGTGGTGGTGAGGGACCTGTCGGTTGAACGTTCAGGTCGCCTCGCTGTGGAACAGGTCTCGTTCGAACTCCAGGGTGAGAGCGAGACCGCCGTGGTTGGGCCCAACGGCGCCGGTAAAAGCACTCTGGTGGCCGCCCTGCTCGGTTTGCTGCCGAGAAAACACGGGGAGGTGCGGATTCTCGGCCAACAGCTCTCGCCCAACGGCGACCTCCCAGGTGCCATCAGATCCCAGATCGCCTACGTGCCTCAGAGTCTTGCCCTGCAGGGACGCTTTCCCCTGAGCGTGGCCGAGTTTGTCGGCTTCGGGTTTGACCCGCCCGGCCCACGCTGGCCCTGGCAGCAACACCAGAAACGCAAGGCTGCCGTTGAGAAGGCACTGGATCGCACCGGTTGTCTAGATCTGAGAAACCGTCTTCTCAGCGAGCTGTCCGGAGGTCAGCTCAAACGGGTGATGCTCTCCTTCTGTGTTGTGCGCCCCCGACAGCTTCTGGTGCTCGATGAAGCACAGGCAGGCCTTGATGTGCCCTCCAATGAGCGCTTCCAACAGCTGCTGCTTGAATTACGACGTCAGGAGGGATGGACCGTTCTGCACGTCTCCCATGATCTCGACATGGTTCGCCGCAGCAGCGACCAGGTTCTCGGCCTGAATCGACGCCTCTGCTGCAGCGGTTCACCGGATCACACCCTCACCCCTGAGCGTCTCATCGATCTGTACGGGCCCCACATGGTTCCCTACAGGCATCAGTGTCATGGTTGACACCCAGACGCTGACGCTCGTTCTTGCCGAGCCTTTCATGCAGCGAGCGCTGATCGGCGGTCTGCTCACCGGAGCGCTTGGAGGCTTGCTGGGCAGTGTTGCCGTGCTCAGGGAGCTGTCCTTTTTCAGCGATGCCCTCGGGCATTCAGCCCTGCTGGGCATCACGGTGGGAATCCTGATCGGCGTGAATCCCACACTGGTTCTGATCCCTTTTGCAGTGCTGTTCGCCCTTCTGGTGAATCAACTGGTGGAGAAAAGCTCCCTCCCCACGGATGCACTGCTGAACATTGTCTATTCAACCTCTCTGGCGGCAGCGATTCTCTTCCTCAGCCTGGTCGAGAGCTACCGGGGCGGAATTCGCCAGCTTCTGTTCGGAGACATTCTCGGGGTCAGCAGTCTGGACCTGATTGTGATCGGCATGTTGCTGGCAGCGGCACTGATCTATCTGAGCCTGAGCATGCGTGCGCAGGTGCTGCTCACCCTGAATCAGGATCTTGCCGGTGCCGTGGGTGTGCAGACCCGCTGGCACCGGCTCGCATTCATCGTGCTGCTTGCCGTGGTGGTGGCGGTGTCGATCAAGGCGGTGGGCGTGCTGCTGATCAGCGCCTTTGTGGTGATTCCCTCCTGCGCAGGCCGTCTGCTCTGTCGCCGTTTTCCGGTCTACGTCTTCGTCTCCTCGATCCTGGGAGGCACCTGTGCCCTGCTCGGCTTGCTGGCCTCGGGACTCACGAATCTGCCATCGGGACCCTCGGTGGTGATGGTGCAGTTCCTTGGATTCCTGATCGCCCTGCTGCTCAGTTCACGCCTCTTCAGGCGGCTATCCACGCCGGAACCTGAACCCCAGGCCTGACCCTGGTCGATAGGTTCTCGGTGCATCAGATCAGTCTCCATGCCCGCCTCGACATGTCCCAGCACCGGTGCTGTCACGGGTCTCAGGGAAACGCTTGAATTCTTCAGTGACCCAGGCTTCGCCAGCAAACGCTTTGCCGCCCATGGCGATGTCTTTGAAACCCGCCTGCTCGCCCAGCGGATCGTGTTCATCCAGGGTGAACGGGCGATCTCCGATCTGCTGAAGCAGGGCGCGGATCTCGAGGGCTGGTGGCCGGACAGTGTGCGGCAACTGCTCGGCAGTCGATCTCTGGCCAACCGCAGCGGCCCCGCTCACAAAGCCCGCCGTCGCGTGGTGGGGCAGCTGTTTTCCAGCGGCGCACTCAGTCGCTACACCCCATCGATCCAGGCTCTGATCGAGGAGCTGATCACTGAGCTGCAGCAGAGCGATGGTCCGCAGTCCCTGGCCGCAAAGATGCGTCGATTCGCGTTCGCCGTGATCGCCACCACCGTGCTGGGACTGGATGCCGCTGACCGCGACGCCCTGTTCGCTGATTTCGAGATCTGGACTCAGGCCCTGTTCTCCATTCCACTGGCTGTGCCGGGAACCCCCTTTGCCCGGGCGATGGCGGCAAGGGAGCGGCTGCTTGACCGCCTGAAAAGGGTGCTGCAGAACAGTGATTCCAGCCAGGGAGGACTGGATCTGCTCAGCGGTGGACTCGATGAAGTCGACATGCCACTGGATTACGACGACCTGGTGGAGCAGTTGCTGCTGCTGTTGTTCGCAGGGTATGAGACAACTGCATCATCACTGAGCTGCCTGTTCCGTGCCCTGCTGCTCAACCCGGAGGTGGAACGCTGGCTGCTTCCGGAACTGCTGACATCACCCTGGCCTTTCCAGACCTCCCATCGATCACCTCGCCTGGATGCCACGGTTCTGGAGGTCATGCGGCTCACGCCACCGGTGGGAGGTTTCTTCCGACGCAATCTGCAACCGATCCGCCTGGCCGATGTGGAGGTTCCCAGAGACCGGGTCATCCAGGTGGTGCTTGGTTCATCGGGTGCTGAGCACGACGACGACATCTCCGCATTCAGGCCCCAGCGCCATCTCGATGGATCCTTCACCCAGACTCTGCTTCCCTTCGGAGGCGGTGAACGGGTCTGCCTCGGCAAGGCATTGGCTGAACTCGAGATCAGGCTGATGACCGTGGGTCTGCTCCAGAACCTGCGGCTGACTCTGATGCCCGATCAGGACCTGTCGTTGAAGCAGATTCCC
>NYZI01000126.1 GCA_002687115.1 Cyanobium sp. ARS6
AACAGGAAGCCACCCGCCAGCGGGTCAGGGATGCACCGAAGCCGGCGCCGATCCAGCTGCACCGCAGACGACTGGAACGATCCTTTGACGCAACCCCGATGGAACCAGCAACAGCAACGCCACCAAAACGCAGGATGAAAGGGGAGTGCGGTCAACGCATCGGTCGAAAAATCGATCGATTGGTGGCTGCGATCAAGGCAGAGCCAACACCTGCAGAAATCGAACACCAAAGAACGTGTGTGTCTGCCTGCTGTGGTCCGACGGTGGTGGATCCACCTGTTTCAGTTGTTGTCACGCCTGGGGGCGGTGATGACAGCCAGGGCGCCCCGTCATCTGCTGCTGATGGGGGCATCAGTGGCTTTCCTAATGACCCTGCACCGACTTCACCAGCAACACCGTCAGCAACGGTCTGTGCTTCGCCTTCACCGATTACAGCCGCTCACGCGACTGCAACGGTTTGGGATGCGTTCAGTGGTCGCGCCGAATGCGTGAACGAAATCAGCGAGTTTCTGCAGATGCTGGATGACGAACCGCGTTTGCGGTCATCGGCAATGCTGCGAACACTTGGGCGTGTGCGGGAAGAACTGGAAGGACTGCCAGAACAGTCAGCCCTTGATTCACAGGTCTGCATTCGTCTTCAGGACGCACTGGTGCTGATGACGCAAGCGATGCAGCGGTTGCGGTGATGGGTTCATGCGAACAGTCGGTGGAACTTCATCAGGAACAGATTTCTAATGTCTCCCACCCGTTGCTGCTCACGTCCCTCAGCAAGGGACTCTTCGCTGAATTTCGGCACGATTTTGTCGAGCTGAGTGGCCGCCAAGGTTGCTTCGCGATCAACCTCCAAGGCGATCCTCAGCGCAGTCATTTTCTTCATGGCATAGATCGTTCGGTTCATCTGGAGATTCGTGACTGCAAGCCAAATGACGGCGATCAATACCAGGAAGGACACGGACTAAGGGCAGATTTCACCACCATCCCCGGAACCAATGGGTGGGCGCATCACCAATACGGGGGAAAGGTCTGATGCCACCCAAAAGACGACGCAGGCCAACAGCACCGAGGGCAGCGGCTGAGACAGAGATCCTGGAAAAGGGTCGATGGCATCAGCTCCGCGACAACGAACGACTGCATAGCCCTGAAGAGAATCAAGCAGCGCAGCGCCGATGCCGCCAACTGATCGAAGGTGGTGCGGATGCAGTGGATTGGCTGGAGCTGTACGGGCAGAAGTGACTTTCACTCGTTTGGGGGATGCGTCCTGCTAACGACAGGAGTTATCCATGGCGAATGAAGAAACAAAGCATTGCTTTCCTCGCAGTCATAGGAATTGGAGCGGTTGCGTCCTTTGGACCATCGTTACTGCCAAAAAAAGCAAGTCAAAAATCAACGGTTGCTGCAGTCAATAAGCAGAAAACAACGCAGCCTGCAGAACTAAGTGACGTTGAAAAAATGAAGAAATGCGCAAGCGATGCGCTTGTTGCACGGATGCGATGGTTTTACGAGGAGACAGGTGTAACAACCACTAAGTATTCAGGTGCTGCGCAGCGTTATGCCGACCAAATGCGTGCTGCAGGGTTGCAAACAAAAACACCTATTCCAACTCCTAATTGCGGTTAGGAACCATCTCAAAGTTTATGAAAGGTCTCGGACGTGTTGTTGTCGGCTCTGCCGCTATTGCTTCTGTCGTGATTGGTTCTGCTGTTGGCTGTCTTCTGGGTGCGGCAGCGTTCTTCGCGGTTGATGGATTGACGCCCGAGGACACCTACAGAGGCCCCACTTCTGCATTGACTGCCGGGCTTCATAGCTTCACCAGCGACTGAATGAATCACCACCTGGGCTGAAAGCATTGACCCTTGGCGGCGTGATCCCATTAGTGCAGCTTTCCCGCTCAGAGCGAGCCACTGGTGATGAAGCTCGAATAACAAAAAATCAGATGCACAACGCACGTTGAAATTTCTGGCAGCACTTGGACTCAGTGCACTGATGGGTTTCTCAGCTGTTGATGGATTGGCTGGAAGCGTCAAATACCACGGCCCCAGGGGACGCAATGTCAAGGTCAACGACAGCGGTAAGGTCAAGATCAAAGGACGCCATGGTGGCTCGGTGAAGGTCAACGGCAGTTCCGGCAAAGTGAAAGGCCGTTATGGAAGTTCTTACAGCTGGTGACAGCGTTGACCTTTGGCGGCGTTGATGTTTCCGACTGGCTTGAGCTGTTCCGGCAGAAGTGACTTCAGGCGTTCATCGCTGCCACCAGTTCAGCCGTTGCGTTTGGCTTAAACCGCGCATAGCTCTGCAGATGAACTTCGATTGTGTGACCCATCGCCTCAGCAATGTTGGCGATAGGGATTCCTGCCGCGTGCATCGACTTGGCGTACCGATGGCGGAATGAATAGGGCGTCAGCTGTTCACCGATGTGGTCAGCTTCCTGCCGCAACGTGTTCCAGGCAGCCTTTCGCCTGAGATAGGTGCCCAATGCCTGCCCGCCTTCGCCTTCACGGTTCAGTGGCGGCAGTTCTTCGCCGATTTGGATGCGTGCCTGCAGGTTCCAATCGACCTTGTTGCCGTCCATGTCCCGAAGCAATGCAGGGTGCAGGCGTCTGGGTTCCGTCTTCATTCCTTTGTTGCCACCCATCGACTTGCGATAGATCGACCACAGTTCTGCCCCGTTTGCCCCGTCCTTGATTCGCAGGTGGCGCAGTTCTTCTGGCCTGAGCCCGTAGACAGCAGAAAGCTGAATGGCAAACCGCCAGCGGTCATGGTCTTTACCTTCAGGCAGTGAATCCAGTAGCGCCAGAATCTGAGCATCTTCCAGCGGATACCCGACACGCTTGGGTTTCAGCGTTTCAGGCAACGATGCAGGTGGGCTGTAGACGGGTTTCAGGTGTCCGCGTTGCACTGCCCAGTTCAGGAAGCCGTATAACTTCTGGCGCGATGTTTGCCGCATTCGTGAACCTTGTTCCCACTGAGCAAGGGATGCCAGGCATAAGGCTTCACCGTCCACTGGTGGCTTACCTTCAAACTGTTTGGCGCAATGACGCAGGACTGGCAGATAAAACTTTTTCCAGGTTGAGTCGCCAGCGTTGGGCACGAACTCCCGATAACTATCAATCAGCTGACTGAAATTCAGTTTTTGATGACTGCTGCTTGTATCGGCATTTTGTGCAGCAGCGGCAAGCGTTATCTGTCCGTTGTTCCAGCGTTTGAAAATTTGCTGAATGCGAGGAAGCGCCAAAGCGGCACCTCGTTCGGTCCAGTCATAGGGAAGCGAAACAGTACCTGAATCACGAACTTCCAGACGGATGCGACCCCTGTTGTTTCGCACGTACCAGTTATCGCCACAGGTGACGGCAATCTGCCGACGGAAGGGTTTGATCCAAGGTTCTGTCTGGCTGACGCGTGGCAAAAAGGAGACCGATTGCTATGGGTATTGTGCGAAAGGCGTGCGAAAGCTGTCAACCCCCAGCTAACCCCAGCTGACTTCACCTGACAGCAGATTCAAGCTATAACTTGGGTTCTGAGCCAAAAACCCTGATCACGACTTGCGCCGTCAGTTGCTTTGGGAGCACTAGGTCGCAGGTTCGAATCCTGTCGCCCCGACTTATAGTTTTAATGACGCGTAGTGATGATTATCTGACGCTGAATGGGCGCTGATTGAGCAGAGTTCCACCCAGTGTTACTACAGCGTCCACGCACTTAATAACGATGTTCGCCTTTGCTTCTCCATACGCCGCAAGTTGAACCTTAAGCGGACAGGGTCTGATCTGATTTCTTAACAAAGTAATCTGGACAAATTGGATCAGCTTGAGCTGGCAAACATCATTATTTTGCTTAGATTGTGCAAAAAAGATTTGATTTATCTGTGGCCCGAATTCTCACTCTTGCAATGATCACCCCATTGAGCGCGCTTTGCATTGGGCATTTAGCTCAGGCCGAAAATCTTCCAAATGAGAAGACAATCGGCAAGGCCGAAATTTCACTTCGTAATTTTAAAAATCAATCAGAAGATATTGTGGATGGAAAAATTATCGCCGACAGTTCGTCAGGCATTGTTGTCACTGAAGATAATTTTTCCCAGGCATACTCAAATCTCCGTTTTGATGCAATTATCAAAAATACAGGAGGAGTCAATAAGTTCCTGGAAATGCCTGTTGCATCCAGTGATCCATCCAAGCAATTTGTTGTACGCAAGAACAGAGATACTTACTATTCAACATCCATTTTCGACATGACAGGTGGAATCATTCTGACCATACCTGAAACTGATAAATACATCTCTGTTCAAGTGGTAGGTGAGAATCATGAAACCCAACCGATGATCTACGGGGCAGGTAGACACAAGCTGACAACAAAAACCAAGCATGCATTTATTGTCGTCAGAACTCTGGATGACAATGCACGACGGAATTTAGAAACGGAGACCAATAGCTCAGATCCATTTGTTGTCAAAAAATGGGACGATGCATCTTTCAAAAAAGTTGCTGCCGCCGGCAATACAATTTTTACTAATGGTTACGATCAATCAAAAGCCTATGGCAACAAGGAAAGTGGTCAAACTCCTTACTGGAATTTTGTTGGAGCTGCAGGAGACTGGGGAGGCGCGATGGTTCAGGATAATATCTACCAAACAAGCAAGTATATGAGCTCAGATGGCTGCTATGAAATGAATTTTCCAGACCCTGAAGCAAGAGAATTTTTGGTCAGTAACAGTGTACAATGGTAATGGATATATGTTTAACGATATTGCCAACTTATCAAGCGAAATGAATCCCGACAAAAATTCTGATGGAACTTATACTATTAGGTACAGATGTGATGGACAGTCAAATAATATCCCAATCCGCGAAGGGAATAATACAGGTAAGTTTAATGTAGTTATGAGGCATTACGGGCCTAGCAAAATGGTCAGCAAAAACGAGAATGGCTACAATCCGACAGTAAATATTGTCAAGATACAATAGCACTTTAATCTCCCGCCTATAAAATATTAGCGGGAGGTTCCAACGACATGCAGTTTTTGCTGACAACCCTGAAATCTTTAAAAAAGGTTCCATCTGCAATAATTTTTGCTGCTCCAAATTCATCGAGAACAAAAAACAAATCATCTGAATTTTCTTGTTTTCAATGAAATATTTACTACCCAAAACGATTTTTTGAACGAAAGTAAATTCAGTTGATGATTTTGCTTTTAGGCTTATGAATGTTCAATCCCTTGGGCAAACGACATTGTCTTCTCCCAACGAATAGAAACCATACACCTGAGATGCTTTGCTTGGTTGCAGACAGACCATTTCACGAGCCTTGACGACAAGACTTTAGAACTCTGAGCTGATTCTCAGAATGTTCTAAGCAATTATTGATTTAGGAATTAATCAATAACGAGATAATCAATTGAATAATTGTGCCCTTGCATCACGATTCAATATGGCTGATTGCGGTAACACCTTACAAACAAACTCAAAGCAATTCCAAACCTCCCAGACCATTCGGGATATTCAACAACTAAAGCCCTTATCGGAAAAGTGGCAGGGCTATGCACTTGCTGTTTTAGCAGGAGCCTTTGGTGGAACAGTTGGACTCGTTGCGTCTCCAATGGTCTTATTGATGACAACTATTATTCAACGAAATCAAAGGGAAAAACCACATCAAAATCGTTTTAAGACCTGGGCCTTGAACGGACTTGTTGGTGCACCATTATGCCTACTTGTTTCTTACTCCATACCTGGTTCTGTACAAAACATCACTAATGATGATGGAGATCCAATAACAGAATCAATCAATGCCTCAACTATCGATAACACGCATAAATCATACTGGAATCTCGACAAGGTTCTTTGATTTTTTGAAATTCGTTCAGTTCGATCTCTTCAAATCAGCCTTTGAATATGTATCTGATCATCAGGTAGCGTCTTGATTGTAATAATCATGTCAACGCCCACCTTTCTAAACATTCAAGACAACAACTTAACTGCATCGACTTAACACTATCAGCCAGCACTTGTATGATTCCTTGTCCTGAACGCTTGATCACCTGATGAATATTTGGATGTTTGCGAACATGTGATTGCAAACATTTTATCTTGTCAAATCAGAGGTTCGTAGCTAGGGAGTTGCGCTTCTTGACTATACATTTTTATAATAATTTGAAGAGTAATTTTCTCATGGAATCGTTAAACTATCATTAGCTTCCTAGGCCATCATTTTGGCTAATACTCTTTGTATTGACATCGGCGGGACCGGAGTCAAACTCATTGTCCTCGATTCAAAGGGCTCAGAGCTTTGTGACCGTCAGCGTCAGGACACTCCTCAGCCTGCAACGTCTGAATCGATTGTTGGTGTGATTGAGAAACTTTCCAGTGAAGTTCCGCATTTCGATCGAATTGCTGTTGGTTTCCCAGGAGTTGTACGACATGGAATCGTTGAAACAGCAGTTAATCTCGATCGCAGTTGGTCAGGGACAAATCTTGCTGCGCTACTGAATGAAAGACTCGGAAAACCGACACATGTAGCCAATGATGCGGACGTTCAGGGATATGGATGTGTTTCGGGTCATGGCGTTGAAATGGTTCTGACACTCGGTACAGGAATGGGTTCAGCATTGTTCATTGATGGATGCCTAGTACCCAATCTGGAGCTCGCACACCACCTTTTTAAAAAGAAGAAAACCTATGAAGACTACGTTGGCAGAACGGCGCTTGAATCGGTAGGCAAAGATAAATGGATCAAGCGGGTCGATCAAGTGATATCGACTACAAAACATATCTGGAATTGGGATCATTTGCATCTTGGCGGCGGTAACAGCAAACTCCTTAAAAAGGTCAAATTTCCAGATGAAATAACTTTGCACTCCAACAAAGCAGGCGTGTTAGGTGGTTATTTTTTGTGGGAAAATAAATAATTTTGATTAATTAATCTATCCACATTCTCTCTTTTTTGCGCTGCCATTATGAGACAAATAACTTCTTCAATTTTATTTTAATCTTTTGTCCAGGGTCTCACTGTCTTTGCTTTGGCTGCATCAGTTGAAATATTTTGACTTTTTGGTGTTCTGATGTTGAAATCATCATTTCTACTTAATCAATAAACTTCAGACAGTTTTATCTTTTTTAGTTGTTATCAAATTCAGTTTGTTCCAAGGCATGATCATTGATCCAACACTTTGATGGCTGAACTGATCACTGTTGGACTTTGGCCAGCGGTAGCTGTTGAAACCACACTGAAGCTTCATATCACTAAAGATTGAATGATTGCGAAGCTTTTCGTTGGAAATTCTTACGGTTCTTGCAATCCTTCCCTTTCTTGCCGCTCTGGTCGTTGGAGCCAGAGAAGCGGAACGCAATCAACGCTGACCGTGGCGCCAGAAACAGATCCATGGCTATGCCTGAACAAAGAGCTTGCTTATGCACTGGCTGTTGGTTTTATCCGGTCTCTGTATGACCGGAATCTGGGTTGATCTGAAAGCTGAGCAACTCCCGCCTGAGCTCAAGGCTGGTCAATCAATTCTGGTTGTCAATAAAAATCTGACTGCAACAGGCTGGAACCCCGCGCCTGAAGGCGAGGTACACAGTTTTGAACAAGAGCTAGCTGGCAATCAGCTTTTGTCACTTGCGTCCTGTTCGGGAACAGGTGCTGGCTACTGCCGATACGACTATCAGCGCAGCAATAAACGTCTGGTGGTGGTCACTGTGCCAGCCAGCAGACCTGATCAGGCTGGACGCGTTGCCCGCTGGTGGATGGAACCTGTGTCCCTCAACCCAGCACATTGACCAGTCTCAGGGTTCCCCAAAGGTCAAAAACGCAGAAAATCAAGCCAATCACAATCAGGTCCCAGGCGCGGTGGCGCAGCGCCCAGGGGGCAAGAAAAACTTCGGCGACGCCGTGGAGTGCTGTTCCCAGTGCAATGTGCTCAAGCACCAGCAGCCCATGAGCCAGCAGGAAAAGGCCACTCGCAACGAAGCGCATTAGCACCGTCCAGGAGACCGACACTCTTTTCGTCAAACAGCAAGTCAGCCTATCGGGTTCGCCAGCGCATGATTCAGCTGGCTGTTGAGGCTTGTTAAGGCCTATGTCATGTCAATCGCAATCAAAACTCTGCAGAGATTGCTCCCCAGATTCTCCTGAGTGCTGAGAGATGTACCAGCTGGAGGGCGCTACGTATCAGAGATCACAACCATGACCAGCCAAAGAAGAACACAACTCATCAAGGAGCACTGGTGCTGACTCTCAATAGTGCGTACTATTGAGAAACACGCATTCCGTTTGCATGTCGCCTGCAACCTCTTCTGCTGAAGCGACTGGAACTCTGAAGAAGGGGCTGCACCAGGATGGTCGTCGCATGACGCCCCAGCGGCGTCTTGTGCTTGATCTGTTCGAGCAGATCGGCAGTGGAAGTCATCTCAGTGCAGAAGAGGTTCATCGTCAGCTTGTGGACAATCAGTCCAAGGTCTCGCTGGCAACCATCTATCGGACCCTGCGACTCCTGGTAGAGATGGATTTTCTCCAGGAACTGGAACTCAGGGATGGTGGCAGCCGTTTCGAGCTTGCCGATGCCGAACACATTCACCACCATCACCTTGTCTGCGTTCGCTGCGGTCGAACGGAGGAATTTGAAAACGAGGCAGTTCTTCAGGCTGGTCGTGACGCCTGCAAGCAGTTCGATTTTGAACTGATCGATTCCAGCCTCAATGTGCGTGGTATTTGCCCTGCTTGCCGCTGATCGACAGTGTCTATCGCTGGTCCGTTGGATGTTCACCACAGGCCATCCAGTGACTACCCATCTGATGGACCCCTTCGCAGCCGATCTGCCTGGCCTGAGCTTCGGCTTCAGCTTTGGTGGGAAAAGCCATGAAGCGAGGGTCATCCTCTGAGTTTGATTGAGAGTGGCTGTTGTGATGGTGACTCTTGTGGTTATGGCTCTCGCTGTCGTGACCGCCGCGAGCTCCGACCTGAACCAGACCCATGCTCATCGGTCCAACCGTCCAGACGCCCATGGTGTTGGCACCGATCGCCAGAAGACCCATGCCCACAATCGAAAGATTGATCACGCCCATGGCGACAACGCCGATGGAAACCACCCCCATCGGAACGATGCCGATACAAATCACGCCCATCGGCACGATGCCGATCGACACGGTGCCAAGTGGCGCAATTCCAATTGCCAAACGCTTGGGCTTACTGCCGCAGTGAGCTGGCGCTGAATCAGATGAGGAGGATTTAGTCATCACTGCATGGTGATTTGAGAGGTTTGATGGGATCAGGGTTTTTGGGTAAAAATCGCGCCCTGACTGGGTTTTACCCCACTAAATCCCGCTACAGTCCGGACTAATCCGGTTATTAGTGGGTGCCTTTAAGAACCGATTTAAGAACGACGAACGCCCGGTTGAAGGCGTTGGGATGTCGTAGCTCGGTTCTGGAACGGGGCGATCTCAAATATTTGCAGGCCATCCTCCCGTTGAGGGAAGGGGCAGGCAAAAAGCAACAACGGATCCCGCTGGGTCGGGTCAGCCTCAAGGAGGCCGAGTTGGAGGGGGTGCGGCTGGGTCAGATGCTCCGCTCAGAGACCTTTGCCTGGGAGCTCTGGGAGCAAGGTGATGAAGTGCCGACCGGGGTGATTACTGCCGGGGAGTTTCGTGCGGCTGCTCGGAGGTTATGGGAAAAAAATCTCGGTGCCCATACTTCCTGGCGTCAGAAGTGGGGACCCGCACTCAGGAAGCTGCCAGAAGGTGACGGCGTGCCACTCACAGAGAAGTTCCTGGTGGCAATTGTTGAGGGTCTTGAGGCTGGAACTGCAGGCCGCAAGATCTACGGAAACATCCTTGCGCAGGTGGCTGACTCTGTTGGCATCGATGGTGCCGCCATCCGTAAAGCAGGCGCGGGGTACAGCCCAAAGAATGTGCAGCGAAGGGAGCTTCCCTCAGGTGAAGAGATCGAGGCTGCGTCTCAGCTGATCCAGGCGCCCCACTGGAGGTGGACCTTTGCGGTTTGCGCGACGTATGGCATCAGGCCACATGAAATTGATGGGATCCAGTTCAGCGATGAGTGGGATGCGCTGATCCCTGACGGCCACGGGGTGCCGGTGGCGGCATCAGCAAGAGCAACCCCGCCGACCCGGTCGACATGGCCCAAGCCGAGCACCAGGAACAGGTGCAGGCCATGACCGAGGAGATGCGGTTGCGGGATCAGCGCAAGGCCGACCGGGCTGACGCCCGGATGGACTCGGGCGAGGTGATGATCCAGGTTGATGGTCGTTTCTGTCAGCAAGACGCCAGCGGCACCTGGAGGGACATCAGCACTGGTGAGGAGTGCAAAGCTGTCGGTGCAGCCTGATGGCACGGCGCAATGAGAACGTGCCACCGGACCTGGAGCGGATGCTGGATGAGGTCAGCGCAGCGACCATGCGCAGGTCGGCTCTATGGCTGGACGGGCGGTTCACCGAGGAGATCAGCGCCAGCAAGTGGAACTGGACCGACGGCGGCACCCGCGACATCGTGGACGAGGGCCTGCTGCGCTCCAGTCAGACCCGCCGCGAGCTGAGCGATGGCTCCGTGGAATTGAGCTGGCCCAGGGAGTACGCGACGGTGGTTCACGAGGGTGGCGTCCGCACCAACGGCAAACGCTTCCCCGGCAGGCCCTGGACCCAACTGCCGCTGCAGGAGCTCCCTGAAGTAGCTCAAAAGATTGCCGATCAAGAGATCAGGAAGTGGCGGGGTTAGTGATACCCACCCCTGAGAATTGCTTGGATATGTATCTACAATAAAAAGAGCGAGTTGTAACCAGCACCCGGCTCAATTCCCAATCCGCTCAGGATGCAACTGAGCTTTCAAGATGTTAGACCCGTCGCAGGTAAAAGCACCTCAAACATTTGAGGCGCTAATAACTCAGCACTGTTCATTTGTAGCTTTCCTCGACAAGGACGCACCAAGTGATCCGAGGCTTCGAAATGCAAGGGTCAAACGGTTGAATTACTACTTTGACTATGGGCTGGCATGGGCCGAACTGGAGCGGACCCGTTGCATGCCCGAAATGCCGCAGAAGCAAGACAGCAACTATCCGCTGGCCATGGTGGAGCCATCCGACTGCCTGATGAATTACACCCTCCAAACCGGCCGCGCGTATGGCCACATGAGGGCACGCCTGGATGCGCTGCGCTGATAACAATTACAGCCCCCAATTAGCCTGTGATTATCAGAAATTGGCAAGTCATTAAGTCATGGCGGGCGGCACCTATTAACGATGTCCACTCTTAAAGAAACATTTATCTAGGTACTGGCTTGTTTAGGACATAAAACTCACGATTCAAATGCATTAATCCGCCGCTGCTATTTGTGCATGTAAGCCCAATTTTCTCGGAAATGCAGGTGATAGAACCTTCTTTGGCTGGATTATCACCAAAAGTGATTTTGTCACCATATCCTAAAACCATAGCTGCACCTCCAACCATTGAATCAGAGCTACCTATTGCCTCTGCAAGTCCATTGCCTGGGATAAAGAACCTAGTGCCATGAGAACCATCCTTGTCTCCTTGAATCCAATTTTTCCATTTATGATTAGCAACATCACATTCGACAGATAAAGGAATATCAGATGTCATGTTGTGCCTTCTAACACACCAAATGTTTTTAGAAGGAGTGGTAAATGATTGATATTCTTCATCTGCAAACGCTTGCATTGCAGCAATAATTATTGAAGTTGTAGCAAGCGCAGTAAATAGTCTCATCGCATTACTCATGCAAGCTGTCTTCTAGTTATAAACGACTAAGCTGCTGGCAACCTAAGAAGCAGGTTAAGGCTCAATAACGAAAGTGTTTCACAACAGTAAAAATGCACTTTTTGTCCATAGTATTCTCCCATGTATTATTTTTTACCGCATTATTTTTATATCCCAAAAACTGATTAGTCTTTTCCTCCTCTACACATCGACGAGAAAAGATTGTCTTTTTTGATTATTATTTTTAATATATTCTAACTTTCTGTCTTCCCGTAAAAACCATTCATCGTAGGTATAATTTCCGCAGCATTCAGGCATTGGATTATTTTTATCAAATTCCACTGCTTTGTCATGACTACTCATTTCGTATGTATCGGCATTGGCGTGTCTTGCTCAAGAAGCTAAAAGAAAAGACAACTAATCCCTATAACCGCGACCATAAACTGTTAAACAAATATAAAAAAGCTGCCAGCGTAATTGTTATTGCTATAGTCAAAGAAAATATTATTTTCAATGGAAGAATTCAGCATTAAAAGTGTTTTTCCCTTGAGTGATGAATTTACGTCGAGACTGGAAGTAGAATGGCTTAAGAGAAGCTTTCGCCCTTTGCTAAGCATGCTTGGGGATAAATTAGTATTTAAGCTGAATGATGACAAGACTGATGAAGTAAAAACGGATGGAGAGGAGGCAGGTGATGTATTTTCAAGCCTTCACTTTGAAGCGCAGTTGAATACTTTGAATGGAAAATTTTATCTTGACATTGAAAGCGGAGACATATCTTACTTGATTAATAGGCTTGACAGTGATGCAAATGGTGAAATTTCTATTGAAAAGCTTGAAGGTGTGACATTATGCTCGGTCTTGGATAGGCCTTTAATCGAAAATCATACGCGAGATGCTGACGTCACAAAATATATGCTTGCAGAAGGTGTAGTTTTTCAATATACCCCTGAGCCTGTTATCAATGGCAAGCCTGGTCCAGGTGTACTTGAATTTGACGCAGATATTGTATCCGTTGGCTTTGATGATGATTGGAACGTAATCTCATTTATTTGTCCACAAGAAGATTTTGAAATTGACAATATTTATGTTTCAGGGACCGTAACAGGTGAAGTTGAGGTTGGAGAGGTTGGAGGGAGGATTGATCCAGTAACTGGCCTAGGAACTATTTATATTGATGATCTTGCTTGGAAGTTTTGGGGTGATGTAGAGATATATGGTGAACAAGTCTCGATATCCAAGGATGAAGCAGCGTTCATTCCGATTGATTATGCGCCTGGTTCAGGCGGTGTCTTGGCTTTAGAGAATATTGACATAGCTGACTATGGTGATAGCAATATAAATGAACTATTTAGTTCTTATTTGTTAGAGGGTACTCAAGGAAATCCGACTGGCATTCAAATTGGTCCTATTCAAGAAACAGTAATTCAAGGCGTGAATCTACATGTTCCTGGTTTCGCTAATCCCAGTACTGATTTAGAGTGGTATGTAAATTTTCAGGATCCTATTGCTGTCGTTGGTGATGAATATATTGATATTGCGCATGGTGCGGAAATGCATGGTCATTAGTTAATGATGTGGTTCAATATATTTTTTAGACACAAGGTAAGGAGTAATTTTTACAAACTAAGTTCAAATCATTAGTAGCAAGAATGGTGTCATCTGCTTGTGGCATCGACCTACATCGCAAAGCATATGGAATATCACCAGACATTAAGGAAAGAGTTTATGAGCCTCACTAAAAAATAGATTGAAAGAGAAGAGATGCTGCATTCCAGCGCTGTTGGCTGGGTAAACCGAACTCAGAAAACATTGTTGTTCTGGGGCTCATTAAGTGTGACAGCATCAAAGGGACTAGCAGCAACGACCTTGTTGCTAGGGGCAGCACCGGGGTCAACACAATCACAGTGAAGATTGAAGGTGTTAACGCCGAGGGCTCAGCATCAGATCTCGCTGCATTGCTGAAGGCGCTGTCTGATTAATGGCTACGCGCAAGCCAAGGCATCAATGCGAGGGAGCCTGAACGATGGTCGCAGCGGAAAGAGTTTTGGCTTGGGCGCGAGCAAACCATTCCATCCGGGGCTAGTACTGGTGTCCTAGTTTTGTGGGTATGTCGATTGACCACGGGTTTACAGCTCGCCCGAGTCAGAGAGGCCGGTGTTTCTGGACGTGGCTCCAGGGATGACGGTTGTCGTGAAACACGATTATCTGCCTGGCGAAAAGGCCGAAAAAGACTGGTTAAGGCAAAGTGAATGGCGGGAAAAACCACAACATGCCGAAACGCCTTCTCGCACTATTTGTTGTCGGACTTCTCTTGACTACCGTTGTATGGGTTGGCATTCAGCAGGGGAAGCGCCGACCCCCATCAAGACTGCTGGCACCTACACAAAGGAACGTCAGGTGATCCACTGCGGCGGTGCTGCCCGTGATCCCTCCATGCACAACCTCTT
>NYZI01000127.1 GCA_002687115.1 Cyanobium sp. ARS6
CGCCTGCGCCTGCGCCTCAATGACTTCCTGGCGCGGCTGGGTTGTCGCGTTGTTATCCAGGTAGATCAGGGCTAGTACAAGCGAACTTGCAGGCAACTGTAGCGGCACTACCTGTGGTGCCTAACCCCCAAAAGGCACTAGATAAGGGATCGCGATGCAAATCGAACAACACCAAAACAGTTCGCGTCAAAAATGGTCAAAAGAGTCAATGAGAATGTGTCAACACTGAACAAGTTCTGAGAGATTTCAACACCTCATTGGAATCAGCATTTCCTACTCATTCTTCAGGTTGATTTTAGTTACTTCCACCAAAGCTCCTCCGACAGTTGCCCGTTCTTCATTCCATTGCCATCAATGGAACGTGGGAAGCGCTCTTGGTGGGGCGCCCACGTCATGAGGACGGAGGCGGCCCTGCCGCCCCCCTCTTGATGCCATCAATTGGTGAGATCCGGCCTCAGGCGGCCTTGCTCTGCTCCGACTCTTCGGCTTCGGCTTCAGAACGCAGGAAACGCTTGCGCTGAGCGGACTCGTAGCCACTCAGTTCAACCTGTTTCTTCTCGATCGGTTCACGCTTGGGCTTGTCCAACCCCATCAACAGGGGATGCAGTCCTCTTCGGCTCATTGGTCTTGTCCGTTTATTTGGATTCCGCGTCCTGGTCGGCTTGACCATCCACGTGCGGAAATCATGCCGCCTTTAAATCAGCAATGCGGTGTGATCGGAGACAAATGAAACGAAATGACGTTCACTTTTGAGCGGAGGGTCTCAAGCAGCTGAGCCAAATGACCAGAAAGATCACCAGCAGAGGAAGATGATCATTAGCCGTGCGAGCACCAACACCCTGGCCATGTTCAGCCACTAGAAGCTCAGTTGATGATGATGGTCACAGCCATACTCATTGCAACTGCAGCGCCTCCATGCTCCCTCTTCTGACAGGTGCAACAAATGGTCGCAAACGGAGACCCGGTTAAGGCTCTCTTCAGCCAGCCCAAGCGCTTCACACCATCGTTGATTGCTGTGAGAAAGTCTCCGTCGCCGAGGGCGGTGCTCAGAGCTGGAGCCTTAACTGGGCAAAATACAAGAAGCCAGACTGTCTCACTACCCCCCCCTAAAAATGTTTTTTCAACGCTGGAATGTTTTTTTGAGAGTTGGGGCGATTGTCACAGGAAAAGCTGCGTGCAACTTGCGCTGAATAGCACTCATCTCAGCGCTAGCAAGATCTGTCTGCATGGGCCAGTTGGATAGGCCAGTGGCAGGCTGAGCTGGCAATTGGGCAACTGGAGATGAAAAAATGCGCTGGCTGAATGTTTTTGCTGCTGCAGGTCTGATTACTGGTTGCGGGCAGGGAGTGAAGAGAGAGGAGATGATGTTCAACTATGTCTTTGAATGATGGTGAGGTTTATTGAGTGGTATTTAGGGAGAGTGATTCAGGACATGTTGATGTGATGAGCGGGGTGCAGCCTTATCGCCTCGAAGAGGTGAGTCTTGATAAGAAGGAAGCTATAGAAAGTTGGAGGAGATGGACTACCAATGCAAGTCGAGACGGCGTAGCGAATACCTGGGCAGAGCTCAATACCAAAACCGGATCGTTACGACTGATTGATCTTGACAACAAGGTCAACTTGAAAGGCACGTGTTACAGGCGGTAATCAGCTTTGAATCAAAGCAATTGATATTCTGAACCTTGCAATTTATTTGCTTCTGGAAATCGGAAAAACAATTGTAATCATATGAATGTCCATTCGTAGCCACGGTTCCAACAATCAACAGCTCAGCCGGGGCTCATGAATCGACGAAGATTGAAGGCAGCCGAAAATCGGCCCCTGATGCTCTCAATCACCGGCGGCCGGATCTTGCTCAGGCTGAGACCAGCCAACGTCCACCAAAACCGATCAAAGCAATAGCTACACTGGCTAAGAACCAGTGCCACCTACTTACATTCAATAACCGACGCGTAAGCACACTGCTGGCAGTCCAGCCGATTATTACCGTTAATGTCTGGCAGAACCCCAGAACATGCGGATCCGCCGACCATGAAGGCCATCCCGGTGGCAACAAGATGCCTGCCTCAAGCATCCCCATGGGGAGATGGCGAGCGAGCAGTAAAGCCCACAGAAGCGGCAGTGTTGCGTAAAGCCATCGACGGTTCACTCCCAATCCAACAAGAGATGGAATTGCAAGTGCCAATACAGAAATGCTTAGTCTTGGTAGAAGAGGTCCTTCATGCATTGAGCTGGGAGCGATCGGAAGCCAACCCAGAAGTCGCTGCCAGTGATGCAGCGTGATCCCTCCAGCCAAAACCAGCATCAGCCCAGGTTCCCCATATGGAATATGCATGCCAGTCCGTAGATCTGCAGCGGGTGGTCGTAGTCGCAATTGCACCGATCGGTTCGGACACGCCTGAGTGCAGGTCATGCACAGAACACAGTTTCGGTTGTCTTGCAGGTGCGCAGGATGAGTCCCGAGCGGGCAACCGCTCGTTTCCATCCCCTCACCTTCAGCTGGCCCGCCTTTGAAACATGCATAACTGCTGCAGCTACCGCTGCATGTCCCCGCTTCTGCTCTGAGTTCAAGAATCGAGAGTTTGGCGAACAACCCGTTCATGCCCCCAACTGGACAGAGATAGCGACACCAGTAGCGCTTTTCGAAGAGCATGGAGCTGACCACAGCTCCGGCTGTGATCAGCAGCAGCAGACAGCTGCTCAGCCATGCCGTGTCCTCCAGGTTCCAGACCTCTTCCCAAACAAGAATCAGGGCAAAGGCCGCAGCCAGCACAGGGGAAGCCCAACGATCGCTGTCTCTGTGCGGCCAGGCGAATGGTTTCCATGGTGCGACCCATTGAGCGATACGCCCCCAGACCATGAACGGACAAATGGCACACCAAAACCTTCCCACCACTGGATAGCTGATCAGGATCAGAGGCCACCACCACGCCCAGAAGAGATTCAATGCGGGGTTGTCCGATCGAGACTGTGGCCCAAGCCAGAGGGCCAAATTGACAGCTACGAACACCCAGCTCACCACCCCGAACAGCAGCCCGTTCCATAACCTGGGTGAACACATCAACTCACGCAGCTGCGGTTTCCAGCGCCAAACGTCGAAGCGGGCCTTGTCGTTTCTCTCGCCTGTCCAGAACACCTCTTCTGGGATTGAATCCGGCAACTGCTGGCGATTGACAACCCGTGCCTGCCGAAGTGCCCTATCAACCAGTTCCTCCAGCTCGCGCACATTGTTTGGGAAGTCATGATTCTGGAGTCTTCGCACAACCGCCTCCGGCAATTGCGGACATCGACTCCAACCCAACTCGGGGCTCTGGAGACGCAGGTAATACCGAAGCCAGTCCCCTAGATCAGATCGGCGAACTCGAAGGGGTGGCACCCTGATCACCCGGCACTCTTTATCGAAAGCTGGGAGTGAGGACTCGCTGGTGAACATCACACGCCCGCTGAAGTTCTTCTGTTGTCCTCGAGCCATCTTCAGCAGTCTTTCTTGCAAAAGCGTTTCCAGTCGGTCAACGCCGCTCACCAACAGTGAATTGTCACCAAGAACATCAAGGAGCTTTACTTTATTGCCCTTCAAATCAGATGCGGAAAGATGCACAAATAATTTGCGTCTGTCAGCAGAGCCATAGTGCACGAGTGCTGCGATGTTGTCTTTCTGTAACCCTGGCTCGCCTCGGATCAGCAGCGGAGGGCGTAATGAACCCTTTGAGGCGTCAATCAAACTTTGTCGCAAGCGACATGCGTAGCGGCTGCTACCCACAACTCCACGTCGTGGCCTGCCAAGTACATGCAGGAAAAGCTCCGACTGAGCCACGAAGGAATTCTCCATAATTCTATTTAATACTTAGCACCACACTTAAGACCCTTTTAGCCTTAAATCTGGCTGAAAGGCTATATCAAGAGTGCCTCACGGGGTCTAAACCCTGCACGAAGTACCTGGAGATTTACCAACGAGTGGGCCATCAATAATAAATTCTTGAAAATAAATAAAACAACTCTAAGCAAGTATCTCGATTTTTGGCTTTGTTCACATTTATCAAACAGTTCTCAGAGAATAACGAATGATTGCGCTAGTATGACCTTTTCATCCTAACTGGCAAAGCAGCTAGCGAACCAGATTGCTGAATTGGTCGATGCAGCTGATTGATCTGTTAGATAAGGAGATAGTGCAGAGCAGTGGAATGGTTAGGTGTCGTGGCAAAGCAAGCGTGAATAGAGCAGATCGGTAACCCAAACCCCCTGAAACTATCACCAACGGGTGCAAATTGAGGGATCCATTGCGGGGATATGATTGAGCAGCATCCGTGATGAAATAGATCGTTGGAAATTCTTTTTTGGGACTAGCCAGGTCCTCATCACGAAAGATCAGAACACAGGGCGATGCGAAGTGACGCGGAGTGTTGTTTTAGCGATTTCAGAATGGCTTTGATTTTCAAATTGATTGCTTCATATCAAACGAGAACCGCTCGCTTGGTGATCTACAACCGCCGCAGAATGGTAACTATGATTTAATCAGAGATGAAGGGGGTAAATTTGAGTTTTCATATTCGCAGAGAAATGTCAACTCAGTTCGCCTTGGAAACGCGCAAAAGTCCGACACAGTTTTTTTGGCTCATGATGCAGTTGTAAGTTGATCAAAGAGCCATGGGTCACAACGTCAGCGAGCAAATCAAGACGAATTGCTGCGTTGTGGGGGCCGGGCCCGCCGGACTGATGCTTGGTCTTTTGTTGGCTCGTCAGGGGATCAAGGTCACAGTGTTGGAGTCGCAGCTCGACTTTGATCGAGATTTCCGTGGAGACACGATTCACCCCGCGATTCTTGAGGCCCTCGATCAGATCGGCCTTGCTGAAAGTGTTCTTGGGATTCCACATGGCCGAATGGAGATGGCCCAGCTGTGTTCCGAGGGCAGAGTGATCAACTTGGCGGATTTTCGTCGCCTGAACACGCGCTACCCATTTATCGCCGTACTTCCGCAGGTTGATTTTCTTCAGTGCATCGCTGAGGAGGCCAGCCGCTATTCCGGTTTCGAACTAGTGATGGGCTCTCGGGTCGAGGAACTCATTAGGAAGAAAGGTTGCACTCATGGAGTGCGCTACAGAAATCGACAACATGAACTACGTGAGGTTCATGCCACTCTCACCGTGGGAGCAGATGGTCGGTTTTCCAGGGTTCGCAGTCTCTGCGGCGCTGAATTGCAGAGAACCTCACCTCCGATGGATGTGCTGTGGTTTCGTCTGCCTCGACGATCAGACGATCCCCATGATCAGTTCCGTTTTCATGTTGGCGGAGGGCATCTGGTTGTGCTTCTGGAACGTGCCAAGGAGTGGCAAGTAGGTTATGTGCTCTTAAAAGGACAGTTTGCAGCGACCAAGGCAGCTGGTCTCGACGCATTCCGCGTAGAGCTTAGTCGCCATGTGTCCTGGCTTGCAGACCGGATGCATATGCTGCAGACCTGGAAGCAGATTGTGGTTTTATCCGTTGAATCCAGTTTTGTGAAAACATGGCATCAGCAAGGTCTTCTACTGATCGGCGATGCTGCCCATGTGATGTCTCCAATCGGAGGTGTAGGAATCAATGTGGCGGTTCAAGATGCGATCTCGGCGGCAAATTTGCTTACAGAACCGCTGAGACGAGAATCCATCAGCTCAGATCAGTTAGCAACTGTGCAATCGCAGCGGGAGGGGGCAGTTCACTCGATGCAGAGTTTTCAGACCATGGTTCAGAACCAAATCATTAAGAACGCACTTAACGATGATCAGCCCTTCAGGTTGCCTTTGCTGCTTCGAATCTTGCTCAAATTCCCCGTTGTGCGGAATGTGCCAGCGCGGATGATCGCCTTTGGAGGCAAGCCATCAAGAATTGTCGATGACTTGATTAACGACCACTGCTATTCCCGTACGATCTGAATTGATCAGATTCTCACCAGAATCACAGTGGGATATTGGGAGATCAGGTCATTACGCAGCACTGGTCAGCCATTCATCAGAAGAATTCTGCGCCACAACGATATCGAAACGCGGGAAAGAATGAAGTAACCGAGTGGGTGAAAGAGTTTTCAGCCCAGGTGGTGAAAACTCATTTTGCCCTAACGTGCGTGAGTAACAGTAAGGTCGCATATGTATGCCTTGACAGTCACCACCACGATGGGTGAGGTTCTGATGCCACGGCAAAGAATCAATCCAATCTTGAGTATCTGAGCCGCGTTCGTGACCTAGGCCGATTACCTACCCCCCAGTAGATGCCCGTTTACGTCCAGATTTCCAGCAGCACCAGGATGCACTGATTGAGCTGGAAACCATCGCAGAAAAGTAGTACACTTTTTATATTTTCTGCACCACAGCCAACGTAAAAATAGGGGGACCGCAATAAAGCCCACCCGTACGACATCAAAAGCATGTCAAATTCAATTGGACAAATTAAGCACTATCGGGACCAAATGCAGGATCTGCATTAATGACAGAGGGTCCCTGATCACTTCTGGCTTTACAGCTCCGGCACATCGGCACCACCTTCCATCACTTGATGACCGCAGCCACCTCCTCCGAAAAGGGTCGTGCAAGCGCATCACCCAAACGGGCCAAATTACATTGTCCACCCGCATTGCTGCCAACTACACGTCCAACGACAAGTGGCCGCAGGAGTTCTCATGCTACTTGTGCCGTGGTTGAGCAATCTCCCTACGCCCTTACCGGTGGGACCGACCCCAGCGAGATTCTGCAGCAGGCTGCAAAATCAGAAACTGTTCTATGACATTCCGCTGATGCAAGGAGTGAACGGACCAACTGACACTTTTACGCAGAGGACAGTGTGGAGTCAGACTCTGAGGTTACAAACGCGAATGCCTTAGCAGTGAAGTTCAAGCAGCGCAGACTCTGGGAGAGCAAGGCTCGAGCTCAATTGCGAGAGAGGTGTTGAAATATCTCGGATTACTTAGGCGACAACAAAGCATAATTTGTAGAACATCACTAAAAATGTCCAGGAATCCATACTCAAGACGAGTGATTGGGGCACTACTTATGACGTCCCCAATGAAATTCACTCATCAGCTTGAAGAAAAATGAGGGGATAAATAAATCATAAAAAATGATCATAAAAACAGATATGTAAAAACAATATTAGGATGAGGCATGAACCGAACCAATTAACCTAATCAATTGCCCAAATTAGTATTAATTTTTAAATAAGCCTTTACGCGCTCTCCACGGCCAGTAAAATGCTGCTAAGTCTCTTTTCATGAATTTTAAATAGTCATTCGTAAGACGTATAGATCCATTATTAGCAATAGAAACCAACTCATCAAACGATGAACAACATGAAACTTCACGACGAAGCTCGGGTGTAGCCTCAATCTTTGAAATGAATTGACTGAGCTGCTCAAACTGTTGTTCGTTAAAATTTTGCACGACCAATTCATTAAGCTTGTAGCATTTTACACTATACGACATTCGCGCTCTTAAAATTTCATGAGACGTGACTGATAATAAGACTATAAAGAAGTTTGAATTCGTTCAGGAGCAAATAAATACAAGTTAGCTGGAGTTCACTTCACCCAATTCTCCAGAATCAAAGTATCCATACATCATCTTTGCTAAAGCTTGGGAGCAGCGCGGCAAGCCCTTCGGCGCTCGCCTGAAAACAGGCGATTTTCGCAACAATTAAGCACTTGAATGGGTGCCAGACCTTTAGGGCCCGTCGCACCTGCAGAGACATGGTGAGCTACTGCTTATTCGCCATTCCATCGAAAGCATCGTACAAATCACAATCGAGCTGCACCAACGAAATAACAACGGTTTTGTCCTCAGGCTTTGGATTCGAAAAAATTGCCATGACATCTGGTGACAGAAGATGACAGGACTTAGAGCCAAACTCAGAGGCCGATCCAGCAGTACTCCACAGAGCTTGCTCTACAAGCTCAACAACACCGGCAAATGCAGCGGTACATCCACAACATCACCTATCTCAATGGAAAAGTTTTTGAACTGAGGCCGTTTCTGCAGAAGCTGAGCGATCTCCGATGAGTGATTTATGAAGAGACCGTCGTCTCAGTCACCATCACGCTGGATCTCCACGGCCGTGGGGAAAGGAATCACGATCTCGGCAACAGCCAGTTGATGCAGCAGATCACGGTTGATCTGATCGATCGAATCCTTGAAATGCGTGTAGGTCAGCCCCTCGGAGAACAAGTGGCATTTAAAGTTGTAGCTGAACTCGCCGATCTCCAGTAGCCGGCAGGCCTTGACTTCAAATCCCGCTGTGCGCTCAATGATCCCGCGCAGAATCACGGGAATCTGAGTGAGCTGTTGATCGGTGGTGTCGTAGGAGACGCCCAGCACGAAATGGCAGAGATCAACCCGCTGAATCAGTTCATTGAACG
>NYZI01000128.1 GCA_002687115.1 Cyanobium sp. ARS6
ATGGTTCTGACCCTCCACAGGAGCCACGCGGCGATTGGCGGAGCGGACCTGTGTGAACATCGGCGCACATTGAGCTGTGTAAAGAACTTTACGGCGACGAGCAGTTCTACGCGCATGTTTTCTCGCGGTGTTACAACTCGATCTGCCAATAGGCTCTGACGAGAGACATCCCTGGCATGAGCGCTGCTGAGAATCAGTCGATCCCCGTGTTGGTCACCGGAGCACTGGGGCGCATGGGCGCAGAGGTGATCCGTGCGGTTCACTCCTCAGCGGACTGCCACCTGGTGGGGGCTGTAGACACCACACCTGGAAAGGAAGGAGCCGATATCGGCGAGCTGATTGGCCTGGGGCCCATAGAAATCGCCGTTACGGCAGACCTTGAGGGCTGTCTTTGCGCCACAAGTCAGGCAGTACGGGATGCTGGCCCTCAAAAAGGTGCGGTGATGGTGGATTTCACCCATCCATCGGTGGTCTACGCGAACACCCGAGCCGCCATCGCCTACGGCGTCCATCCCGTGATCGGAACCACAGGTCTTTCTCCTGAGCAACTCAAGGATCTGCAGAGTTTTTCAGAAAAGGCCTCCGTGGGCGGAGCTGTGATCCCCAATTTTTCTGTGGGAATGGTGCTGCTCCAGCAGGCCGCGGCTGCCGCAGCACGTTTTTATAACCATGCAGAACTCACTGAGCTTCACCACAACCGCAAGGCTGATGCTCCCAGTGGAACCTGCATCAAAACTGCAGAGCTGATGGAGGAGCTGGGCAAAACATTCAATTCCGCAGAGGTTGATGAGCAAGAGTCGCTCGAGGGCAGCCGTGGTGGTGAACGTCCCAGTGGGCTGCGTCTGCATTCCCTGCGCCTGCCCGGGCTGGTGGCTCATCAGGAAGTGATGTTCGGTGCTCCGGGTGAGACCTATACGCTTCGCCACGATACCATTGACCGTGCTGCCTACATGCCTGGCGTTCTGTTGTGCGTGCGCAAAGTGAGACAGCTGCCAGGACTCGTTTATGGCCTGGAGAGGCTGATCTGACTTTTTCATGCTGATTCCACTGCGTCCCGGTGAATTGCAGACGTTGATACCGGCTGTGGCGACCGGTACTCAGTTCAGGTTTGCTCTGGGAGATCCGCGCAAAATTCTGCAGCGTCTTCTGATCTCAGGAATCGGTGGTGTGATCACTCTTCTGATCAGTCAGAGCCTTTCCTTCAACCGCTGGGGATCTGTCTGGCTGATTGCCGGGGTTGTTCTGCTCCTCTACATCCTCTGGGGTCCGATTCTTGAGGCGGGTCGCAGGAATGCGTCTTTGCGTCGGTATCCATCGGCCGCGCTTTTTGAAGGGGAGGTGATCGAGGCTTACACCAAAGAGCGGGTGGAGAATCAGCGCGAGCAGGCTGACTCCAGCGGGCGTCTTGAGCTGGTTGAGAACCGCCGAACCTGGCTGATCCTCGAGCTGGCAGATGAAGACGGCTATCTGGGAAGAGTCAGTTTCCCGATGACCAAAACCCACTCGGCCATTCGGCCAGGCGTTCTGATTCGCTGCATTGTTCTCAGTGAGCGCAAGGATTTTTCGAGTGTCGGTGCACTGACCGATGCTTGGCTTCCCCAGCTCAAGCTCTGGGTCGGGGAGTATCCCTTCCTGCTCAGACCGGCATTTGAGGATCTCTGCAGAATTCGCTTGCGTAAAAGTTCTTAATAATGCGTTACGCTGTGTAAATAAGTCAGGTTGAACATGTCTCAGGCACCTTCCAACGCTCCCGGCATCCGCGGCGCCACCGTGACCACCGAAGATGGTGGTCGTCTCAATGCTTTCGCAACAGAACCCCGCATGGAAGTGGTGGATACGGAGAGTGGCTGGGGCTTCCACGAGCGCGCAGAAATGCTGAATGGTCGTATGGCCATGCTTGGTTTCATTGCTTTGCTGGCCACGGAATTCGCTCTGGGTGGCGAAGCTTTCACTCGTGGTCTTCTCGGCATTGGCTGATTGTTTGATGTGGTGACAGCTGACCCTCAACTTCGAGATTCGGCTGTCACAGCCTGTAAACACAGGTTTCACATCGTTGGTGCCGGTCCAACGGGAGCCCTGTTAGCGCTAGGTCTTGCGCAACAGGGCTTTTCCGTTGTTCTTCAGGATCGCTTGAGTGCGGAGTTGTTGTTGGCGCGAAGCCGTGCCTATGCGATCACACACTCGTCCAGGCGTCTACTGCACGATCTCGGTCTTTGGGATGCCTTGCGGGGCGAGATGGAGCCCTTCCGCTCTCTGCGGCTTGATGACTGCTCCGCCCTCTGCACGGCCTGGTTTCATGTTCGCGATCTGCGACCTGCCAACCGCGCCTCAGAGGCGATCGGGTGGATTCTTGACCATCGACCCTTGATGAGTCTTTTGCTGGAGAGGCTCAAGGCCTCTGATCAGGTTCTGTTGCAGTTGGATAACGCCACCCCAGCAGTGGAGGCTCTCTCCAACTCTCGATCCCGCCAGTGGATCATTGCTGCGGACGGACCTCGCTCCATGTTGCGTCGCAGGGCTGAGGTTCCCTACTGGTCCCACGCTTACAACCAGGGCTGCCTAACCGTGAAGATGCGCTTGACTGGAGCCGACCAACACTGTGCTTACGAACTGTTCCGGTCGGAAGGTCCTATGGCCGTTCTGCCTCTGGGGCAGGACCGTTACCAGCTGGTTTGGAGTGCACCGCTGCATCGATGTCGAGATCGAGCGACCTCTTCTCCATCCGAACTTTTGTCGGCATTGAACACCCTCCTTCCTGATGGTGTGAATGGTGTCGAACTGCTCGACGAACCTGGAGCTTTCCCACTGGAGTTAAGTCTGGCGCCACGTCTCCACCGTGGATCCCTGCTTCTGGTGGGAGAGGCTGGTCACCGTTGCCACCCGGTCGGCGGTCAGGGCTTGAATCTATGTTGGCGGGATGTCAGTGGCCTTTTGAATCTGACCGCAGCAATGCAGCGCGGAGAGATCGCTTACCCATCGCTGGCTCGACGTTATTCCCGTTGTCGACGCATTGATCTGTTGGGAGTTTTGTTGTCAACGGATCTGCTGATTCGTTTCTTTTCCAATCACAATCCTCTGCTGATGCCTTTCAGGCGTCTCTCGCTCTTCATGCTGAAGCGTTTCAATTGGATCAGGCGACTCAGTCTGTCGGCGATGAGCGACGGACCGGGCAACCTGCTGAAACCGCTGCCAAAATAAAGACCTCGCTCTGCAGTGATGGTGATTAGCAGTGATCCACAACCAGTGGCTTCCCGAGCGCTGATCAGATTCCTTCAGCAAAGGCTGGGATTGAGCGAAAATGCCATCAATCTGGGAATTCGTCAGGCCCAGCTTGAGCAGGCGCCTCTGCCTGTTGTGCTCTGGAGCTTTGGATTGCTCAACCTCACGCAATATCAGGAGGTCCTCGACTGGCAGCAGCAGCAGGACTGATGCTGGTTGCTGCTGAATCGCAGAGGCTGGATAGCAGGCTACGAAGTCTTGTCAGCCGTAACGGACAAGTGATTCAACCGGCAGTCCCTCCGGCAATCGATTCCGTCCTTGCAGACCAGAGAGTTCGATGACGAACCCACAGCCCACGAGTTTGCCTCCGGCTTTCTGAATCAGTTCAACACTCGCGGCTGCTGTTCCTCCTGTTGCCAGCAGATCGTCCACCAGCAGAACCCTTGAGCCGTCAACGAGAGCATCGCTCTGGATTTCAAGACGGTCGCTGCCGTATTCAAGGGTGTAATCAACACCGATCACAGCGCCTGGAAGTTTCCCAGGTTTTCTCACCGGTATAAAGCCAAGCCCTTGCTGAAAGGCCAGTGGAGTTCCCACGATGAAGCCTCTCGACTCAATTCCCACGATCAGATCAGGTTTGAGTTGATCGCATACGCGGCCAAGCTGCTGCATCACTTCGCGCCATCCACGGGGGTCACGCAGCATTGGTGAGATGTCGCGGAACAGAATTCCTGATTTTGGAAAGTCCGGTACATCGCGAATGAACTGACGAAGATCCACAGGCTGTTGATTGAAAGGCCTCAACCCTTGCATCATCGCAGTCGTTGCTGACGGTCGTTATCTGACGGCAGTCTTTTCGATGATCCGAATCCGTTTGAGCGCTTGAACACACCCGTCAGAAGCGGAGACGAGATCGACAGATCAAGTTCAGTCGCCGGGCTGATGGATTTCTATGCGTTACTGAAAAAATTGTCTTCATACTTGGATGCGGTAGGTGCCATATCAGTTTCAGACCATCACACTTTTCAGCTCTCTGCAGAGTGCTTCGAGCGGATCCAAGTGCATTTGACTTCACACAAGCAACCTGTTGCTCTCTGCGTCTGCTCTGCACCGCTGCGAAGATTGAACGCTTTCAGTATCTGAGGCGCCTCTGGGCAGCGCCTGAAACTCAGGTGGTAGTGGACTTAGTTTCTCTACCTTGCTGCTTTCATCACCAACTGTTGGGCAGGATGTTCAGTTAATGTTTCGATGGTTTATCAACGTTGAGTTGGTGTCATTCGTGAAGAATCAGTGCATCCTCTGGCAATCAAGGCCCACTCCCATCAATTCTCGTAACGAGGCGCCATTACTTCAATAACCAATTTTTGGTTAACACAAGCGATCAGTCAAGGCTCTGGGATTGATACTTTTATCTTTCGCTGTAATTAGGCAATGAGGGGTTGCATTGACGCTTGAAATCAATCGAATGTTTTCTCACTCTTTTAAAGATGCTTGGGTTGGTGTAAATTTGAATCCTCTGGATTGTCTGGATTGGTTCGAGTGTGAATGCCCGCTCAGTTTTATTGTAATTCCATGTTTTCACTGCTGGTCCAAATTCTTCTTCAAAATTTTGCTTAAATTCATCATCTTCTGTGAGAAGATACGTTTTTTCTTGGTCTAAGGATTCGATTTGCAAACGTACGTCTTGAGGTGTTGCTCCCCAAAAGTCTGGAAATCCTGTGTAGTGAATTGGAATAACATGTATTTTGGAATTCGTAGCCAGTGTGGCACCTGAAATCCAGTAATTCCCCAAACCCAAATAGGCATTATATCCCATTTCATTAATAAACTTTGCTGCATCATTCTTAAAAGGTAAGATACGTTCGCTCCTCTGGATCAGAGTATCTTTTAAAGATTGAAGTTTGGTAATATTAATATTGTGTCTTCCTGTACCCTGAAAAGAAACCAAGGTAATGACCAGCATTGTTGAAAGTGCAATGGACTGTTGATGATTTTTTATTCTGTTGAGGTAGATAACAAAGAAAACGGGTATCAATGCGTATGCAATGCAAATGTATCGAATTGGTGCTTCGCCACTGCTTGTAAGCATTGGCAAATAAACAAAATAGGAAAGGCTGCTTAGTGAAATAGTGAGTAAGCCAGCTTTTGTTTGTATTGGGAAATCTAAACTTGATTGATTAGACTTTATTGCATAAATAATTGACACAATTGATAGTATTGCACTTGCTGACGTGATCCAGCTTGCTTGAAAGTATTGACTCAATGCTGACAGTGTTCCTAAAAGATTGAATTGGGGTGTGGCACATTGTTCATTAAAGCGGCTGCCTATGAAGACTCCTGCTGCTGTTGCAAGAATCAGCGATATTGAATAGTTCCGTTTCTGTGATCTTTTTAAAAAAGTTATGAAAATGATGATAGAGGGTATGACGGCTGAAAATATTGAGATCTTATTCGACATCGTCGCAAGAACAGTCAGCAAGCTCATGCCAAGAATCATTATATTCTTGTTTTGAGATTTAATCGTATTTATTGACAGTATCAGAATTAATATTGTATTTAATATGTTTCCGCCATGGTGAACAGGCGTAATTAAATGAGCATATACAATGTTAAATTGCAGGCTGATGTTTAGCAATATAATAGTTGCAAGGCTAATTTTTATCGAAACTGCTGTGAGCGTATTTTGTTTTGAATTGATTGTATGGGTCAGTACTGTGGCAAGCAGGAGAAACAGTGAAGAGCAAAACCAGGCATAGTGACTGAAGATCTCTAGAAAACCAGCTTGAGGATGAATCTGCTGTAAGAGAATAGTGGTTGTCAGATCTGGGAAAATACTTGCAATTCGTGAAACATGAATATTGAAAAGATGAGTGTCTGGATTGCTGATCAGGCTTTTTGCCTCTTCGAATGGCGCGAGTGAATCTGCATTAATGGGTAGCGCAGCAAATCCTTGTAGAGTTGTTAAGTAACCTGCACTAATGCAAACGAGAAATAGGCATAGGTAATCAACTTTTACTAATTGTTTTGTTCGTATCGTTTGGCTGGATGCTTTGCTGATTCCTATAAGACTTCCAATGGCTTTGAAACTGTTCGCCAATTGCTTCGAGTTCTCCACTCTTTAAAAAATGAGAATCATATCTTGTATTTTATACTGTTCCTGCTGAAGAGGTATTGCAATTTTGACTTTGCTCTGTTTGTCACCATTGAAAAACGCTCACATGAAAAAAGTTGATATAAAAGTCATGTTTGACGAGTGAATTTCAGCTTTTTTGCGGTGCAGCCAATTCTTAATTGAACATGATTAACAATATTGATAGCTAGGTTGATTCCCTCTCTGCTTTTCTATGGTCTGAGCTTTAGATCCCTTAAAAGGATGTGACAACAACAATCTATGACAAGCAATGGCTTCAGCTAAAAGGACTTTTTTGTTTCAAGCATTTAGAGGCTCTCAGCGAACCCTATAGTTCGGACTCGCTTTATTGCATTCTCTCTTGAATTTTTTTGATTTTCTGGAGATTCTCTTGTAGATTTCAGGATTATCATAAACAAGTATCTTGTTGTTGGTATCGATTTCGTCTCTCGTAAATGTTCTGTTTTCATCATCGTAATTCCATATGATATCTGGTTCCCCGTATTTGCTTTGGATCTTTTTTTGGAATTTTTGATTGACCCGACTCTGCAAATATTCTACTACTACATAAGCTTTGCTTTTTTCGAGAGGTTGAATCTGTTGTTTGATGTCTTGTGGTGTGGCTCCCCAGAAATCTGGATTGCCTGATTTAAGAATGGGAACAATCTGAAGCTTTGAATTAGTGACCAGTGCCGCGCCCGCTGTCCAGTAATCACCCAGGCCAAGATAGTTGTCATATCCCATTTTGTGAATGAAACGTGCAGCATCATTCTTGAACGGTTCAATTCTCTCGCTCCTTTCTAGGAGCGCTTGCTTCAGCGATTGATGTTCTTTTAAATTGAGGTAGGGGCCTACCGGCGATTTAAAGGAAAGTACAGTAACAGTAACGAGCGTAATTAACACTATGGGATACTGGTAATTCCTCATAGTGTTGATGTAATATCCAAAAAATACTACAATCAATGCATATGCGATGCAAATGTAGCGAATGGGAGCGTCTCCACTGCTTGTTATGACCGGCAGGTATAAAAAATAAGAGAGACTGCTTAATGATATTGCCGTCAATCCTGCGCTGGTTGATTGCGACAATGTACTTTTTGATCTATAAATAAACCAAAGGGAAAAAATCGAAAATACCGCACTCACTGATGTGACCCAGCTGAGTTGAAAATAGTGAATAAAGGCGGAACCTGTGCCAAATAAATTTATTTTTGGATTGGCGCATTGTTCATTTAACAAGCTTCCAAGCACTAGGCCTGCTGCCGTTGACAGGGCCAGTTGAATGAGCGAATTTCTCCGTTCATTGCCTCGTAGATAACAGACAATTAAAAATCCTATTGGAAACACTGCGGTGAAAATTGCGATTTTGTTGGACAGCACAGCCAGCGTTGTCAAGATCAAGAGCGCAAGCCTTATGTTTCTCGCTTCTGTTCGCTTGAGCAGCTGTAAGGCAAGAGTCAGCAGAAGTAAGGTGTTTAGTATGTTGCCGCCATGATGTACAGGAGTGATGACGTGGGCATAAATTATGTTGAATTGATGGCTTATGTTCAGCAGGCTGACTGTGACCAAGCTAACTCTGATCGAAATAGCAGTTAAGGATTGAGTGACTGATTGAATTTGTTGAATTAAAAGTGTCGCCAGCAGTAGAAAGAGTGATGACGTTACCCAGGAATAAATGCTGAATATCTCCAGAAATCCCGCCTTCGGGAATATGAGTTGTACTAATGCATTGATTGTTATGTCTGGAAAGATGCTTGGTATTCTTGAAAAGTGAATATTGAATAGATGCGTTTCGGGGTTGCTGATCAGGCTCTTTGCTTCTTCGAATGGAGCGAATGAATCTGCATTGACAGGAAGTGAGTCAAATCCTTGCAGGGCAGCAAAGTATCCAGCCCCTATGCACACCAGGATTACGCACAAATAATCTATTCCAACTAACTCATGACTAAGCATTTGTTGGCTTGTTGTTTGTTTAAAGCCAAGCAAGTGCTTGAAAGCACTGAAGATGTCCGTGGAGCGCTTTGAATTGTTCACTCGTTAAACAGCTTTGTGCAATAACGATGCCACCATATCTCAACGTGGTCGCTGGAGATCAACCTGTTGTTGATTAATCTCTGCTGGGATTTTTTTTGCCTCTCAATCGCATAAAATAGAGCTGATGATTTGATGCGGAATTTCGTTTGATCGATGTTCAATTTATATTGTTTTTACTTATTGTTCCGAATCATTCTTAAAGGATGATTCAACTTCCACGTGCTCTGTAACTTTGTTGATTTGGCGGGATGCTGAAGTTCTGATCGCCTACACAATAGGGTTAAACGTTAAATGTGAGGTTGTTAAAGGACTAGGCCCTGTTTTTGCTCATTGTTGCCAGAACCCTGCTCTCCCATCGATATGCCGTTTGCTCTTATTTCATTGCGCGTTGTCTCAGTTGATCAAATGCTTGAAGGAGTTCCCGGTGCGTCATGGATGTCTGCGTCACATTTGCCCCCTGAAAAATGGGTTCTCAGGTTTTGCACCTGCAGGATCCTGTTCATTGCCTGACTAACTGTTCCGGTCTGCTTGACAAGCCCCAACCTCATGCTGCGATCGTGTGGCTTGATCTGACTGGTGCCCTGAGAGAGGCTGAAACTCCAGACTGTTTATCACCCGTCAGTCATACAGGTGCAACCAAACGCATTCGGTGCCATTCTTCTCGCGTTGGACTGATTCCCGGGGCTTTTCACCTTGGTTGTGATGAGAGGTTTACATCGACGGCGAGGTTGGAAAACGCGCTTTGCCTGTCTTCCTCTGCTGTATGTGTCATGCCTGACATGACCGAAGTCATCCCTAGCGATGTTGTGGAGCGTTCAATCCCTGATGCGCTGCTTGGTCGCAGAGCTCTCGAGCGTCTTGATCTGCTTCTGCTCACGGTCGAATCACTTGATCTGAACGGGGGCGAAGCCATGCTCTGGGCCACTCGTCAGCTTGGTTTTGAGACCATCTTTCCCAATCGGGTTGAGCTGTGGAAACGCCGTTGCCATAACCCGCTCAGACGTTCAACGAGGCGCGGTCAGCTCAGTGCTGTGGAAACAGAGGCATTGATCAGAATCCTCTGCGCCATGGCCGACCGGCTCTATCCAATGCTTCACCAGTTGCTCTCCTCTAAAGAGCCGCCAGATCTCACCCGCCAGCGCTGGGGACTGGTGCATCAGCGTTTACGCGATCTCATCGAAGAGCGCATGAACCTCCGTCGTGGCGCCATCCAGCGTTTCCTGGGGAGTGAGCCCGAAGGTTCTTTGCTGCGACAGCTGGTCCTGACGCTGGCACTGTCTGCAGGGCCCGGCGGTGTGGATCGTCTTCGAGCCAGTCTTCTTGATCCGACACCTTGAATGGCGATGCTCAAACAGTCCTTCCGCTACGACCAGACCACTGCACGTCTCGAAGTTGACGGCCTTCCCGACTTGTCTGCCGGTCATGCTGGCCAGGCCATCGGAATCCTCTCTTCATGGCGCTTGAAAATCGTTGGTGCTTCGGAGCTCGAAGGCAAACGCGAACATCTCGAGTCGTTGATGCAGGTTGTCATTCCCTACGTGCGTTTACGGCTTTCAGGGGTGGTTCGCTCCATTGGAGCCCTGAATGATCCAGTGCGGCTGGTCCCCGATGGATCTCAGCATCGTCTTGACCTCACCAGTGGTCAAGCGGACATTCCTCCACTCTCGATCCACCTCGATGATGCCCAACTGGCCGATCTCGTCCGCTGTCTCGATGCCTTGCGTGATGACGCTCGTGTCTGTCTCGCCTGGCCATCCATTGAGCACGAGCCACTCCCTCGTCGGGATCTTGTCGAGCGGATTCCCTTGACGCAGAGGCTCACAACTCCACTGCTCGGGGGTGCCAGCGTCGCCGCTCTGGCCATTCTCGGGCTTCTGCTGCCCTTGCCTCAACTGCAACCCCCCCAGCCTGAGCCGGCCAACGAAGTCAAACCGGAAACTCCTCTCAGCGGTTCCTCGCAATCCGAGCAAGATCGTTGACCTCTGAGCGAGTCAGCTCAGAATGCCTGGATTGTTCCAGTCGTCAAATGGCAATGATTCAGTTCAACTTCAACCCCATTTTTGTTTGGACGGTTGAGTCCCTGCCACCAGGATCCCGCTCGTTTTCGATCAGCAGTGTCAATCCTGGGCTTGTCACATCGTTCAGCCGGGGTCTGATGTCATGAATGCGCCCAATCTGAAATCTCTCAGTGCCGTGTCCAAGCCCCGAAGAGTGTTCAGCAAACGGACTCGGGCTCGGTCAGTTTCAGTCGGCCGCCAGATGGTTGAAGGTCTTCTGTTGCTTGCGATTGGCTCAGGTCTTCTGGCATTTCTGAGCTGGTTGCCTCAGAGGATTGATGCCATGGTGGTGGTCAGCGAAGCCATTGCAGACCTGATCCGAGGCCTTGGTCAGCTTCTTAAGGCATTCCTCGGTCTGGCAGCGGTCATCCTGATTGCACTGCTGCTGGTGGCTGGCCTTCTGGCCTTGGTGTCGGGCGGATTTCGCCTTGTTAAATCCTTCACAAGATTGATCAACCCTGTCAGAACCAAGCCGAGCAAACCAATCCAGCGTCGGCCACGGTCCAGACGATGATGTCAGTGGCGCGGAGCGAGTGATCGCTGCACTGTCCACAGCTCTTCAAGCGTCAGTCCACCATCGTCGTCGAGATCGAAGCTCACAAAATTCCGGCTCAACCAGGGCAGTGCTTGACATTCATTGCGATCGATTCGTCCATCACCGTTGCGATCAGCCTGGTTGAAGCGTTTCTGCAGTCGCTGCCCACTCGGATGGGGGCTCAAAGGGCTGACATCTTCGAGCAACAGATAACCGCGTGAATCAGGGCGTTGCAGGCGCCGTTCGAAATAGAGTTGCCCTTTGACTTCGCCTGACTCCAGTCGACCATCCCCGTTCACGTCCATCTGCAGGAAAAGGGCTTCCATTCTGCGCCCGTAAATCTGAACGTTCTGTGGATTCGCCAGTGCAGAGGCGTACGGAATAACACTTTGGATCCCAGTCAGCACCAAGACCATCAACACAGGTTGTGACAAGCGCTTCGCCATAAACGGAGCATATGGACTTTTGCTGACACGGACATGTCTGAGCCATGACAATGACCAGTTCAGCTGTGACAAGGTCCGTTTCAGCGCGACAGGACGCAAAGGGATCCATACGATCAGTGCACCTTGAAGCAGCGACAGAACCCATGCCCCGCACTTCGATGATCTGGGTGGTCGATGATGACCCTGATTTGCGTCAGATGGTTGGGACCTATCTGCTGGATCAGGGCTACGACGTACGCAGTCTCAGCGACGTGAAGCAGCTGGAGGCCCGTCTGGAATTTCAGCGACCTGATCTGATCGTGCTCGACCTGATGATGCCCGGTGATGATGGGCTGACTGCTCTTCGTCGCCTCAGGGATGCTGGCGATGACCTGCCGGTAGTGATGCTGACGGCTCGTGGAGAAGGCGTGGATCGCATCATCGGCCTGGAGCAGGGGGCTGATGATTATCTGGCCAAGCCTTTTCTCCCCCGGGAGCTTTCAGCGCGGATTGAAGCTGTTTTGAGGCGGCGCAGTGCTCTGCCCGCAGGCACACCTCTGGCTGAGGGTGGTGATGTGGTGTTTGGAGACAATGTGCTGGATCTGGCTGCCCGAACGCTGACTCGTGAAAGTCAGCCTGTTGTGATCACCAGTGGCGAGTTCAGTCTTCTAGCGTCGTTTGTCCAGCATCCGCACCGCCCTCTGTCGCGGGAACGGTTGATCGAGCTTGCTCGGGGGCCCGGCTGCGACACAGACAGTCGCAGCATGGACGTGCAGGTCTCAAGAGTGCGCAAACTGGTGGAGCCGGACCCAACCCGTCCGCGCTACATCCAGACAGTCTGGGGTTACGGCTATGTGTTCGTTCCTGACGGCCAGCCGCGATCTCGCTGATTTCTCTCTCACGGCTGTTGTCGATGCCTTCCCGTCCCTGGCAGAAGCGTCTCATTGCTCTGCTGGGATGGGGAGGCCTGGCTCTCGGGAGTTCGGCTTTTTGTCTGGTGGTGTTCCAGGCTCTCTTCGGTCGCCAACTGGAACAGTTGCAGACGATTCAGCTCGGAAGGGATCTCGCCCTCAACGTGCGGCTCACTGAGCTGGCACTGGAGCGTTACCCCCCTCATCTGGTTGCTGAATTGAGTGGTCTTGATCTTGAGGTCACGGTTCGTCCCAAACCCGCACCGCTCCCCCCCTCAGCGGCCTTTAAACGTCAAGCCGAAGCGCTCCAGCTTCAGCTCTGTCGACGACTCTCTCACTGTCCAATGGTGCTGCCCGACCGAGCTGCGCGCGGTGAACGCAGTGTGTGGATTGAACTGATTTCTCCTCTTGAGCCCATCTGGCTGCGTGTTGACGTGCCCTCGATGATGCGATGGCCTCCGGAGCCCACGCTGCTTGGGCTTTCACTGGTCGGCGCCGGCATCATCTGCGGCGGACTGTTTCTGCTGGTGGAGGTGGAGGCACCGCTGCGGGGTTTGGAGAAAGCGCTTTCTCGAGTGGGTGATGGCGAGGATCCTGACGCGGTCAGGGCACGTGGAGCTCCTGAAGTTCAGCGCCTCACGCAGCGTTTCAACGCCATGGTGCAGAGGCTGGCTGCCAATCGTCGCGAACGAGCGACGATGCTTGCCGGCATTGCCCATGATCTGAGAGCACCGATCACCCGTCTTCAGTTCCGTCTGTCCATGCCGCAGCTGTCAGCAGATGAGCGGGAGCGTTGTGCTGGAGATCTCCAGTCTCTTGAACGCATCACCGGGCAGTTTTTGCTTTTTGCCGGCGGTGGTGACGGTGAAACCTCAGTGGAGGTTCCCCTGGATCAATTGCTGGCGGAAGTGGCCAGCAGCCACCCCGCTGATCAATTGCGACTCGACCTGGCTCCGCTTTCAGTTTCGGTCAAACCTGTTGCTCTCGGTCGTGCAATCGCCAACCTGGTCGACAATGCTTTCTCTTACGGAGTTGCTCCGGTCATTTTGCGCCTGCATGTCGAAAATGCTCGCTGCTGCATCGAGGTCTGGGATCAGGGTGAGGGGATGCCAGCTCAGCAATGGGATGAGGCATTACAACCTTTTCACCGACTTGATTCATCCCGAGGTCAGCAGGGTCATTGCGGTCTGGGGCTCGCCATTGTGTCCCACGTGGCCCGTCTCCATGGCGGCAGTCTCGAGTGCATCCATAGCGGTGAGATCGATGCTGGGTCTGTTCCAGGCAGGTTCGCGATCCGCTTCAGCCTGCCGTTGCTGGATGGCAAGGGCATCTCTCCGACGAGCTGAAATCTGAGAAAAAATGGAGCAGACGGCGTGTTCACCTCTTCGCTGCCTCCAATAGGAATGGATTTGTTCTGACCATGGGCAACAAAGACAAGAACAGGGCAAAAAAACATCACCACTCAAAGGACAAAACATGTTCAGAGCGAGTGACTGACGTTGCTCTTGAAAGTCTTAGCGGTAGCACGCAGGATATTGAAACTCCATCTGATTTGCTTGGAGGGCTGATGGAAGATCATCATCAAAAAATTGTGAGGTTGAACAAGAAGCTGTATGAGGCTGAATTGATTCGTTTGCAGACTGATCTTGTAAGAATGCAGTACTGGATTCGAGAAACCGGCTATCGGATGATCGTTCTCTTTGAAGGTCGTGATGCAGCCGGCAAAGGGGGCACAATCAAACGACTGACTGAACCATTGAACCCTAGAGGTTGCAGGGTTGTTGCACTTGGAACACCAACGGAGCGTCAGAAAAGTCAGTGGTATTTCCAGCGTTATGTTGAACATTTCCCGGCTGCTGGTGAAATCGTTGTTTTTGATCGAAGCTGGTACAACCGTGCTGGAGTTGAGCGTGTGATGGGGTTCTGCAGCCCCGATCAGGTGGAGCAGTTTCTTGATGATGCCCCTGAATTCGAACGGATGCTGGTGCGCAGCGGCATTCTTGTTCTCAAATATTGGTTTTCAGTAAGTGATACAGAGCAGGAAGTGCGTTTCCAGTCGCGGATTGATGACCCCACCCGTCGCTGGAAGCTGAGCCCCATGGATCTTGAGGCGCGCAATCGTTGGATTGATTTTTCACGAGCCAAGGATGAAATGTTCACGCGGACCAATATTCCTGAGGCTCCCTGGTTCACTGTTGAGGCTGATGACAAACGGAGAGCAAGACTCAATTGTCTCCGCCACGTACTCAGCAAAGTGCCATGGGAAGACATGACACCGCCCGGAATCAAGCTTCCACCAAGACCTAAAAATAGTGACTATGTTCGTCCTCCAATTAACGAACAATTTTTCGTTCCCAATGCTTACCCTTATTCATAGTTTATTTGTTTCGCTTAATACCTTGCACAGGAAGGAATCACTATTGGTTCGACTCACCATTTTTGTCGGCAAGTGATTTGGTTTCTCCTCGGAATCATTGCCAATTGTTTTAATCGCGCATGGCAATATGCTTGTCTCGGTCACAATAAACTCTGCAAGATTTTGCCAGCAGTAAATATTTCCACCAGCTATATGCAATCAATGAATATGTTTATCGATAAATCCACATTGACTCAAGAGTGCTTTAAGAAGGCTGGTGAAGTATCGAGTTGACCCACAATCCCAAAAACTGACCTCTAAGGTATTGGTACTTTTCTATGAGTGATGCCTGAAACAACAGTTGGCTACTTCACGATACGAAGCATTGAGCTCAAGGGTTCGATTGAGGATGGGTATGAAAAGGACAGCCTTGAGAGGTTTCTCAACCAATATGTCAGCAGAGGAGTTCAAGGATCTGTGAGATATTTTTGCAAATCAGAGTCGGAAGTGTGCGCAAAAATCAGGGTGATTATGGAATTTATGCAGCAAGATTTGACGTCAGTAACTGAAATCTTTGAAATGATTCAAACAATTGAACTCGATCAGTGGTTGATGGACCCAAATTCACTAACTGACGCGCCCAGATTGATCAGCCAGGTCAGCACCACTATGCAAGCAGCTTAGTGTATGTCCTGGGTTTATATTTGTGATCAGCGGAATCCTTGCGGGTATAGTTAGTCTAATTAAAAAAATATACTAAGCTTTTCGTGAATTTTAAGTGCACAGGCTCTTAATTCATATACGGCAAACAAAACAGGTGTGAATTAATTAATAGGAGAATCTTTTCTGAAATCTGCTCTGCAGGATTTTAATTCTTTATTTGGTTTAACCATCCTGAAACTGTTCGTCTTCGCCATAGAAAAGCCAAGGTTGTCCATTGTCAAGACGGTTACGCTTCAACCAGGCGTTGAAGGTTTCTCTTTCCTCATTTTGAGGCAGAGTTTCGTTGGATGATTTTTCGTCCATAGTGAACAATCTGATCAAGGAGGATGATGAAGGTGTTGCATTTCATGCACTGAGCAGTAACTGTTTAGTCATTTTCGGGTTCCTGCCTGTTGGTTCAGATACCGACGATATCAGCGAGCCGGCACACCATGGATTGGCTTGTTGCAACCACCGTTCTGCATTGCTGATTGCTTTGAATGATTGATCCCATACACTCAATCGGGGTTATGACACTCCAGATCACTGGATCTGCTTATTTGTCATCGTTAGTTTTGCTCAGTTGTTACGTATGACGGATTCATTCCATTAATTAGCTCATGGCAGCGAAATGAATGGGACTTGACATCGCTCTTGATGACGTAATGATGCCAGAAAGTTGTTTTAAACATGTTTATCACTGTTTTCGGCCAGAAAGGAGGGGTGGCAAAAACGTGCACTAGCGTGCATCTGGCTGCCATCTGGGCTTGCAAACATAAAAAGGTTGCTTTGATTGATGCCGATAGAAATCGATCGGCTACTGCTTATGGTGCCCGAGAATTATTGCCCTATCCCGTCATTCCTATAGAAGCGGCAGCTAAGGCAGCTCGAGGTGCAGATATTGTTGTGACAGATGGACAGGCAAGCAGCAATGAAGAAGAACTAAAAAATCTTGTTGAGGGTTCCGATATTATTGTGTTACCGACAACTCCTCAAAGTCGTTCCATAGAGTTAACTGTTGAGATGTCAACCTTACTCAATAATTATCGCATTCCTTTCGCCGCTTTATTGGTGAAGGTTGATTCACGTAAAAAGTCATCAGCGGAAGCAGCCGTTGAAATCCTTCAGGGTTTTGATATCTGTGTTTTGCAATCCCAGATTCCCCTTTTGAGCGCTTTTGAGAGTGCTGAAACCAATGGAGTGACTGTGGATCAATCAGTTGATAAAAGAGGCAGAGCCCATTCAAGACGTATGGTTGGTTGGCATGCCTATGACAAGGCATGTGTGGAAATTGAAGACCTCTATCAACAACATCGTGAAAAAAATAAGACTTCTTCTCCAATTGGTTGGGATTTCACGCCATTAGAAAAAAGGGTCGCGTAACAGCTTGTTCAGCCGTAGGCATTCACAAAAAAAGCACTGTCTGACTGAGACAGTGCTTTTTCTATTTTGGTTGAAATGAAGAAATTAAGACGCAAATATAAGATTATAGGTTTGGTAAAATCCAAAAGCTACGACCCATGCCACGATCATCGAAACTGCAACGGAAAAGAGAGTAAATCTTGTTGATTTTGTTTCTCCCCAGATTGTTGCAACAGTTGTCAAGCATGGAACGTAGAGAAGACTAAACAGGCAGTAACTGAAGCCTTGTTGAAAGTTAATAGCCCCACCCAATGTTGTTTTTAATGCATCGCTGCCCTCGCCCAATCCGTACATAGTTGCGACTGCAGCAAGCTGCACTTCTTTTGCAACAAATCCAATAATTAGAGATACTGTGAGCAATGGATTAATTCCCAGGGGGCTCATTAGGGGTGCAAAGAATGTTCCAATCTGACCAGCGTAAGTGTTTAAACCTTCTGAACCACCCGGATAGTTAGTAAGGAACCAAGTGATTGTTGTACCAATAATCATGAAAACTGAGAGTTTTTGTACGAAAGTTTTCATTTCACTCCATACATTCAAAGCAACCTGTTTGAATGTTGGAGTTCTGTAAGGGGGCAATTCGATAACGAAAGGATCTTTTGATTTGAATTGACCACTAGCATTAAAGATTGCTGCCATTACAAAGGCGACAACAAAACTAATGATGTAGAGAAGCCAAAGCGCGTAGAATCCGTTTTTGGGAAGAATAATGCCCAAAAAGAATACGAACACCTGCAATCTGGCTGAGCAGAGTGCGAAGGGAATTACAAGAATGGAAAGAAGCCGCTGGCTTCGCGAGCGAATGGTTCTTGTTCCCATGATTGCAGGAACATTGCAGCCAAACCCGAATAACTGCATGACGAAGCCTCGTCCATCAAGACCTGCTTTGCGCATGATGTTATCCATCAAGTACGCAGCTCTGGATAAGTATCCGCTGTCTTCCAGTGCCGTCATCACAACAAAGAAGAAGGCGACAAGCGGAACAAATCCAAGCAGTGCTGCAAAACCTGCATATGGACCGTTAATGACAAAATCTTTAACGACTTCAGGTAAAAAAGCTAATCCAGGTTCCAGCACTGTCGATTGCAACCAATCAGTGAATTCTCCAACAGGATCCTGTGCTGGCATACCTACGTTCCATATGAAGGCAAAAAGAGCCAACATTGTTAGGAAGAAGATTGGTAGACCGAAGACCGGATGCAAAAGCACAGAGTCAAGCCGGTTTGTAAATGTCACCAGATTTTCTGGTGGCATTTCTATTCCTTGATCTAAAGACTCCTGTATTTCATTATCAGTTATTTTGTTTTCACGACAAAATTCAACAAGTTCTGAGACTTTGTAAGAGTCCTTGATGTCGTTAACCGTATTCCAAATTCCGTCAACTGCCAGACTACAGCCAGCACCATATTTTGCGCTGATGGAGAATACGGGCATACCCAGATATTGAGATAATTGCTGGGTGTTGATTTTTACTCCAAAACGTTTGACCTCATCAGCCATGTTCAGAGCAACCAGTGCAGGCAACCCTAATTTTTTAAGCTGGAGTGGAAGCAATATCTGCCTGTCAATCTGAGAAGCATTAATGACACAAACAATTAAATCAAAGCTATATTTTTCAAGAAAATCCTGAACAACTTTTTCGTCTTCTGTGAAACCGTCCAAATCATAGATTCCTGGTAAATCTACGAATTCAACACTTTTTCCTTCGCGCTCTACTTTCGCCTGCATAAAGTCGACAGTCAGCCCTGGCCAGTTGGCGACCCCGGCTGTGGCGTTGGTGACACGATTGAAAAAAGTTGATTTACCCGTGTTGGGTTGACCTATGAAAACTATCCTAGGTAATTCATTTTTTGGTTCTGTCCTTTTGCCGGCTTCTGCAGTGATCATGGTGATGATTTGGGAATTGTTGAATTTGAAAAAAATTGATTCAGGTTTTCTTGAGATCTTCTACATCCGTAATTTCCACCAGTGCTGCTTCTGCCTTTCGTATGGCAATCTCAGTTGTACTTCCGACCCTCACTTCATAAGGGTCTCCACCCGGAGCTTTTCGCATGACCTGAACTTTTCTACCCTTCCTTATACCCATTGCTTCTAATCGGTCTTTAAAGGAATTGCTTAGTTCACTTCCATCACTGCTCACAGCAACAACAGTTGCAGAATGATGAACTGCCAGTTCACTTAGATTCATTTCTTGGCTTTGTCAAAGCATCTCTTAGAATGTTAGTGCTCGAAGCTTCTTGTGGCAATTAAAGAAGGCTTAAAAGTGCAATGCGAGTAGAATTTGTTACTCATAATCTAGTTTCTCTGTTTTAAATCTGAAACAATGCCCAGCATTTGCATTTAATCAAGAGATCCGCGTTGTGGCATTTGATACCCGAATGGCGATGATGCTTGCCGGTGTCCAAATCGTTGCTAGCTTGAGAAAAGATTGTTAGTAATCATGCTGATTATTGAAATTGAACTGCTCATTGCGCTGATACTTGTTTTAGTAGCAATCACGCGTCGAACGGCCATTACGCAGTGGCTTGCCAACAGGAGATATCAAACAGGTCTTAAGAGGGCGCGCAAACTTTTTCAGCTATTGGACCAAAAGGATGGTCAAACTGCTATTACTAATCACTTGCTTGAGGAAGGTAATTTTTTACGCTCCAAACGTCGTGTAGGAGCTTTCTATTGTATTCCTTCTGAAAACATAGATGGAGAGATGCAAGATATCATCCTTCGTATGTCACACAAAAACGAGCCACGCTGGGTTGCATTGCGGCGGTTATATTTAAGTGCCATTGAAGACGGTTATTTTAAAAAATCCACCATTGATATCCCCCCTCTTTGGGATCGTGAATTTGATATCGCTTACGAGCATTGGAAAGACAATTTCTCAGGATCTATCAGTAGTGATGGCCAGGAAGAAGCTTGGATTGCAGTTTGACTTTCATTGAGCTAGAGGAATTCTATCCTTAGCTCATTTACGATCGTCTTTCAATTCATTGATAAGTAGTTCGATTTGGTTTCTTATCCCTTGATCTCATTGCGTTGCTGATCTTTAGAATCATTTTTTGAATTATTTTTGTAAATGCCTGCAAAAATCTTTTGATTCCGAGTGGAGGTAATTTTCCACACTTGCTGCAATGGGGCATTGTCCCGGATTCATCTTTCTTGATAATAGGCATGGGTGTCGATGAGGACTATTTTCTTTGGAATTCTTTTCTGACACGTGCGTATTTGCATTGAATGCAGAGATTGTTCGTTTTTGAAAATAACTTTCTAGTTTCTCTATCATTGTTGATCATTGATATCACTGCTTCGTCTTTAAATTGGTGCTGATCTTGCAACGTTGGGGTGTTTGGCGGAGACTTTTTATTTGCACCAGTTCACTTGATCTTTAATTGTCAAGTTGTTAGTCTTGGCCTGTATCGCTCACGTTGCAGCAGATGAGAAAAGAATACAAGCATCTCGCCAAAAAGATGTCACATGGTGAGATCATGGCTTTCGAGAATGAGTTTGAACTTCGTTGCAGGCAGCCTTCGTTAGGTGTGGTTTATGCGCTCTTGCTCGGATGGTTCGGATACCACAGATTCTGGCTTAAGGAGCGCAACAATGGAATCATTTACTTGATTTTCTTTTGGACACTGCTTCCAGCTCTGTTTTCCATATTTGATGCGTTGTGTATGCGCGAGTTGTGCACTGGGTACAACAACAAGCTTGCAAAGCAGTTGTACGACGACATCAAGCAAATAAGCCCATATTCCTAAAAAGTCGGAAGCTTTTTCTGTGAGTCTTTTGAGACTTGTTTCTGTGTATCCGTGAGTCGCTTCTTTGGGTCATTTGAATTGTCTCGATCCCTTGCATCCATGCCCTTTTCCCTTACTATTTGGGCTCCTCTATTTTTGGTGTGAGGAACTCCATGAAACTCTTCAAGCAATTGCTTGTTGCTCCCGCAGCATTGGGCCTTTTGGCTCCTGTTGCTGCTGGCGCAACTGAAGTCAATGTTGCCGGTGTCTCCGACTATGCCTCCGTGTCCCGGGCCGCGGCTGCTGTGGATCAGGTCACCAGCATCACCCAGTTCTCCG
>NYZI01000129.1 GCA_002687115.1 Cyanobium sp. ARS6
CATCCCTGACAGGTGGAGGCGAACCCGAAACCTCGAATCAACCATGGCTGTCGTCACTCTCGCCGAGATGATGGAAGCTGGTGCCCATTTCGGTCACCAGACCCGTCGCTGGAATCCCAAGATGTCGCGCTACATCTACTGCGCGCGCAACGGAGTTCACATCATCGACCTCGTGCAGACTGCTGTCTGCATGAACAACGCCTACAAATGGACCCGCACCGCGGCCAGAAGCGGCAAGCGTTTCCTGTTCGTCGGCACCAAGAAACAGGCTTCTGAAGTGGTGGCCCATGAAGCGGCACGCTGTGACGCGTCCTACGTGAACCAGCGCTGGCTGGGCGGAATGCTCACCAACTGGACCACGATGAAGGCCCGGATCGACCGCCTTAAGGATCTTGAGCGGATGGAGTCCAGCGGTGCAATCGCCATGCGTCCCAAGAAGGAAGCCGCTGTGCTGCGTCGGGAGCTGGACCGTCTTCAGAAGTACCTCGGTGGTCTGAAGAACATGCGTCGCCTCCCCGATGTGGTGGTGCTTGTCGATCAGCGTCGCGAGACCAACGCTGTCCTTGAGGCGCGCAAACTGGATATCCCCCTGGTGTCCATGCTTGACACCAACTGCGACCCCGATCTCTGCGAGGTTCCCATTCCCTGCAATGACGATGCTGTGCGTTCCGTGCAGCTGGTGCTGAGCCGCCTCGCTGATGCCATCAACGAAGGCCGCCACGGTTCCAACGAGCAGCGTGGCGCCGACAACCAAGGTTGATCCGCATTAGCCGCTAAGTTCACGCCGCCCTCCCGCCAGAGCGGGAAGGCGGATCTTTTAGTCCCAACTCCTCCTCCAACACATCTGATGGCTGCTGCCGTATCCGCCAAGCTCGTCAAGGAACTCCGCGACAAGACCGGCGCTGGAATGATGGACTGCAAGAAAGCCCTTGCAGCAACCGATGGTGATGCCGACAAAGCCGTTGAATGGCTTCGTCAGAAAGGTATCGCCAGTGCGGAAAAGAAATCAGGTCGCACTGCCGCTGAAGGTGCCATCGGCAGTTACATCCATACCGGTGCCCGTGTTGGTGTGCTGATCGAAATCAACTGTGAAACCGATTTCGTCGCGCGTGGCGACATGTTCCAGGAATTACTCCGCGATGTCTCCATGCAGGTCGCTGCCTGTCCAGGTGTTGAGTACGTCACCACTGACGAGATTCCCGCTGAAATCCGTGAGCGTGAGAAATCAATCGAGATGGGTCGCGATGACCTTGAAGGCAAGCCAGAGCAGATGAAGGAAAAGATTGTTGAGGGTCGCATCAACAAGCGTCTCAAGGAACTGGCCCTGATGGAACAGCCCTTCATCAAGGACAGCTCTCTGACCGTTGCCGAGCTTGTGAAACAGACTGCGGGCAAGATCGGCGAAAACGTCAAAGTGCGTCGATTCACCCGCTACACCCTCGGTGAAGGCATTGAGATCGAAGAGTCAGACTTCGCCGCTGAAGTTGCCTCCATGTCAAAAGGCTGATCTTGACTGGATTGCCTGGGAGTCGCCACGCGCATGATCCAGGCGTGCAGCTTGCACGTCTGGAAGAACGTTGTCACTCTCTGGCTCCGCATCTCTACAGAGAGCAGGCCCAGTATCTGGAACGGGTGAGACGGATTCTGCCCACCGCTGTCAAAGCGGCGATCCGCCACCTGCTCTGTTCTCTTTCCACTTTGCAGCGCGCCTCGCTTTCAGACCGACAGGCCGTGTTGCAGCAGCGCATTGACGCACTTGTTCAGCGTGCGTCATCGATGATCACGATCGAGCAGCTGCTGGTTCTGGCCCTTCGCCTTCAGGATGAGGAGAGGCGCTCTCGCATTCAGCAGTTTCAGACCCTCGCAAACCGTGGCTCCGGCGGAGAGGACCCGTCTGAGAGTGAGACTCCACCTCTCGGAATTGAGCTGGGACTGGATCTTCCGCTGGAACGCTCTGATCTGCTGGAAGGCTTGTTCCCGGTGAATTCGCCCCCCGCGGATGATGGTTCTGTTGATCATTCCGAAGCGACGGACTCTTCGTCACTGACGTCAGCAGACCAAGGTTCCGAGATGTCCGAGCTGGAGATTCTGCGCTCGCTGTTCGTGATGGCCGGTGAATCACTGGATCAGGGCGAGTCTTCCCAGGAGTTGCCGAACCGCCTGGAAACGGCCGTTTTCGATCCGCACCAGGCGGCTCAATCAAGTGATCAGCTGATGCCTGCGACAGCCAGCGGCCTGTTGAGTTGGATGGATTCACTGGATTCCGCCCTGATCCGCAGGCTGCGCAATGTCTCCCATGCCGTGAATGTTGAGCTGATGCGGGCAGGGGTCACGCGCAGCCTGCTTCCCATTCAGCTGCTGGATGCGGTGAACGCTGGTCAGCTGCCATCCCACTCGGCGCCCTCCAATGTGCTGAAGCTGACGCTGCCTCTGGCGATGGTCGTGGATGATCAGGCGATGGACACTGCCTGCGTCCTGCTGCGTCCGTCAGAGCTTGAGTTCGATGACCATGCACTGAGACGCGGTCGCAGCAGGATTCGACTGCAACGTCGTGAACTAAGCACTTTGCTGCAGAAGGAGCGACACTGGCAGCATCGCGCCAGTGTCCGAGAGGTCCAGAACGATTGGTGGCCCAACCAGCCGGAGACTCCTCCACTCAGTTGAACGCCGGTCTGGACCATCAGGCCCTCGAGCGATTTCGGTTGTGGATCCGACCTCTGCAGCAGGCGTTGTCACTCGAGGTGGATCGTGGGTTCAGCAATCTTCAGGGCCGCAATGAGCGCTTTCAGAGCTTCATGCAGCGCGAGCTTGCAACTCCTCCGCAGATTCCTTTGCCGGAGGATGTTCGACCTCGACTTCAGTCTCTGGCGGAGGGATTCGCCGAGTATGCCTCTCTGGATGATTCAGCCCGCCGCCGACAGGTCACGGTGCTGCGGCAGTGGCTTCATGCCCTGCGCCAGCGTCTGGAGCCATCCGCGCCAATGGCCCCACCGCGTCTGAAGGTTGCCCAACGATCCTCGTCATCCGCTGCATCAACTTCCGCGGCATCCTCTCTCAACAGTCCTCTGGCTCAGGTGAAAGGCATCGGGCCGAAACTTGCAGAACGCCTGGCCAGCCTTGGGCTGCTGCTGGTCCGCGACCTGATCCTTCACTACCCCAGGGACTACGTCGATTATTCGGCTCTTCGACGCATTGATGCCCTGGTGCCGGGTGAAACCGCCACGATCGTGGCCACGGTGCGACGCTGCCATGGCTTCACCAGTCCCCGTAATCCCAACCTTTCGATCATCGAGCTGCAGCTGCAGGATCCGACTGGCCGGATCAAGGTGACCCGTTTCCTGGCCGGCAAGCGGTTCAGCAATCCTTCCTACCTGCATGGCCAGACCCGCCAGTACCCCAACGGCGCCACGGTGGCCGTCAGTGGTCTTGTCAAAAGCGGGCCTTATGGAATCAGTTTTCAGGACCCACTGATTGAGGTGATGGAGAGTGCTCAGGCACCATTGCGATCCAGCCGCATCGGTCGGCTTCTTCCCGTTTATCCCCTCACGGAGGGCCTGACTGCGGATCGATTCCGCTCTCTGATTGATCGTGTTCTGCCATCGGTGCAGCTCTGGCCGGAGCCTCTTCCCAGGGTCCGCCGCGAGGCTCGCCAGCTGCTCAGTCGCGACAAGGCATTGGTGGCGATACACCGACCTGAGTCCTCCGAGCAACTACAGCAGGCTCGGCATCGGCTCGTGTTTGATGAGTTTCTGCTCCTGCAGCTCGGTCTGATGCAACGCCGCGCCGCGTTGAAGCAGCGCTCAGCACCTCTCCTGAGCAGCGGCAGCGCAGCAGATCGCAATGGTTTGCTGGGTCGGTTTCTCACCATGCTGCCGTTTGAATTCACTGCAGCGCAGCAGCGGGTGTTCGCGGAGATCGAGGCGGATCTGAATCGGCAGGAACCAATGGCTCGACTGGTCCAGGGGGATGTGGGCAGCGGCAAGACGGTCGTTGCCGTTGCAGCTCTGTTGAAGGCCATTCAGGCCGGATGGCAGGGGGCAATGATGGCTCCCACTGAGGTGCTTGCCGAGCAGCACTACCGCAGTCTCTGCGGCTGGATGCCGACGCTGCATGTCACAGTCGAACTGTTGACGGGGTCGACACCTCAGAAGCATCGGCGCCGCATCCTTGCTGACGTTGCTTCCGGTGCTTGCAAGATTCTGGTTGGAACCCATGCTCTGCTGGAAGACCCTGTGGCCTTCGGTCGACTGGGGCTGGTGGTGGTCGACGAACAGCATCGGTTCGGCGTACGTCAGCGCAATCGCTTGCTCGGCAAAGGCCTTCAGCCGCATCTGCTCACCATGACGGCCACGCCGATTCCCCGGACCCTGGCGCTCTCTCTGCATGGCGATCTGGATGTGAGTCAGATCGATGAATTGCCGCCTGGACGCACACCGATCCGTACCGCCATGATCACCGGCTCGAATCGTGATGAGGCCTACGACCTGATCCGATCGGAAGTGGAGAAAGGCCAACGGGCGTATGTGGTGCTGCCACTCGTGGAGGAGTCCGAAAAGATGGATCTGCGTTCGGCTGTGGATGTGCACCGACAGCTGGCCGACGAGGTGTTTCCCGATCTGCAGGTGGGTCTGCTGCATGGGCGTCTTGCCAGTGCGGACAAACAGGCTGTGATCAGAGCCTTCGCAGCAGGCGAGACCGACGTGCTGGTTTCGACCACCGTTGTGGAAGTGGGCGTTGATGTGCCTGAGGCCAGTGTGATGGTCATCGACCATGCCGATCGGTTCGGCCTTGCGCAGCTTCATCAGTTGCGCGGGCGCGTCGGGCGAGGCGCCGCGGCCTCCCACTGTCTGCTGATCAACGACAGCCGCAACCCTCTCGCCCGTCAGCGCCTGGAGGTGCTGGTGCGTTCCAATGATGGTTTTGAAATCGCTGAGATGGACCTGCGACTGCGCGGCCCTGGTCAGGTGCTTGGCACCCGCCAGTCAGGTCTGCCGGATCTGGCTCTCGCCAGCCTCGCCGATGATGGCTCGGTTCTGGAGGAGGCGCGCGAAGAGGCGGCTGACATCCTGCGTGAGGATCCTGAGCTCAGGGATCACCTCATTCTCAGCCGGCTTCTCGATGAGCAGCGCAGCCGGGTGACATCGGCGGCTCAGCTCAACTGAATCGCAGCAGCCGGCGGGTGTGACACCCCATACGATGGCTTGTCTGCCTCCTCAGATCGGATGCGTCGTCCCTGGAGCGATGTGGTGATCGATGACTGTGGTGAACCGCTTGTCCCGCTCAAGCCTTTCTTTCTGTGCCTTGAGCCCCATCCCTATGCCCGTGTGGGCGCTCCTTACGGGGAGAATGCCGATCCCTATCGGCTGCGTTCAGGTGTTCTGAAGCGTCTTGTTGCGGCGCAATCCCTTCTCTGCGCTTGCAGAGACCCTGAGGTCGGTGAACTGCAGCTCGCGATCTTCGATGCCTGGAGACCGATCCGTGTGCAGGCTTTCATGGTGAACCACTCCATCAGGGAGCAGTGCCGTTCGCTCGGTTTTGAACCATCAGATCCGCTGATGCAGGCGGCTCTTGAGAAGGTCAGGAAAGATGTGGCGCGATTCTGGGCTCCACCGAGTCCTGATCCCTGCACCCCACCGCCTCACAGCACCGGCGCTGCTGTTGATCTCACTTTCGCGGACAGCTTCGGAGCAGTGTTGGAGATGGGAGGTGACATCGATGCAATCGGGGATCAGTCCATTCCTGATCACCATGCCGAAGAGGCTGAGTCGAATCCCGACAGCGAAGCTGCCCTCTGGCACGGGCGTCGATGTCTGCTCAACGAGGTGATGACCAAGGCTGGTTTTGCCAGACATCCGAATGAATGGTGGCATTTCAGCCACGGCGACCAGCTCTGGGCATGGAAAGGCCAGAGAGATGGGGCGATCTACGCCTCCGTTCCCAGGAGTTGTTGAACCAACTCGTCACCGAGTCGGTTGACATGAGCTCCGAAACTGCGCCGGACACCGGACTGTTTCCAGTTGATCAGAAGAGGCTCGAGCGTTGATTCCAGTTGATCAAGGGGCATTTTCTGCAGGAAAGGCCTGGCGAGTACCTGAAGGTTCGGGGTTCCGCCCAGCCAGAGCTGGTACTGATTCAGGCCACTGCCCACCAGCGCCAGTTCAGCCATGTAGGGCCGCGCGCATCCATTCGGACATCCAGTCATGCGCACCAGCACCGACTGATTGATTCCCAGCTTCTGCAGCAACGCATCCAGACGGTCGAGAACGTCGGGGAGAATTCTTTCGGCCTCGGTGATCGCCAGCCCGCATGTCGGCAGCGCGGGGCAGGCAATTGCGTGGCGTGCCAGGGGTGCTGGTTCTCCGGGAAGTTCAAATCCAAGTTCGGCGAGTTCACCCTTGATCGAAGTCTTCTGGGCGGTCCCGATGTTGCAGAGCAGCAGATCCTGATTGGCCGTCAGCCGCACCTCAAGCTGGTAGGTCTGCACAATTCTGCGCAGCCCCTTCTTGATTGCACCCTCCAGTCGACCGCACATCATCGGAAGTCCGACAAACCACAGCCCTTTCTTCTGACGGTGCCATCCCAGATAGTCCTGGAGCTTGGCGACCGGTTCCTGGCGGATGCCCTTCAGTTCACCTCTGAAGTAGTTCTTGCGCAGTGTTGATCTGAACCAGGAGATCCCCCGCTGATGCAGCAGGTATTTCATGCGGGCGTGCTTGCGGACTTCCCGGTCGCCATGGTCCCGTTGCAGGGCCATGATCGCCTGCAGCAGATCAAAGATCTCCTCAGCCTTGACGTAGCCGAGCACATCGGCCGTTCTTGCGAAGGTGTCCTCCTGGTTATGGGTTCGCCCCATCCCGCCGCCGACGTAGACATTGCAGCCTTTCAGGGCTCCTGAGGCATCCGCGAAGGCCACAAGACCGATGTCCTGGGTCAGCAGATCAACGGAATTGTCACCAGGCACGGTGACCGCAACCTTGAATTTGCGAGGCAGGTAGGTGTCGCCATAGAGCGGTTCTGCTCCGCTGCCGGAAAAGACACCACCCTTCTGCTGGCGGGTGCGCGCCTTTCGCACCGTTGTGGCTGGCTGGAAGCGATAGCTGTGGTCGCCGTCAATCCACATGTCGAGGTAGGACCCCTCAGCGGCTTCAGGGCTGAGCAGATCAGCGATCTGATCAGCTAGTGCCCTCGCTGCTGGGTAGGCACCCTTTTCAAACGGTGCCGGGGGTGCCATCACGTTGCGGTTGATATCACCGCAGGCGGCCAGGGTTGAGCCCAGGTTGGTGATGATTGTTCCGATCACGGTCTTCAGATCACCTTTCGGCACCCCGTGCATCTGAAAGGCCTGACGAGTCGTGGCCCGCAGCGTGCCGTCGCCATAGCGATCAGAAAGGTCATCGAGCGCTGCGAACAGATCAGCCGGCACCCGACCGCCAGGATTGCGCAGTCGCAGCATCATCTGCCAGCAGCGCACCTTGTCCGTTTTGCGCAGTTCGCGGTGGTTCTGCTGATAGCTGCCGTGAAACTTCAGCAGCTGAACGGCATCCTCACTGAAACGAATGTCGTCGTTCAGCAGTTCGGACTGCAGCGGTTCGCGCAGGTGACCGCTGTACAGCTTTCTTTTCTCAGCTTTCGACAGGGCCGTGTCAATGGACTCCGTGCGCGCTGCAGGCCCATCAAGCACAGGAGACACGATGGCCTCAGGCGCATTGGAGGTCGCTGTCAGTCCGTCGCTCACGCGTGCATCGTTGTTGCATTTGAAACTAGCGAAGCGGCGTCTCATAAAGTCGCCACCTGTATTGGCACGTTGAGTGGCAAACACGTTTCTGCTCGAGATCGGCACCGAGGAATTACCGGCCGATTTCGTGCGCTCAGCGCTTCAGCAGCTGGAGCGGCGTGTCCGCACGGATCTGAAGGAGCTGCGTCTCGACCACGGACACCTCTCCGTGACTGGAACACCACGTCGTTTGCTTGTTCAGATCAGCGATCTCATCGATTCACAGCCTGATCTGGAGGAGGATCGCAAGGGCCCCCCGGTGTCCCAGGCGCTGGTTGAAGGCCAGCCAGGTCCTGCCGCCATCGGTTTCGCGAAGCGTTGCGGTGTGGATCCTGCGCAGCTCGAAAGCCGTGACACACCCAAGGGTCCCTGTCTGTTTGCTCGGGTCTGCACCCCGGGTCAGCGGAGCTCCGTACTGTTGCAGGACTTCATCCCCCAGTGGATCGACTGTCTTCAGGGCCGTCGATTCATGCGCTGGGGAAGTGGAGAGCAGCGTTTCAGTCGGCCTGTGCGTTGGCTTGTCGCGTTGCTGGGTGAGGACCTTATCCCTGTGACGCTCCATTGCTCCGACCCCATCGTGCGCAGTGGTCGTCAGAGTCGCGGCCATCGTCTTCACGACTCGCTCGCTCAGTTGAACTCTGCGGATGAACTTCCGGGACTTCTGGCAGAGGCAGGTGTGATGGTGGATCGCGATCAGCGTTCCGAACTCATCCGCCGTTCCATTGCTGCTGAGGCAGTTGCCTGCGGAGGCGAGGCCGACTGTCCGGACAGTCTGTTTCAGGAGCTTGTGGACCTGGTGGAGGCCCCTCTTGTGCTGAAGGGCGAAATCGCAGATCGATATCTGGATCTGCCGCCGGAAGTGATTGTCACGGTGATGCAGTCGCATCAGCGCTATGTGCCGCTCAGGCAACCAAAGGCCACTGCCGATCCTCTCCAGCTCGAGGCCCGCAATGTGTTGCGTTCGGATTTCCTGCTCGTGGGCAATGGATTGCAGGATGCTTCCGAAACAATTGTCAGCGGGAATCAGCGTGTGCTCAGCGCCCGCCTGGCGGATGCGGAGTTTTTCCTCAATGTTGACCGGCGTCAGCCCAGTGAGCAGCGACGCGAGGAGCTCGATCGCGTCACCTTCGCCGAAGGTCTCGGCAGCCTCCTCGATCGCACCGAGAGGATCAGCTGGATGCTGGATCAGCTTGTTCAGCTGCTTCGGTCCAGCGACTCGCTGGCGGAGCACGCTCGCCGTGCGGCGCGTCTCTGCAAAAACGACCTTGTCAGTCAGATGGTGGGTGAATTCCCTGAGCTCCAGGGTCTGATGGGCGGCAAATATCTGCTCGAGGAGGGTGAGCACCGTGATGTTGCCTTGGCAGTGGCTGAGCACTATCAACCCGCTGGTGCGGGAGACGCGCCCCCTTGCAGCGATGCCGGTGCCCTGCTTGCACTGGCCGAGCGCCTTGAGCTTCTGCTCAGTATTTTCTCCAAGGGTCAGCGCCCGACGGGCTCTTCCGACCCCTACGCGCTTCGCCGAGCCGGCAACGGGATCGTTCAGATCCTCTGGGACAGGGGCTGGCGTCTGCCACTGCAGACTCTGCTGGCCAGGGCTTCATCACACTGGTCAGGTTTATTTCCCGCATTTCAGTTCGACCCCGCGTCCCTCGCGGAGGATCTGGGCCAGCTGTTGTGCCAGAGGATGGTGTCTCAGTTCGAAGAGGACGGCTTTCCAGCCGACCTTGTGCAGGCCGTGAGCGGAGCGGGTGTCAGCAGTTCACGTCTGCTGGAGGATCCGGTTGATGCGCGTGTGAGGCTTCTGCTGCTTCGGGATCTGCGGACAGGCGGTCGTCTTCAGGCCGTTCAGGCTGTGGTTCAACGAGCCTCAAAACTTGCTGAGAAAGGCAACCTCGACACCACTCAGCTGGATGCGGAGCCAGTGATCGACGCTTCGTTGTTCGATTCCCCCAGTGAAACTGATCTGCTCAAGCAGTTACAGACCCTCAGCCCGCTTGCGCAGGCCTGTGATTATGAAGGTCTGGCTTCAGAACTTCAGGGTGCAGCCCGAGCCCTTGAAGCCTTCTTCGACGGTGAGAACAGTGTAATGGTGATGACTGACAACGATGCCGTCAGGCGCAACCGTCTGAATCTGCTGGGCGTATTGCGCAATCAGGCTTCGGTTTTGGCGCGTTTTGAGAACATCCAGGCGTGAACGATGGATTGAGCTCAGCAGCTGATGGAGTCAGCTGCTGGTGACTTTTGAGCGCTCTTCACTGCTTGAAGTGGAGTCTTCGCCGGACTGCGATTTGATCGCCTGGGCCGCTTCCTCAGCCAGGAAGTCACCATCGGAGCGTCCTACAGCTGATGGCACGGACCCGTAGTTGGATGGAGCAAGGGCCTGACCTCGCAACAGGCTTCCAACAGTTCGAAGGGTGAGTTTGACCTGTTGCCAGGGATTCATCATCACCACTCGCTTGTACAGATAGCTGTCAAAGGTGAGTTTTTGCACATCACGGTCATCGCACATCTCCACGAAGGCTTCCCTGGCGGCATCGTTCCGGTAGAAAATCCTCTGGAGAATGTCGAGCACCGCATACGTGGCGCCGTACTTCCGGTCCCAGCGCTTCAGGTAGGTCGACTTGATCTGCTTCTCAGTGGGAATTCGGCTTCCATTCGCTGAGATCTCCACGATGGCTTCCGCACACATCCGCCCACTCTTGGCAGCGAAGTAAATCCCCTCGCCGGAGCTCTTGGTGACATAGCCCGCGGCATCGCCCACCAGTGCCATACGACCCACGACGCGTCTTGGACGGGGGTGTTCGGGGATGGGATGGGCTTCGACCTTGATGACCTCCCCTTTGAACAAACGTTTGCGCGCACGTTCACGGATTCCTTTCTGCAGGCCTTTGATCAGCGACTGGTTCTGCTGCATCGTTCCTGTACCCACAGCCACGTGGTCGAACTTGGGGAAGACCCATGCATAGAAGTCAGGGGAGACATCGGTGCCGACATACATCTCGGCGAGATCCTCGTAGTAGGTCATCTCCTCAGCAGGAAGCTTGATGCGTTCCTGGAAAGCGATGGCCACGTTGTAATCGCCGGCATCCATGGCCTTGGCAACGCGGGAATTGGCACCGTCCGCGCCAATGATCAGATCCACTTCAAGGGTTTTCATCTCTCCTGTGGGACCGCCGTCACTGAAGTCGGCGTAATGCAGGGTGTAGGGCCCCTGTCGATTGGTACCGGTGTCAATCCTCTGTACGAGCGCGTTCACGAGTGTCGCTCCGAGATCGGCGGAGCGGTTGCGCAGAAAGGCGTCGAAAACCTCGCGTCGACACATGCCGATGTAGGCATCGTTGTCGTAGCCAAGCGGATCAAGCCTGATGTCCACCTCCTTGTTGGAGGGGGAAATCATCTTCATATTGCGGACTTTTCGATCAATGATCGATTCGGGCAGCTCGAATTCCTCAACCATGCAGAGGGGGATGGCGCCTCCGCATGGCTTGGCGTTGTCGAGTTTGCGTTCGAACAACCATGTGCTGATGCCGGCTTTTGCTAGCACTTCGGCCGCGCATGATCCGCTCGGACCTCCTCCGATGACGGCAACTCTCAGCATCTCAGCACACTCCGCTGGACTATAAATCGAAGTTACACCGCGAACTGTTCTTTCGCTGCCAGCACTGGCGCACCCCCTTACGATCGAAACAACTTTGAAGTGTTCTTTTGTCCCGGGCTGTCGTCACCCGCAGCAGGAAGCGTGACAGCAGCCGCGATGACATCCCCATCGCACGCCGCAGACGTTCTTCCCAACCCAGGCGGGGGAGTGGGTTGGGGCTTCTGCTCAGCTGCGTAGCTCTGTTCTCTCTGTCTCTCGCGGCAGTTCTGTTCGTTCCGGAACTTCTTCCTGATCGGACCAGAATCCAGGTGATTGAGGGCATTGACGAACAGCCTGGTCAGGATGGCCGCCTCCTGGGCCATTTCCCCTACCCGGAGGCCCTTGTGGATCAACTGGTGCCGGTGGAGGCTGGCATTGAATTGCATCGAGATGCAGCACTGTCCCTCGATGCGATGCGTCGGGCGGCCGCAGCTGATGGGGTTGACCTGAGATTGCTGAGCGGTTATCGCTCTCAGGAGCTGCAGAAAAGTATTTTTTTCGACGTCAAATCCGAGCGCAATCAAACAGCTGCGGAGCGCGCCAAGGTGTCGGCTCCTCCTGGTTATTCCGAACACAGCACCGGCTATGCGGTCGATCTCGGAGATGGGGCCGATCCGGCAACGAATCTGTCCGCTGCGTTTGAGCGAACCGCCGCTTTCAGCTGGCTTCAGGATCATGCCGCCAGCTATCACTTCACCCTCTCCTTTCCTGCTGTGAATTCGCAGGGTGTCAGTTACGAGCCGTGGCACTGGCGTTTTGAAGGGTCAGCGGATGCCTTGCGCAGGTTCGAGCCTGCACGCCGACTCGCTAATGGCGGCTGATCGACTTCAATGTCTCTGACTGCAACGCCGCTGATCGCTCTGTTGATCAGGCCAGGTGATTTGCACCGCTGAGCGGATTCTGATCCGCTTCTTTCTTGAGCCAGACCGTCCACATCGACCCGAAACGATCTCACGTTGAGATAAGGTGCGTCGTCTGCGCCTGCGGGCGTCCAGAGACATTCCGCCCCCTACTGACCCTATGAGCGCCCAGCAAAAGGCGATTCGCAACATCGCGATCATCGCCCACGTTGACCATGGAAAAACGACCCTGGTCGACTCACTGCTGGCCCAGTCAGGCATTTTCCGTGACAACGAGGCAGTTCCCACCTGCGTCATGGATTCCAACGACCTGG
>NYZI01000130.1 GCA_002687115.1 Cyanobium sp. ARS6
ATTGTGGAAGACCGCAAGCAAGACGCTGCAAGCCTCTATCTCGAGTTCTGCCGTCCGGAAAGCCGGGCAATCGAGCTGTCGGTGCATCCCCACCACTAAAGAGCTATGGACCAACGAGAACGGGTTCAGCAGCTTTGCGAAGACCACTCTGGAGATCTCCGCAGGCTTGCAGCCGATGTTGCGGAACATCGTCAGTGGGACCTGGCCCTGCCTGTTGCTGTGATCGACGCCCGCACTGACAGACGTCGTTTCCACGTCACTGCAGTGGGGACGATCGGCAATATTGTTCGGGTCTCCACGACCATCGACCATCCGTTGATGCAACAGCTGTTCGAATTGATCCAAACCCGAAGCGATGACTCGGCTTTAGAGCTGATGCTCAGCAATGCCCACAACGGAGAGGAGTTTGCAGCCGTGTTCGAGATGTACCGCGAAGAACGCAGCGCTGGAGCACCTCTGTGGAGCGCATCGGATGCTGCTTCGTTCGTCGTCAAATCCAGGGAAGCATTCGATGACCGTGAGCTCGCAATCGTGGCCCTTCTGCCCAGCGATCCACATGATGTTCTGACCTTTGGCATCCCGCTCCGGTATTACGGGATCTCAACAAGCTGAACCGGGGCGCTGGACTATCAGCCGTCAGTCAAGACTGAAGATCCACCCGAGCATGCAGGCGCAGCAGCGCATCTTCTGCAGCCGAGAGCTCACGCTCGGTCAACAACCAACGCTCATTGCCGAACGGAAGACTGGCCACCTGATCAGACAGTTCCAGCTGCAGCTGCTGGCACCGCTCAGCCAGCGTCGCACTGAGCTGAAGGAAATGCCGTTGAATCAAGCAGGAGGGTGCAGCAATGGTCAAAATGGCCCCTTGGAACGGACGGATGAGATTCTGGCACAAGAACCTGGATACAAAAGCTTTTTGATCATCCCCCAGCTCCGGTGCTGAACCTCCTCTGGGAGATGGCTCCCTGCCTCCTCGGGGGGGCAGTCATTGGACGATGGCGATCACAGTGGATCGCTCCCCTGGCCTCTCCGCTGGTTCGTTTCGGCGTTCCTGTGAGCCTGATGGGACTGCTGCTGCATGGCGGCCTCAACAGTTCATTGTTCGGCATTGCACTGCTCGCGGTTGCGGCCATCACCCTGATGCTGGTGATCCTGCACTGGCTCGGTGCAGGCATCACCACCCTGGGCCGACCGGATCTGCAACTGGGCAGCTGCATCGGCAACACGGCCTACTTCGGGATTCCAGCCACCCTGGCCCTGCTTCCACCGGAGGCACTGCCGGTGAGCATTGGTTACGACCTGGGTGCCACCCTTTTGGTCTGGAGCCTGGGGCCTCTCTGGCTGACCAGGAAAAACCAAGTCGACACCTCCCACAGGCGTTGGCGCGATCTGTTGGGACATCTCAGTGCCAGCCCTGCAACACGTGGACTGCTCGGGGCACTGATCGTGAAAGCGAGCCCATGGCATGAGTCGATCCGTGATGCTCTTTGGCTGCCATCACGCGCTGTCATCGTGCTGGCGCTGGTGGTGGTGGGAATGCGACTGGGGGATATCGCAGCACGGAAGCTGAAGGGTCCAGGCCTAGATCTGGGTGCACCGCTGCTCTGCAAGCTTGTGGTGTTTCCCACTCTGGTGCTGCTGATCAGCCTGGCCTGTCCACTGCCTGGCTACGCACGGCAGGCGTTGGTTCTGCAAGCAGCAGCTCCTACAGCAATTTCCGTTTTGCTCATCGTTGAATCAGAACAGCTGAACGCCACGGGACCGTCACAACTGATCCTGATCAGCACGATGGCAGCTCTGATCAGCGTCCCTCTGTGGGGATTGCTGGTCAGTCCACTGAGCGGAACACCCGGAACGTGAGGTTGAGCCTCGCTTGTTTCACACGCTTTCGCACCGGCAAGCCATGCATCCAGAGTTTTTGACAATCAGGATCCATCAGCAGCAGGTCGCCGTCATCAAGATGGACATCGCAACGCGTTCCACTGAATCGATGGCGGAACTGCAGATCTCTGCTCGATCCAAGCGACAAGGAAGCAATCGGAAATGACGGATCAATCTCAGGTTCGTCATCAGCATGCCAACCCATCCGGTCCTGACCATCCCGGTAGAGATTGAAAAGACAGCCATTGAATGGCGCTGAGCTCCGGGACGAGACAAGATCCAGAAGAGGCAGGAACCAGTCAGGCCAGCCCTCGCCTCGATGCACCGCTCCGCTGTACCGATAGGACACCTGGCGATCGGCCAGAAAAGCCGTGAGTCTTGGCACCAGATGCCATCGTCCATAAACGCGCACCTCCGGTTGCTCCCAGCTGATCAGCTCAACACAGCGGTCCATCCAGATCCGGCTGATGTCCGCTGGCAGCCAGGCCGGTTCGTGAGTCCAGTTCACCGCCACAACGTCTTCGTCTGCGGCCATCCCCTGCACACCATCAAGGTGAAACACTTTGGCGCCCACTCCGCACTGATGGAGCATGAAGACGGATAACAGCGTGATCGAAGTTGCCGGCCACAGCCCATAGATTGCAATGATGGGAGCAAGGATCACTCTGGAAACGTTCCTGAAGCGAGCCAAACAGCGCTTCGGTGATCAGTTCGACTACTCCGGCATTCAGTGGCGCAGCTACAAGAGCCCGGTGAAAATCCGCTGTTGCAAACATCCTGTACAGGAAATCACCATCACTCCTGAGCGGCACCTACAGACCACCGGCGGTTGTAAACATTGCCTGCGTGAGCGCCGGGTGGAAGCCCTAGAGCGTGAACTCAACAGATCATCAGCTCAGCCTGCTGCAGAAGTCCCTCGACCCACAGCCGGGGCGATAGCAGCTGAATGACGACTGGTTCAGCCGTGCAGCTTTTCAAACCAGAACCCTGCCAGCTGCCAGCTGGAGAGCAGAAAGATTCCCAGGAACAACCAGTTGAGCCATGCAGGACGCTCCTTCTTTTCGAACATGCAAACTGGGGAAGTTGAACTCATTTTCGCCCAAGTCAGCGTCAAATCAATCAGAATTATCCAAACGACATTGATTGATTAAATACTGTCAATCTGCAGGGCTCTCTTGAGATCATGCATACCCTCAAGCTGCTGATGCACAGACTTTAATTGTCTCTGAATGTGATCGCTCTGGGGGAGACCATTGAGTGATGCGAGTGCGAGCTCAAGATGCTGCTTGGCATCAATGAGAAGACGACATTCAAGACTGCCAGGTTCATAGCTCATGCGCAGAAAGCACCTCTCACCATTCAGCAACAGACCTTTAACAACAGCTGTGTGAATCACAACAATCTGATGTATTGATCATGGCTCCAGCCCCTGATCACACACTTCGACATCAACAACCCTCACCGTTTCCATGCACTGGTTGGAGAGGTAGCGAAGGGTGCGGTTCCTCACCACCTCAACTTCCATGGCGTTCCAGGCACCACCGATCACGCAGCCGACGAGGGGGATCGTCTTGGTGATCAAGGCCCTCTGAGTCACCCTGCGACCGAAAACCTTTGTGATCACTGCATTGATCAAACGCAGGCTGTGTTGATTAATCAGGAGCAACACAAAGTCCCGCGTAGCTGTCTTGGCAGCCTTGAGACCGAACTCGGCAGCAAACTGACTGATCACACTCGAGCCCAGCACAGGAACGAGCAATTCGAAACGAGCTGTATCGCTGTCGAGGAAACCGGGAATCAACAGCTCGGCGGCACAGGCAGCGGCAAATAACTGAGCTCGGGTGGCGATGGAAAGATCTGCCAGCGCACCAGCCATGCTCAGCAGCGGATTCGCGGCAAGGCCCATGGCAGCTCCAGCCGTGATCACGCGCAAACGCACGTCGCCGAAGGCCTGCTCTGCGAGCTCCTGGGTCGTCGCCTGCGGAAAACGTCGCCGAAGCAGCATCACTTCCTGGCGGACTGTGCAGACATCGAAACCAATCACCCAGTCGAGATACTCGGCAACCGAGCTGAGCGGCAAAGCAGTCCCCCGAACGATTACCTCAACTTATCGGCAATGAATGCTGGCTTCATGCCCAACTTGTGGAAGGCATCCCCCAGCACTAGCGGGCAAGACGATCATGGTCTGAAACCTGCTGAAATTCTGGCTCGAAAGCACCCTGGACAACAAATCAAACGGTCCATCAACGGGCCGGTCACCACAGCCCTGATCGAATGAATTCCAGCTTCGGCGATGAACGCCTGTTCTTCCCAGCAACCCAGCGCAACCGTGCCCCCATCGGCGATGTTCTGGCGGAACAACTCCAGTGCACAGGATTGGTTCTGGAAATTGCCAGCGGGTCAGGCGAGCACGGCGTCAGCTTCCAGAAACGCTTCCCGAAGCTCACCTGGCAGTGCAGCGATCCTGATCCTGAGCATTGCCGCAGCATTGATGCCTGGATCCGCCACGAGCAGCTGACGCAGCAGATGCCAGCAGCCCTGATGCTGGATGTCAGAGACCCCGACTGGCTGGAACAGCTGCAGGAGCCTGTCCAGGCTGTGGTGGCGATCAACCTGCTCCATATTTCAGCCTGGGATTGCACCACTGCTCTGTTGCGGCAATCGGCAGCTCTGCTGCCGAGCGGAGGAAAGCTTTGCGTCTATGGGCCCTTCAGTGTGGATGGCCGTCACGTCAGCGCAAGCAATATCAGCTTTGATGCCTCTCTGCACCAGAGCAATCCCGCCTGGGGAGTAAGGGACCAAACAACGGTTTTAAGAGAGGCCTGTGAAGCTGGCTTGACACTGCAGAACATCGCTCTGATGCCTGCCAACAACCGCATGATCACCTGGATCCGCTGAGTCCACGAGACCCTGTGCAGGCACTCAGCAGAGACTGAAGGCGGACTCCACGGGTTCAGAGCGGCAACAAACAGGCTTCAGAGGTTGAAAGCGACCCTCAAGCAACTGCACAGTAACTCTCTGGTTGCCGTGCAGTATCTCCAGGCTATGGTGCAGCCGAAGCAAAGACCCATCGGATGGCGCCCCCACGGGAAAATCAGGTGAAGCTCACTGTCTCCGTCCCGCCAAGCCTGCATGTCCTGCTGCGCAGCTGGGCTCAGTGTGAGGGGCGCGAGCTGACCAGCGTGGTCCTGCAGTGTGTGGAGCTGTCAGTACGACAACTGAAAAGCAACGGATCAATCCCCGCTGGTGCTGTGCGGAACTACGAACTGGCCTGTGAAGAGCGTCTGGCCGCCGGCAGCGCAACGCCATGAACATTCTTCAGATCGAAGACGCACTGCTGGCTCCCTGCATGGATGCCGTGATCGCCGTCACTGAGCGCTACCAATTCCTCGAACTCCACCGCGGTGCGCGTGTTTTCACCGCTTACAGAGAGATCGACCATGTGATGTACCTGGGGTTCCACGACGATCTGACGGAACGCTCCCTCACGCAACTCAGGGAGCGGGATTTCCAGTTGCTGGCGGCCAGAGAAGGGACTCGTCGCGAGCACCGGTTGCTGCTGCTCACCCTGAAGGAGATCGGCTATGCAGCAAGTTATGGGGAGGGTTACTACAAAGCCTCACGATCCCTCGCCCGCCATCTGCGCAACCTCGGATGGCCATTGGGAACGCTCGCACAGCTACTCAACACTCCGCGCATCAACAGGGAAGATCCCACCGGTTGACACTAGAAATTCATCCAGTCGCCCGATCCGTACCAGCCGAAGGGCATGTCACCCCAGTCGTCACCGACCAGTTGCTGATCGGTGGGCATCGGCCCCGAACTGGGTTGGGAACCGTCAATACAACCTTCAGGTGAGGTGAAACCACTGGAAAAGGCCTCACAGTTCACGAGACCTTGCTGAGACCTCGCCACCGAGGCCACACCAAACAACAACAACGAGGCTGCAGCACAAGCAAGCAGGCGCATGATCAATCCGCTGACAACTCGATTCTGATGCTGATCAGCAGGGCATAACTTGTTGCAACGGCTGGAGCCCAGCCCATTGTTGGAGCGCACTCCATGCGCGCAGGCGCTGCTCGATCCATGAATGACCCAGTGCATTGAGGTGAATCCCATCGGACTCCAGCCACTGCAGCCAGTCAGGCTCAGCCTGCATGGCCCTGTGAAGGGAGAGATAGGGAACATCCGCCTCCAGACAGGCTTCCTCGATCTGGGCTTCATGCAACGCAATGTCGCTGTTGCGGTACCAGAGACAGTCGGCAAACGGCATCGCGTATTCATCAACAGGCGTCAATCCGAGTGCAAAAACGGAGCAGTGGGGCTGAATGGCCCGCAGCAGCTGTTCAAAGCCGTAGCGAAAGGCCTGCGCGTCTAGGGGTTGTCGGCCGTCAGCGCGACCGCCCCGAGCCGTGTCGTTAAGCCCCACCGACAGCAACATGGCCTCGGGCTTCTTCCGGCGCAATTCTCCTCGGCAAGACCACTCTCGTTCCCATCGGGCTGACACCGCCTCGAGACCGTCACCGCGAACACCCAGCCCGTAGATCAGTGGTGCATCCGGAAGCTGCATCCAGTGACAGCGAAGACGTTCACACCAACCGCCCCTCTCACGATCACCCCAGCCCACCACGCCGCTGTCTCCGATCACGATCAGTTGACGGGGAGCCCGCATCCATTCACCGCTGTTGAGCTGAACAGAGTCAGCTTTGCAGCCAGTGCTGCCGTGACCGATCACTGAGCCATTCACCGATCAGGGTCAGCGCCGCATAAGTGGTGATCAACAACAACACCGCCGCCCAGTGAAAAGAGCTGAGCGATTCCAGCAGTTGCCAGCCCAGACCACTTCCACCGATCAGACCAACCACCACCGTTTCTCGCAGAATCACATCACTGCGATAAGCCCCATAGGCGAGATGGGAAGGACTCCTGGGGCTGAGTGATCCATACAGCCAGCCCACCTGCGGGGACGCTCCGCTGCTGGTCAGAGCAACTTGTGCGGAGTGATCCTGCTGCTCCAGCCCCTCCTGCAGCAATCGCCCCATGACACCGCTGTTGTGTAGTCCCAGTGCCAATGCGCCAATGGCCAGGGTTGGTTGGTTGCTCAGCAGGAGCAGGAGCACCGCGAGAGGTGGAGGGATCACCCGCACCAGAATCCAGAAGCCACTGATGCAGTGTTGCCAGGGTCTCGCTGGGTTGAGCAGCAGCAGCAATGGCGGCAGGCCAATGGCAATGCCTGCTGCCAGAACCGTCAGAATCAGTGTTTCCCACAGCATCGACAACCAGGGGAGCTCCTGAGCAGCGAGCTGGAGGCTGTGAAGATCAGGCCATTGCACAGGAAGCCAGTTCAGGGAGCCTGCCTCGGGAAACAGGTGAGCCAGCCAGAGGCCCCCAAGACCTCCTGAGAGCCCGACCGCGACGGCAAACCCCATGGCCTGGCGCTGTCCGAATTGCGCCTGTTCACCCCAGCTTCTCCAACAGCGGAGTCCCTGCTCCAGAGCGATGGTGACCAGCGTCAACAGCCAGAGTCCCGACCACAGTTCATGGAACTGCAGAGATTTCAGACTCAGTTCCAGATCCATCCCCAGACCGCCAAGCCCGAAGACCCCAAGCAAGGTTGCACTGCGCAACGCACACTCCAGTCGGTAGCCCCCGTAACTCACAAGCACCGATCCCATCGCAGGCGATAACGCCGTCATGCAGGCGGCCATTGGAGACGAGCCGGTCTGAAGAATGGCCTGCAGTCGTGAAGGATCCAGACTTTGCAGCTGATCGCGCCAGACACGGGCGATCAGGCACGAATAGGGAAGCAAGATCGCCATCACCGCCACCCAGGGATGCAACCCAAGCACCTGAAGCAGCAGCAATCCCCAGATCAGCTCATGGATGGAGCGGGGCAGGGCCATCAGGCGCCGAAGCACGATTGCTGGCCAGGCTGGAAGAGACCAGGTGAGCCAGAGACGCTCGGAACTCAGGCACCCCAGCAACACGCCGAGCACAAGACTGCAGCTCCATCCAGTGAGCGCAGTGGCGACCGTCACCTGCAGACCGATCAGCAGGGCCTTCAACAGAGCCGGGTCCATGGAAGGGCTGACAGCACCGACCACAAAAGAGCCCAGAATCTCGGCCCCACCCCCATGGGCTCCGTTCAGCACCACAATCAGCACCGGCAGCAGGGCAAGAGCCGGCAACAGCACTAGGGCTGGCGCCGTGGGCCGCACTGGAACGATCACGGCGCATACAGATCGCGCAGATCATCGACTGAGACAGCCGATGCAGGCGCATCGATCACAAGCCGTCCAGCGCGAAGGCCAAGCACCCGATCAAAACGATCGATCAGCTCCGGTCGATGCAGAGACACCACCACTGCCTGCGCACCACCGCGCAGCTTGCCATCGGCTTCAGAGGTGAGAAGTCTCTCCAGGACCTCGGCCGCAATGGCCGGATCAAGACTGGCAAGGGGCTCATCCGCCAGCATCAGATCAGGTTGTTGACGAAACAGTCGGGCCAGGGCCACCCGCTGCCGCTGACCTCCCGACAGCTGCCCCACAGATCGATCAAGCCCCGTGTCAGCCAGCAGGGATTCCTCCAGACCTGCCTCACGCAGACAGGATCGGCTGGCCTCCGCATCGACCCGAAACAACAGGTTGGCCAAAGCCCACGGCAGGCGACGGCGGCCAAGAGCGCCGGCATTGACGTTCTGACCAATGCTGAGCTCTTCGATCAGACGCAGGTCCTGCCAGAGGGTGCCGATCCGCGCACGCTGTCTCCGGCTGAGCGACGCAATCGCCATACCCTGAAACCGCGCGTGCCCTGCTGCTGGGGTCAGGCTGCCGTTGAGAACACCGATCAGTGAACTCTTGCCGGCACCACTGCGTCCGAGCAGGGCGATGCGCTCACCGTTCTGGAGCCTGAAAGTGACAGCGTTCAGCCGGTCCCCATAGGGACCGGCAACACGCACCTCATCAAGCTCCAACAGCGCTGTCACCTGATCTTGCCCAACTCACGGCCCACCTTTTCGATCGGCTTGTACTGACTCGCCTGCGCGGGAATGAACCGCTTCGCCGCAAACAGCTCAAGAATGGTCACCTGACGCGGCGTGGTGGGCTTAAGACCGAGGATCGCTTTCTGAAGGCGCGTGGTGAAACGCTTACCAAAGCGCTGATCCAGCTTCGGGCGAACGACCCAGTGGTAGTCCACGTATTCAGGCGTTCGCCAGATCACAGACACCTTCTTGGTGTTCACGCGCCCGTTGTTCACCGCAGAGGTCCAGACCTGCTCATTGAGCGCACCCGCTTCATAGGCACCGCTCTGCACCACAGCGATCGTGGCGTCATGGCTGCCACTGAATCCGGCTCGACCACCACTGAACTGACTGGGAGTCACCCCGGCTTTGGCAAGAAAATGCTGTGGCATCAAACGGCCGGAGGTCGAACTCTCTGAACCGAAAGAAAACCGCTTTCCTCGCAGACTGGTGAGACCGTTGATCGAGCTGATCGGTTGCAGCCCGGAGCTTGTGTTGGCAATGAAGACACTGCGGAAGCGGGCGTCAATGTCGCGCTGAGCAAGCACCTGTGCCCCTGGCGTCTGCAGGCGCGCCTGCACACCGGTCAGGCCGCCAAACCAGACAAGATCCAGTCCACCGGTGCGAAAAGCGCTCACAGCCGCGGGGTAGTTGCTGACCGGTACGTAGCGCACCTTCACGTTCAGGCGGTCACTCAATTCGTCTGCCAACTGACCATAGAGACGATTCAGTCGCTCGGGATTCTGATCCGGGATGGCCCCCACCTTGAGCGTGGGCTGAGCAACAACGGGCAAGACCGTAACCCCTTGGCAGAGCAGCACTGCCAGCAGAGAAACGGCCCGGCGTTCTCGTGAAGCCATGTCGCAAAAAAACCTGGGTGATCGAGTTGTCTGCCGACCTCAGCCAGCTGGAAGCAAGCGCGCTAGGCGAGACAGACCATCAGCGATCGTCTCACGCGAGACAGCGCAGGACAGACGCACGCAGCGGTCATCGCCAAAGGCCCCACCCGGGACGATGGCCAGGCCCTCCTCCTCAAGAGCCCTCTGGCAGAAACTCACCGAATCACCACAGCCTTCAGGAAGCTGGGGAAAGGCGTAGAAGGCTCCATTGGGGGGAACGAGCGTGATGCCTGGTAGGGCCTGAAGCCCCTGCACCAGAATGGTGCGGCGCTCGTTGTAGCTCTCCGCCATCTGTCTCACGCAGTCCCTGGAAGCCTCGATCGCGGCGGTGGCTCCTCGCTGAGCAAAGCTGCACACATTGCTGGTGCTCTGGCTCTGGAGAGCGGAAGCTGCCTTGATCACTGAGGAGGGGCCACTGAGATAGCCAAGGCGCCATCCGGTCATCGCCCATCCCTTGGCGAAGCCATTCACCATGAAACATCGATCTCTCAGATCGGGCGCCAGAGCCGCGAAGCTGTGGTGCACAGCGCCGTCATCAAGCAGATATTCATAAATTTCATCAGTCATGACCAGCAGACGTGGATGACGCCGGACCAGCTCAGCGAGTTCCTGCAGCTCATCAAGACTGAGGACACGGCCGGTGGGGTTGCCCGGCGAATTGATCACCAGCAAACGGGTAGCCGGAGTGATCGCTGCCTCGAGCGCCTGCAGATCCAGGCAGAAACCGTTGCTCGCCGATGAAGGGACTGAAATCGGCCGCGCACCGGCCAGGCGAGCCATCTCGGGATAACTGAGCCAATAGGGCGCAGGAATCAACACCTCATCGCCGGGGTTGAGCAACACCTGGAACAGATTGAAGATGGCCTGTTTCCCCCCGTTGGTCACCAGCACCTCATCTGCTGTGGTGGGGAGACCGTTCTCATTGGTGATCTTGCAGGCGATCGCCTGCCTGAGGGCAGGATCTCCAGCAGCAGGTCCATAACGCGTGACACCATCACGCAGCGCCTGGATGGCAGCCTCAACGATGAAAGCAGGGGTGCCGAAATCGGGTTCACCCGCACTGAGGCTGCAGATATCGCGACCCTGCTGCTGCAAGGCCTTGGCCCTTGCACTGATCGCCAGGGTGAGAGACGGCTGGAGGGCTTCAGCCCGGCTTGAGAGGGATGGCGGGCGTGACATCAGGGCGGCACCCCTCCAGTGGATGCGCAAGTAGAAGCCTGATCATCCTGCCTGATGTGGTGTCAAAAACAACAGTGATGACGTGTGGCCCACGAGAAGACAGCAACGGATTTCGCAGCCAGCCTCGAGAGCAGGGATCATGTCGGAATGACTGGTGACGACATCGCTCTGAGCTGGGTTCTTGCTGCACGCAGGCCAGAGCAGCTGGCGAGGTTCTATGGGGATCTTCTGGGCACCACCCCCCAACCTGGCGTGGCCGCCCATCACTGGATCGTTCCTCTGCAGGGGCAGGGAAGCCTGCAGATCTACACACCCTCACGCAAGCGTCCATGGCCTTCCTCAGGTTCGGCTCTGGCGCCTTGTCTGCAAAAGCGGGCGAAGGCTGAACCCCTGCTGGAACTCCGGCATTGGCATCAGCGCGTGATTCGACTCGGAGGCAGAAGCACTGAGGAACCGAGACTGGAAGCCTTCGGCGCGGAATGCTGGTTGGAGGACCCAGAGGGGCAGAGATTCCTTCTGCTTGTGCTTCGGCCAGAACCGACTGATCAGCCGACTCGATGACAAAACCACAGCGAAACCCGACGAACCTTGGACAGCAGAAACCACGATTGGTGGTTGGACGCGGCAATCCGAATGCACGCCTGATGCTGATCGGCGAAGCACCCGGGGCTGAAGAAGATGTTCAAGGTCTCCCGTTCGTGGGTCGCTCAGGGCAACTGCTCAGTGAACTGATGATCGAAGCGGGCCTTGATGAACAACACGAGCTCTACATCTGCAATGTGATCAAGTGCAGGCCACCCAACAACCGCAAACCCACAGCAAAGGAGATTGAGATCTCCCGACCCTGGCTGAAGCTACAGATCGAACTGATCGATCCAGAACTCGTGTTGCTCTCAGGCGCCACAGCCCTGCAGGCAATGCTTGGTATCCGAAGCGGCATCAGCAAACTGAGGGGCCAGTGGCAGAACCATGACGGCCGCGACTTCATGCCGGTGTTTCATCCCTCCTACCTGTTGCGCTTCCGCTCTCGCGAAGTTGGAACACCCCAGGACCTGACCCTGCAGGATCTGCGAGAAGCCAGACGCAGACTGCATCTGCTCTCGGAGAGCTGAGCCGTTCCGAGGCATCGGCAAGTCACTGCGCTGACGTCTATGCCAAGGTTTGGCTCAGAACCAGCCCGATCCATGACCGGCACCTTGACCAGTGCTCCTGAAAGCAGCAGTGAAGTTGCCATCAATCCCCGTTACGACACGGTGATTCGCCGGCGAATCACGCGCACGGTCATGGTTGGCGAAGTCCCCATCGGCAGTGAGCACCCGGTGGCCGTTCAATCGATGATCAACGAGGACACCCTCGACATCGAAGGATCCGTGGCCGGGATCCGCCGACTCGTTGATGTGGGCTGCGAAATCGTGCGGGTGACCACTCCCACCCTGGCTCACGCCAAGGCCATGGGTCAGATCCGCGCTGCCTTGCGCGCCCAGGGATGCAATGTTCCGCTTGTGGCCGATGTGCACCACAACGGCATTCGGATCGCTCTGGAAGTGGTCAAACACGTGGACAAGGTGCGGATCAATCCCGGTCTGTTCGTGTTCGACAAACCTGACCCCAATCGGCAGGATTTCAGTCAGGAGGAATTCGATGCCATCGGAGAACGCATCAAGGACAAATTCTCACCGTTGGTTGAAGCACTCAAAAAAGAGAACAAAGCTCTGCGCATTGGTGTGAATCACGGATCCCTGGCGGAGCGCATGCTGTTCACCTATGGAGATACTCCCGAAGGAATGGTGGCGTCAGCCATGGAATTTGTTCGTATCTGCGACGACCTTGACTTCCACAACATCGTGATCTCGATGAAGGCGTCCAGAGCTCCTGTCATGCTCGCGGCCTATCGAATGATGGCTGACACTCTCGACAACGCAGGGTTCAATTTTCCATTGCACCTCGGAGTCACCGAAGCCGGTGATGGGGATTACGGACGCATCAAAAGCACCGCAGGAATCGCAACCCTGCTCTCGGAAGGTCTTGGGGACACGATCAGGGTTTCGCTGACTGAATCTCCTGAGAAGGAAATCCCAGTCTGCTACTCGATTCTTCAGGCTATTGGCTTACGTAAGACCATGGTCGAATACGTGGCCTGCCCGAGCTGCGGTCGTACTTTGTTTAATCTCGAGGAAGTGCTGAATCAGGTGAGAAATGCAACCTCTCACCTCTCCGGGCTGGACATCGCCGTGATGGGATGCATCGTGAATGGGCCTGGCGAGATGGCAGATGCTGACTACGGTTATGTCGGAAAAGGTCCAGGCACCATCGCGCTCTATCGAGGTCGTGAAGAGATCCGAAAAGTGCCGGAAGCCGATGGTGTTCAGGCTCTGATTCAACTGATCAAAGACGACGGACGCTGGGTGGAACCTTGCTGAATTCGTTAATCTGAAGGATCGGACCTGAAGGACATCAATGACCACCAAAAGTCCGCAGTCGCGCCTCGCACAGCACAGAGGTTTGCTGCTATTGCTCGGGGCCGGTGGTTTGACAGCAGCTATCGCTGTGGCAGCACCAGGCCTTGGGCTGCCCAGCACCAATTCCTCCTCGATTACCAACAGCCCCAAGGAGGTTATCGACCAGGTCTGGCAGATCGTCTACAGAGATTTTCTGGATTCTTCAGGCAAATATTCCCCTGATACCTGGACCAGTCTGAGAAGAGATCTGCTGGCTAAAAGCTATGCAGGCACTGATGAGTCCTATGAAGCGATCCGAGGCATGCTGGCCAGCCTCGACGATCCCTACACCCGTTTCCTGGACCCGAAGGAGTTCAAGGAGATGCAGATCGACACCTCCGGCGAGCTCACGGGAGTTGGCATCCAGATCACTCTTGACAAAGACACCAAAGAGATTCTTGTGGTGTCTCCGATTGAAGGAACACCTGCTGCCAGGGCAGGGGTCCAACCCAAGGACGTGATCGTTTCGATCGACGGTAAATCCACGAAAGGAATGACCACTGGAGATGCTGTCAAGTTGATCCGAGGGCAGGAAGGCAGCCAGGTGACCCTCGGGCTGCGGCGCAAGGGTGAAGTGGTGACTGTTCCGCTCAAAAGAGCGCGCATTGAAATCCATGCCGTTGAGAGTCGAATCAACACCTCGGCGGATGGCAAGAAGGTTGGCTACATCCGTCTCAAACAATTCAATGCCAACGCTGCCAGGGAGATGAGGGCCGCCATCCGTGAGCTCGAAAAAGAGGGTGCTCAGGGCTACGTACTCGATCTGCGCAGTAATCCCGGAGGGCTACTGGAAGCCAGCATCGACATCGCACGGCAATGGCTGGATGAAGGCACGATTGTCAGCACCAAGACTCGTGACGGTATCCAGGATGTACGGCGTGCCACCGGCAGCGCGCTGACGGACAGTCCTGTGGTGGTGCTGGTGAATGAAGGTTCAGCCAGTGCAAGTGAGATTCTTTCCGGTGCGCTCCAGGACAACAAGCGAGCTGTGCTCGTGGGTCAGAAGACCTTTGGGAAAGGATTGGTCCAGTCAGTTCGCGGCCTCTCGGATGGGTCAGGGCTGACGGTCACCATCGCCAAGTACCTCACACCCAAAGGCACCGATATCCACAAGAACGGGATCCGCCCTGATGTGGATATCAAACTCAGTGACAAGGAGATCCAATCGCTGACCGTCGAGCAGCTCGGCACCGGCAAAGACAGTCAGTACAGAGCGGCTGAAACAACTTTGATCAAAGCACTGCGTTCTCCGCAGCGCGGTCAGGCTTACAACCCTGGATCCGCAAATCTCCGCTCCGCCCTTCAACGGTAGGGATATAGACCGAATCCTTCACTCTCACTTCGGCTGCCAGTGCGAACGGGGTTTCGAGTCACAGGCACCGCTGCCATTGGCGGGATGGAAGCCGGGCTGTCTTGAATCCTGCGCACCATTGCTCTGCAGCCTCCAGCTGAATTAATTGCCCCATCGACAGAGGCCAGCTCGAAGCGTTGTCCCCAGCCCCGTTGCCATCCCCAGATCTGCCCCTGGCGATCAAGAAGATCGACAGCCTGGGCACGGCTCAGCCGTCTCTCCCGCATCAGGCATGTGGCTGTGGCCAGTGAAGCAAGTTGCAACGATGAGGTCCGACCAGACATGGAACCCCTGGGATAGCGAGGCACCGGTCTGGAAACGGGCATCACGGGGACACCCCTGCCTGACGGGAACCCTCCAAGGGGGAGTCCTCCTATCGGAAAACCACCCATGGGAACACCCCCCATCGGAACACCGCCCATCGGCATGGGGCCATTGCCACCGAATTGACCAAGCGCCGCCAGCGCCAGTTGCATCAACAGTGAATTCATGAAAAACCTTGGTTTTTGTTGGTGAACAATTGGTGACGGTTGTCGATCAGACGCGGATCTGAGCCCCGCAGTAGCGATCAAACAGCCGCAGTACATCACCAGGTGGGAGCTTTGCGGTGTATCTGGCCTCCAGTTCCGCTAACTGCTGCTGCCTTGGGTAGACACGCAGTGAACGCACTTCAGCGGGATGGCTTCGCGCAAGCGCTGAATACATGGCGCGATGGTGCTGTCGGTCTGAGATGGAGCCACCTGCACAGCGCTGCATACGGTGGGTCGCCTCATGGGCAAGAGTGTCCCAGACCTGGGCGGGAGACCTGTGCGAGCGACAGACCACAACGGTGTCGCTACGCGGGTGATAAAGACCCTGCAGCCCCTTTTGAGCACAATCCCTCTGAAGTACACGCACACCAGATCGAGTGAGCTTGTTGCGCAGAACATCAATCGCCTCCCATGACACCGCTTGCGCCGGAATGGCACTAACCAGTGGCAGCCAAATAATTGAGAGACAACAGCACCAATCTCGAAGTAAAGGTCGGTTCAAATGCCCTGAACAAATCGGAACCGGTCCAGGCTCTTATACGACTATAAAAAAACCATCACCCAACTGGGTGATGGTTATGAGGGAATGTGACTGATCCAGTGACTGATGCATCCGCAGAACTCATGCAACTGGCTGCATCAACCCTCCACCAGGTGAGGAATCGTCGTCGTCGTTGTTCTGAGAATCGTCTTGCCAGAGGGCATACACACCTAGAGCGGCGGCACCGATCAAGCTCGAGAACAAACCCATTGAACTCATGCTGCCGATCGGATCGATGAATTCGCCCACAAGGTCATTTTCTCTCCCAGCAGTGTAACGAAGAATTGCGCATTGTGTCGGAACTTTCTCATTTTTGGCCGAGCCGCAAATGCCGAGCCGCGAATCAGGCCAGATCAGACGCTGAGAACGGCCTCATTACGGGAGATCTGCTGCTTTTCACGCTCTTCGGCCGTGAGCCCATCAGCATCGGGAATCTGCGCAGCCATCTGCTCAAGCCAGCCCTTGAGTTCCTCCAGCTGCTTCTCCATCGGCAACACACCAAGACCCCGAGCCATCACCTTGGCGATCGCACCAGATCCGGACTGATACACCAGACGCCCGTGCAGGTGCTGGGGCAAACCTTGACGCAGCAGTCGAAAAGCCGGCTCTTCCATCGGTGTTTCCAGAGCGATGTTTGGCTTTTCAGGCCGGATGCGCGAAAAACCGCAGCGTTTGGCCAGAAGTTTTAGGTCCATCAGCTGGAGCAGCGACTGCACCGGGCCTGGCAGAGCGCCGTAGCGGTCAGCCCAAATCACTGCGAGTTCCACCAGCGACTCGCTCGTGACACACTCAGCGGCCGATCGATAAGCCGCCATCTTTTCGTCGGCATCGGTGATCCAGTCAGCAGGGATGAATGCAGTGACCTGCAGATCAACCTGGGTGTCGTCGACAGCAGGGATGTCCTGCCCCTGGATCTCAGCCAGAGATTCCTGAAGCATCTCCATGTAAAGGTCAAAACCGATGGCCTCCATCTGACCGCTCTGCTGAACTCCCAGAAGATTGCCCACACCACGGATCTCCATATCCCTCATCGCCAGCTGGTATCCACTGCCCAGCTGGGCAAATTCCTGAATCGCCCTCAGTCGCTGCCGAGCTGCTTCGCTGAGAGAGGAGTGACCGGGATAAAACAGCCAGGCATGGGCCTGGATCCCACTGCGGCCGACACGCCCCCGCAGCTGATAAAGCTGCGCCAGACCGAAACGATGCGCATCCTCAATCAGAATTGTGTTGACTCTTGGAATATCCAGTCCGCTCTCCACAATCGTTGTGCAGAGCATCACGTCAGCTTCACCACCGTTGAAAGCCACCATGGCGCTCTCCAGCTCGCCTTCGGCCATCTGGCCATGTGCAACAAGCAAACGCAGGCCAGGAAGCATCTGACGCAGCTGACCCGCCACCTCTTCAATCCCCTCAACCCTCGGAACCACGTAAAACACCTGTCCACCCCGGTCGAGCTCCTGGCGGATTGCACTGCGAACCGCTTCCTCATCGAGCGCGGCCAGATGCGTCTTGATCGGTCGGCGTAATGGAGGGGGCGTGGTGATCAGACTCATTTCCCGCACTCCTGACAAGCTCATGTAGAGCGTTCGCGGTATTGGAGTTGCCGAAAGAGTGAGCACGTCAACGTCCTTGCGCAGCGCTTTGATCTTCTCCTTCTGATTGACACCGAAGCGCTGCTCTTCATCAACCACCAGCAGGCCGAGCTTGTCGAACACCGTGCTCTTGCTCAGCAATTGATGGGTTCCCACCACAGCATCAATCGTCCCGTTCTGAAGACCTTCAAGAATCGATTTACGCTCGCTGGTGGTCCGAAAGCGATTGAGAAGCGCCACCTTGATGGGATAGGGCGCGAAGCGCTCAGAAAGCGTTCGCCAGTGCTGCTGAGCAAGCACGGTTGTGGGAGCCAACATCGCCACCTGCTTGCCTGCGGTGATCGCCTTGAAAATGGCCCGGATCGCCACCTCGGTTTTGCCGAAGCCCACATCGCCGCAAACGAGACGATCCATCGGTTGCGACTTCTCCATATCCCTCTTCACATCTGCTGTGGCCTTCAGCTGATCCGGAGTCGGTTCGTAAGGGAATGATTCCTCCAGCTCGTTCTGCCAGGGACCATCGACAGGGAACGCGAAGCCAGACGCCTGATGTCGCTCGGCGTACAGCTTCACCAGGTCGAGCGCCACCTTGCGCAAGGCCTTCCCGGCCCGTTCCTTGGCCTTGACCCAGGCTGATCCGCCCATCTTGCTGAGCTGGGGGGGGGCATCACTGTTGGCGCGGTAACGACCGAGACTCCCCAGCTGGTCTGCCGCCACACGCAGGATTCCGTCTGCGTACTGCACCACCAGATAGTCACGCGCCTCGCCGCTGATGGCCAATTTCTCCAGCTTCTGAAAACGACCGATGCCGTGATTGCGATGCACCACGTAATCCCCGGGCTGCATCTTGTTGGGATCGACCGTGCGGCTGGCCGCTTTGCGGCGGCGGCGCACATAGCCGGTGCTGGTAAGTGTCTGCTGCCCGAAAAACTCCCGGTCAGTGATGAGAGCAATCCGCCAGGCGGGAAGCTGCAGCCCCTCGAGGTCAGCTGTGCCGCGAGTCTTCAAAGCAACAGGGGTTCCCTGTTCAATCAGACGCTCAATCGCCGGCGCATCCGCCGCATTGGGAACGAAACGACTGATGCAGTCATGCTCTTCCAGCAACGCAACAGCTCGACTGGGCTGGGCAGACAACAGCCAAACGGCCTGTTTCTCCTTGCCATAGCTCTTGATCAGTTCTCCAAGCTTTCCGAATTGATTGGGATAAGCCGGCACAGGACGACTGTTGAGATCAAAAGCATTGGGATGGCCATCACTTTCCTGCAACTCGGCCAGATCAAAGCCGGGGAAGGCTTCTGCCAGCCCCATCGCCTCCTCGATATCGCGGTGCAGGATCGGCAGCGGCAACGCCAGTTCGTCGTGATGCTCCCTGGCATGGTCGAGCCATTGGTCGCCATGGGAGCGGCCATGGCGTCGTTCATCAATGGCCACACAGCTGTCGACCGGGAGATAATCAAGCAGCGAGGCAGGCTGCTGCCATGCCAGGCCAAGCAGGCGGCGCATGCCCTCGGGAGTCCCGCCCTCCAACAAATCAGAGAGGCCTTCCTCGCTGAGAAGCTGATCCAGACCATCGGGCATGGCCTCGCGAAGCTGTTCGGCGATCAGAGGACTGAAGCCTGTCGGCGTCAGTCGCAGGCTCTCGATCGGGTCGAGGGAACGCTGGCTGGCGGGATCAAATTCACGCAGCTTGTCGAGCTCATCACCGAAGAACTCAAGACGCACCGGCAGCTCACTGCTGACAGGGAAGACATCAACGATGTCGCCACGCCGGCTCCAGGTGCCCTCCTGATCGATGGTTGAAACCCGTTCGTAACCGAGCTGGGCCAGGCTGGTGGCCAACTCCTCAAGGTCGACGCTGTCACCTTTGCGAAGGGTTCGGCATCGATCAGACAAAGCCTGCGGCGGTGGCAGATGCGGTTGAAGACAGCGCTCCGTGGCCACAATCGCCAGATCGCGGCTCCTTTGATCCACCTGCAATTCACTCAGCACCTGCAGCTGGCCCCAGGTGATTTCACTGGTGGGATCAAACGGTTCGTAGGGCGAACCCTCACTGGTGGGATAAAGCTGGGCACTGCGCCAACCCATCAGTTCCAGAAGAGCCGTCCACCGCCCCGCCTCCTCGAGGGTCGGCACCACCACAAGCAGAGGCCGGTCCTGATGGCGGGCCAGGGCACTGGCCACGAGAGCCCTTGCTCCACGGCTGCCGCCGCGCAGCAGAAGCCTGTCGGGGCGATCGATGCGTTCGCCAAGCTCACTGGTCAACGCTGAGCACTGCAGCAGGCGCACCAGGGAGCTGAGGGGCATGGCAAGACCACCGACGGCAGCGCATGATTGTCGCAATTCATTGTTCGCCACTGCGTGCATCACGCCGCGCTCTTCGGCCATGCCTCGATTCCGCTGCCCTGATTGCTGTTGTGGTCCTGCGGTTGTTCTGCGTCCGCCGAAAGGGGCCCTGCCCGTGTGCTCCCGCTGCGGCAACGTGATGGAACGGCAGCCACTGGTCAGGCCCATTCCGCTGGCTGTTTGTCTGACGGTGAGCTCAGCCCTTGTGGGACTTTCCATACCAGCGCTTTTAGGTCCTCCACCGCCACCCAGGCCTCCGTCATCGGAAAGCCTCGCTTAAGCCTTTCCCTCACACCTGAAAACAAGCAGACCAAGCGCCACCATGAGCAAGCCGAGCATGCATCGATCAAGCCGACTGGAACGCAGATTCGAGGGGCTGATCTGGAAGTTCCGGCTGGTCACGCTGATTCCCGTGGTCATGAGTCTGCTGGGAAGCATCAGCTGCTTTGTCATCGGAACCTACGCAGAGATCAGCGTTCTGAGAAAGGTGATTCAGGCTGACTTCACCCATGACAGCAGCACGCTTCTGATCGGGAAGGTGGTAGGAGGCATCGACTACTACCTCATCGGCATCGCCCTGCTGATTTTTGGTTACGGCATCTACGAGCTTGTGATCTCCGACATCGACCCACGTCAGGCCGATGAATCGTCCTCAAGACGCAACCTGCTGAACATTCAGGATCTCGATGGTCTGAAACAGAAACTCACCAAGGTGATCATCGTTGCCCTGATCGTGACAGCTTTCAAGGTGATGGTGAGCTTTGAAGTGAAATCCATCACTGAACTGATTCAGTACTGCGCAGGGGTGCTGATGCTCGCCTTCAGCGCTTACCTGATCGGGCGCACCGGCAAACACTGATCGAGTGAACAGTCCTCACCCTTGAGGATGAATCCATTCATCACCAGGGGGGAGGTGCACCACACCTGACTCGGCGGAGCTTGAAGTGGCTCATGTTCGATGTCAGCGATGACCAAAGACTCAACACCCAAAGCAGTTCAAAAACGGCTGGAGCGTCAGCGCCGCCATGAACATCGCCGCCGGATCCCACCCCGGATCCTGCAACGAAATCACACCGTGCTGAAGCACCTTGGACTTGCGCACCTCGGAGCCAACCGCCTGCTGCACAACGGCTGCGGCGAACACGATGATCTCGTTCAGGAAGGCCGCTATGGACTGATCCGCGCGGTGGAGAATTTTGAGGCCGACCGCGGCCACCGGATCAGCAGCTACGCGATGTCGCGGGTCACTGGCCAGATCAGGCATTACCGCAGAGACCGGCTGCACCTTGTGCGAATCCCATGGCGACTAGGAGATCTGCATGCGCGCGGAATGAAAGAAAAGGAACGACGGTGTCATGCAGGCCTGCCGCAGTTGAGCGATGAAGACCTCGCCCAACAACTCGAGGTCACCACTGATCGCTGGCGAGACGCCTGCATGGCTCACAGGTCGCGTCGAATCGAGTCACTGGATCATCAGCTCAGCAACAACGATGGGTCCTCTCAACCAGAGACCCGGATCAGCTGTCTTCCAGATCACGGGGGCCAAGAGGCTGATCCACAACGCGAATGGCTGAGCCGAACGCTGAAAACGCTGAAGCCGGATCACTGCCGTTGGATCTGCGCCTTCTGGATCGACGGTCTGTCGCTGACGGAGATTGCAGAAGGCGAATGCGTCGACAGGCAAACCCTGCGCACTGCACTGGAGGAAATCCTGATCACCCTGCGTGCCGAAGCGGCTCGACATTTCAAGCCGACAATTTCAGAAGCCAGGCGGCAATCATGGCCAGTGCTGCCGCCCAGGCGGTCTGCAGGCCATTGACCAGTTCGTTGGTCAGCCAGGGCCATCGGTCCTGGCCGAGAGCCCCAAGCAGACTCTCCAGCAATGTGGAGATAAAACCCACCGCCAGCACGATGGCGAAGGCAGCGCCGGATTGAAGCAACCCAAGAAGAGCCATCACGAGCGTCATCAGCAGACTGCCGAAGGCACTGGCCAGGGTTCCTTCCACACTCACAGCACCCTCGGTGCCTGCGGGCACCGGCCGAAGGGTGGTGATCAGCAGGGTGGTGCGGCCCCAGCGCTTGCCGATCTCACTCCCGAAGGTGTCGGCCAGTTTGGCTGCAAAACTCGCGGAGAAACCAATCAGCAACAACGTCGGCGAGCCGATGCGAGCGGCGATCAGCAAAGCCAGCACAAGACCGGTGAAGGCTGAGCCCCAGACATTTTCCGGTCCGCGACGGCCGCCTCGACCCTCGGCAAGCCCCAGCTCATGCTTCCTGGCAAAGCCCAGCTTGGTGACAAGGGAACCAAGCACCAGGTAGAGCACAACAGCCAACCAACCACGCCAGGCCAACGAGCCCCAAAGCACCGTGCCGAGGATGCCTGCATGGCACCAACCGGCCCTGGTCAGCAGTGGAAAGCGCTGCGCCAGACTGATCAAGAGCGCATTAACCAAAAGCGCGGTGAGCCACAGCGAAACGGTTTGAGACGGAAGCTCAGGAGGCGCTGAAAACATCTGGCTGTGTTGCACTGCCCTAAGCATCAGCGCTGATGGCAGCTTCGGCACGGATAATCATCGTGATGATTTCCGCGCTCCGGCATGGTGCAGAACAGAAAGGGCTTCTTCCTTGAGCTGGGAGACCATGAACCAACAGCACCAGAGAGCAAGGCTGCGACCAAACCTGACACCAAGCCGGCGAAGGTTGAGAACGCTTCGAAGTCACCCCAGCCCGCAGCGACTTCTGCTCCAATCGAAGCAATCGCTTCAGCTCCAGTTGCCGTTGCTTCCGAGAGCGATACCAACAGAACAGCAGAGAGTGCCGAGGTCGTGGCCAAGGCGAAGCCATCACTGACCACTGCTGAAGCCATCGCCGCGGAACTGGCTGAAGCAGATTCAGCAAAACCAGAGGTTGAACTCGTCACCTTCGCCCCACAGGCTCTTCAACCCGGCAACTCCATTCGTCCTGGCAAGCGTCGCCCTGGCAACAATCTGGCTGGATTTCGCAGCATGGCGACCGACCTGTTCAAGAGCTGATGGATCCGGCTCATCTCTGACAGATCCGCCCATCAGAGGTGCATTGCAACACCGGAATCTCAGCAGCTGAGAGTGCGCCAGTTGGTCAGGCTGCTGGCAGCAGCCACGGCGGCGGTGGAGGTCCGGAGGATGGTGTCTCCAAGCGAAACAAACAGCCAACCTGCCGCTCGTGCTGCAGCAAGCTCCTGATCACTCCATCCCCCTTCAGGGCCGATCGAGAGCCAGATGGAACGATCCTTGAAGGATTGAATCGCCAGCAGTTCAGCCAGTCGGAGAGTGCCTGCCTCACGGGTGACCGCAATAAGACGCAGGTCGTTCTGATCCGGTTTCGCCCACCAATCCGCAGCGGCACACAATCCCGGCAACTGTGGAGCCCAGAGCCGCTCACACTGTTCCACAGCTTCCTGAACGATCGAACGCCAACGCTCCGGACGATGCTCCGCCTGTGGAACGCAGCGTTGACAGTCAATCGGCTGAAGCCGATCCACTCCCAACTCACACGCCATTCGCATCACGTCATCCATTCCTCGACGGATTAACGCAATGGCCAACCCCACCTTCGGCAAGGGTGAAACCACGTACTGGCTTGGCATCGTGAGATCAGTGCACAACTCGAGATGTTGTCCGTCCAGAAGACGTGCCATCCAGAGATGACCGCAACCATCAATGACATCAACCAGGGAACCCTGCTTCAACCGCAAAACTTTGCGCAGGTACCGCGATTCATGATCCTCGAGCTGAAAACGACGTTGAGCATCCGCAGACTGCAACCGGTGAGAGTCGATCAGGAGGCGCCGTCGTTCCGCCACGTCAGCGATCAACCCATACCAGGGAAAACACTGTCGGGATGGTCCTCCACCGGCCAGTCGTCATTCACACCCCCGATCAGCAGCTCCTCAAGCTGCACCACATCAGAGTCAAGCTGACGCAGGGCATTGATCAGAACATCAAGGGCAATCCCATCACTGGTGCCCAGATCAATCCAGCAACGGGCCCAGTCCTGCTGGTACTCCATCTGCCCCATGTTGTGCATCAGAGCTGGCATCACTCCTGATGAGTCCTCGTTTTCGTAGCTCATCCAGCTGAGCTCATCGCCTTCCTCATGCACCTGCAGACTTTCAGCATTGAAACCGCCAAGACGTCCCAGCACATACCAGCTGTCAAAGATGCCATCGACATAATTCCGCTCTCCCTGACTGGGAATTTCGCTGAATCGCAACCAGACCCAGCAGTTGAACGGATCAACCTCTCGAAAGCGAACGCGCATGACCCACCGCTGACATCTTCATCATCGCCGGCAAGCGCACAATCGACCATGCTGGAGAGCCAAGGCAGCCCGGATCGGGGCATTCGATCAGAATGCTGGTACTCAGCGATATCAATTACAGACCTGCAACCGCGGAGCAGTCTGTGTTGAACAGCATCCAGCTGAAGGCCGATGCCGGTTGCCCACTGCTGATTTCCGGCGACAGCGGCAGTGGCAAGACAAGCCTGCTGGAGGTGATCAGCGGCATGGCAGGCGCTGACAAGGGCAGCATCAGCTGGAACGGTCAGCCACTCAATCAGCGCCAGCGACGCTGGCTGTGCGGAGTGGTCTTTCAGTTTCCGGAACGACACTTTCTGGGCTTGAGCGTGAGCCAGGAACTGAAGCTGGGCCACCGGCGGCTGAGCAGTGAAGCCATGATCTCAGCACTTCGAAAGGTCGGACTCAGCGGGGTTGATGGACGTCAGGCGCCCGAGCGTCTCAGCGGCGGACAGCAGCGGCGACTGGCCCTTGCAGTGCAGTTGCTGCGCGAGCCTGATGTGCTGCTGCTCGATGAGCCCACCGCAGGGCTCGACTGGTCAGTGCGTGCCGAGGTTCTGGAACTGCTTGACCGGCTCAGCCAGGACCGTTTGTTGATCGTGGTCACCCATGAGCCGGAACTGTTCCAGGGCTGGAACTGTGTGCACCTGCGCCTTCGCAATGGCCGTTTGCATGCTCTGTCACCATGACGCCTGGATTGTTGAAGAGCCATGGCTGATCGGCTGGTCCGTGCCACCGCAGCAGGTGGTGGAATCAGGCTTGTGGCGGTGACCACAGGCGAAACCACGCGTACCGCACAATCACGTCACGGGCTCTCATACCTCACCACAGTGATGCTGGGTCGTGCCATGGGTGCAGGACTGCTGCTGGCCAGCTCCATGAAGGTTCGGCATGGACGCGTCAACCTGCGACTGGGCTCAGACGGCCCTTTGAACGGCCTGACGGTGGACGCCGGCCGAGACGGGAGCGTGCGTGGCTTTGTTGGCAATGCCTCGCTGGAACTTGATCCGATCCGTGATTCGCAAGGGCAAGTCAGCTTCGATTTCAACTCGGCAGCTGGAACGGGTTATCTGCACGTGGTGAGGGACGACGGGAAGGGCGAACCGTTCAGCAGCACGGTGGAACTGGTCAGCGGGGGAATCGGAGAGGATGTCGCCTCCTATCTGCTCCACTCCGAGCAGACGCCCTCTGCAGTGTTCGTAGGCGAAACAATCAACAGCGAAGGCCTGCAGAGCAGTGGAGGTCTCCTGGTTCAGGTGCTGCCCAAGGCAGCGGAGGAGCCAGCGCTGGTGGCACTGCTTGAAGAAAGATGCCGGGAGATAGAGCACTTCAGCGAGAAGCTCCATCACTGCGGCGACCACCCGGAACAATTGCTGACCGAGGTTTTTCCGGATCTAGATCCCCAGCCCATTCCAACCAGTGAACCGAGCCAGGCGGTGCGCTTTCACTGTCCCTGCAGCCGGAAACGAAGCCTGGGCGCTCTGGCGTTACTGGGCACAAAAGAATTGCACTCCATGCTCAAAGAGGACAAAGGAGCCGAACTTACCTGTCATTTCTGCAGTGAGGTTTATCAATTCAATGAATCTGAGCTGCAGAGCCTGATCGATGACATGAATCGATCAGGCCAGTAACAGCGCTCCTGCAATCAACAGCATCAGAGTCGGCAAGGCCTGGCATTGTTCAACACCCAGAGGCAGGCCTGCCTGAGCAGTGACAGCACTGAGCAATGCACCCACAGCAAGACCCGCAATCAGAAGCAGAAGGGTCCAACCGAGCGAACCCAGGGGACGGCGACCACGCTTGACCTGACTGATGAACACACCGATCGTTGACAAGGCCAGCAGCAGATCGATGGTCTGAGGTGCGAGCAGCAGCAGCAGCAAGGCCAGAGCACCGGCGATGGATCGCACTACAAGTCCCTGACCCTGCACCAGCTGCAGGTCGGGCATGAACCCGGCGCCACCAAGGGATGGAGCCGGCAGCGACATACCTCGCAGTCGCGTCAGCAGAGCTGAAGGACCATTACCACTGCTGGGCACTCCGGCGGAAACCTGTTGGCGCTCAACCTGCGACGCGGAGGCTGCAGCGGAACTGAGACGACCGGACTGGCGGTCACGCAGACGCTCCATGAGCACAGCGTCATAAGCAGCCTCCACACGGGCACGGGCTACTGCATCTTCACCACAGGAGGCAACAACTCGATCTCTGGCTTTCTGTACGTCATCGAAACCAGCTCCGGGACTGACGCCGAGCAAGGAATAGGGATCTTTCGGATCAGAATCAGAACCTGGATCCAGCCCAGCAGCCATTCGTCTACGAAAATCTGAATAGAGATTATCGAGAGACCCACCCAAACGAGCACAAACTCTGGATTTGGAAGCGACTCAGAACAGTGGGGGGCCGTGACGAAATCCATGCAGACGCTCGAAATGATTCCGAAAGCTGGGAACCTCGGTGTCCAGCAAAACCTGACGATGTCTGATCAGAGGCATCTGTGGTGGCAGGTGATAGCCCTCAAGAAGCTCAACGTGGTCCCGATGGTCACGAAAACAGACGTAATCGGTACCGCCATCATCACAGGGACGCAGAAGCCAGAGGGTGTCCACAACAAACCGCTTCAGTGGCAACATTCTGGCGATCGAATTGCTGGCCCGTGAGCGAATAGCAGTTGTGGTTGAATCTCAACATTTCAATAAGGATTGGGATTCAAGCTGCAAGTGATTTTATTCGGATTTCATCAAGTCTCTGAGATGGTTGAGCATTAAAGCCAGGAAGAACAGGACCAATGAGTTGAAGATCTGATCAATGGAAAACATCACTATCGGCAGACGAGGTTGATCAACTTGTGCCGAATCTGATCTCCTGCTGAAGATCAAAGAACTTTGTGAATATGACAAATCAACACGCACAGTTCTATCAATAGACCACGAACTGGAAACGGAAAACAGTGAGCCACTGTCGCGGCCTTAAATGAGGGAAAGAATGAAAAAATGTTGCCATGATCACCATCCAGTGTGGAATGCATAACAGCCTTCCGTTGGATGAAGCGTTTTGAATACCTGACATCCTGAGGATGCTGGAATCAGAGGCTGATCGGCTCCACTCCACTCACAACAGGAGCCACTGCATTGAGCTCAAGATCAGGATGCTCTTCATGAAGCTGATTGAGATTCCAGTCATTCTTGAACAACAACACGGGTCGATTCCAGGCATCCCGAACGGTTTTGCAGTTGAAGATTCGGCCTACTCTCTCCAGTGACGACCATCCACCTGTGACCCAGCGCGCCACCTGATACCCAAGCGGCTCCAGCCGAGTTTCAACACCGTATTCATTTTGAAGACGATGCTGAACAACCTCAAGCTGCAGCTGACCAACTGCGGCAAGGATCGGATCCCTTTTACTTTCATCATTGTCATAGAGAATCTGAACCGCCCCCTCCTCACGCAATTCGTTGACCCCCTTTCGGAAATTCTTGAATGCTGAAGGATTGGGATTACGCAGCCAGCTGAAGATCTCCGGACTGAAGCAGGGAATTCCCTCGTACTCCACCTTTGATCCTGTGTAGAGGGTGTCGCCGATCGAGAACATCCCGGGATTGTTCAGTCCGATCACATCTCCAGGGAAAGCATCCTCAACAACCGCTCGATCCTGCCCGAACAGTTTCTGAGGACGTGACAAGCGAATGGACTTTCCCGTACGTGCATGACGAACAGTCATGTCCTTTTCAAACCGACCGCTGCAGACCCGCACAAACGCCACCCGGTCTCGATGACGAGGATCCATGTTGGCCTGAAGCTTGAACACGAAACCGCTGAAATCAGGCCGCAACGGATCGACCGGACCGTCTTGCCCCTGACGTGCCACAGGTTTCTGAGCCATCTCCAGAAACGCATTCAGGAATGGGCGAACGCCGAAATTGGTCATCGCTGAACCAAAGAACACGGGTGTCAGCTCACCGGCATGGACCAACTCAAGATCAAGTTCAGCACCTGCGGCTTCCAGCAACTCCATCTCCTCAACCGCCTGCTCCAGCAGCTCGGGTTCCACGAGCTCCTTCAGCTCTGAATCATCCAGTGAAAGATGACGTTCCTCTGATTGGCGCCCACGTTCTGCACGACTGAACAGAATCACCTCGTGGGAGCGGCGATCAATCACCCCTCGGAACTGCTCACCACTTCCGATCGGCCAGTTCACGGCCCATGGAGTCAGTTCCAGTTCGGATTCAATTTCATCCAGAAGTGCGAGTGGTTCCCGGCCTGGACGGTCCATCTTGTTGATGAACGTGAAAATGGGTATTTCACGCATGCGGCAAACCTCGAAGAGTTTGCGGGTCTGCGGCTCAAGACCTTTAGCCGCATCTTCAAGCATCACAGCGTTATCAGCTGCTGCAAGGGTTCGGTAGGTGTCCTCGGAAAAGTCCTGGTGGCCGGGAGTATCCAGCAGATTGATGGTGTTCCCCGTGTAATCGAACTGCAGAACGGTGGAGGTGATCGAAATGCCCCGTTGCTTCTCAAGCTCCATCCAGTCGGACGTGACTTTGCGCTGCTCACCCCGAGCCTTCACTGCACCAGCCTGCTGAATGGCACCCCCGTAGAGCAGCAGTTTCTCCGTAAGCGTTGTCTTACCGGCGTCAGGGTGAGAAATAATTGCGAAATTTCGCCGTCGCGCCACCGCATCCAGCAATTCACGCTCGTCCTGCAGTGCTGAATCCGTGCTCATGGTCTGGATTGATCGAATCCAGCCTGACAGCCCGTGATCCAGCCACTCACCTCGAGGTAACGATCGCCAATGGCAGCCACCCGCAGATGCCCCAGACCGGCATGCACCAACTGAGCGCTGACTTCATCCACTGTGAAGGACGCATGCAGTGATGCCCGGTAATCACGTTGGAGCACCGGTGGTGCATCGGCGACATGGTGTTGGCACAGTCGGTCAACGCTTGCCTCGCTGTCTGGACGCCGAAGATCGCGATGCACCACCAGACAATGTGACGATGCCAGTGGAACCAATGACGACCACAGCTGATGAGGATCGTGGAGGTGATGCAGCAAGCTGTTGCTGACAATCAGATGCGCGGGATTGTCAGCCCGACTGAGAGGAAGAAGGGCCTTGTCGTAGCGGAGACGTTCCGAGGAAATACCGTCTGCACGACGGCGCTCATCAGCCACTTCAATCATCCTTTCGGCCCCATCGAGTCCAAGCACTGAGCAGTTCGGCCAACGCTGGGCAAGCCGAGCGGAGATGTTGCCCGGCCCACAACCCAGATCCAGCAGACGTGCCCGATCCGGGAAAGAATCACCGGATGCCTCGAGCAAAGTGTCAACACGGTCAACAAGCGCCTGGTCCGTGTTGCTGAAATCGGCTGCTGCATAGGCCTTCACCTGCAGCGGCTCATTCATGACCTCAGGCTCAGGAATGCGCAGCATCATTGACTCGGTTGATTGGCATGCGGCTCGAGAACCTCCCGAATGCTGCGAATGAGGCGGAGCAGGCTGTTCTCGGAATCATCCTGGGCGATGAGGCATGAACGGATTTCAAGCTCAGGGTCATCACTGAGGCTGAACTGCGCAGGAACCGACAGGTTTCGAAGGCGAGTTGAACGTTCTCGGACACCACTGATCGCATGAACTCAGAGATTCTCTCCGGCTGTTCCGGGGTGGTGCTGCAGGCAACTCCCACCACAATCTCACTGGGCGAAACACGTCTCAGCAATTCCTCCAATGCCACCAGAAGGGTTTCACGCAATTTCAGGAACGCTGTCCAACCAGCAGGAAGCCACAATCGTGTGAACAGGTGCTGCGCCAGACGCCTGGAACGAGCCATGAACCATTGCACCTTGGATCGGAGCAATGGTGGCAACCGCTCAGCCTTTTTGAGCTGCGACACTGCTGATAGTGCCACCAACCACTTGTTAACCCCATTGCTGGCGTTAGTGTGCTTGAACTGACCCGTCTGACCACGTGACCCTGTCTCCGAGCCGCAGTGACACCACGGACATCACTGAAACCGTGAAGAGCAATGGCGACTTTCCCGCCACAGCACCAGCAGCAAACCCTGTTTTCTACCGGACCTATAGCCGACGAAGCACTGCCGGGCGCGAAAGCTGGAGCGAGGTCGGATCTCGCAATCTCAGTGGTCTCCAGAAGCTTGGAAAGCTGACCGATGAAGAGGTGTCACTGCTGGCACGGATGCAGACCGAGAAGAAAGCGCTGCCATCAGGACGCTGGCTGTGGATCGGCGGCACCCCGTGGATTGAACGTCAGGAAAACTTCTCCGGCTCCTACAACTGCACATCAACCAATCTGATCGACTGGGAAGCCTTCGGTCTGATGATGGACCTGGCGATGATGGGCTGCGGAACCGGCGCCATCATCGAGCCGCACCTGATCGATCGGCTGCCGGTCATCACCAATCCGATCGACGTGGTCAAGGTCACCGATATCGGTGTCACCCCTGCAGGGGAACGTCAGGAGACAACCACCCACAGCATCAAGGGCGACACGGTGTCGATCCGCGTGGGAGACACCCGTCGTGGCTGGGTCGACAGTTATCAACTGCTGCTGAATCTCGGCAGTGATGAGCGGTTCGCAGGACGCACCGTCAGGGTGGAAGTGGATCTTTCTGACGTGCGGCCTGTAGGCGAGACCCTCAAGGGCTTCGGAGGCATGGCCAATCCGGTCAAGCTGAAGGATCTCTACGGACGTGTCGCCCGCCTTCTGGGCAAGGCCGTTGGCCGCAGACTCAGCTCAGTGGAGTGCTGCCTGCTGATTGATGAGGCTGCTGTCACGATCGTTGCCGGCAACATCCGCCGCAGCGCAGGGATGCGTCAGTTCGCATCCAGCGACACCAGCGCCGCCGGCGCCAAAGACAATCTCTGGCAGCAGGATGCTGAGGGCAACTGGCGCATCGATCCCGAGCGTGATGCACTGCGCATGGCCAATCACACCCGTGTGTATCACACCCGCCCGAGCCGCGAGGTGCTGCTCGAAGCGGTCACCCGCCAGTTTCACAGCGGAGAGGGCGCCATCCAGTTTGCCCCTGAGGCAATCGCCCGTTCCAATGCGGATTTGCTCTCGACTCCCGAGCTGCGTCGCGAATTCATCGACATCTACTGTGACCAGGGCAAGGAAGAGGCCGGCCGCTGGCTGAACCTCAATCACGGTCCAATCGCTGAAGCCGAACTCGAGCACCGCCTCGGACGCTATGGACTCAATCCCTGCGGTGAGATTCTCGGCGCAGATTTCCACTGCAACCTTGCGGAAGTCCATCTCAACCAGATCGACCCAAGCGATGACGAAGGTCAGCGTGATGCCTTCAGGGCCGGGGCTCTTTCAGTTGCTTGCCTGCTGAACCATCAGTTCGAAGTGGAGCGCTACCGCCAAAGCCGCGACTGGGACCCAATTGTTGGCGTGAGCTTCACGGGTCTGTTCGACTTTTTTGTGCATGCTTTCGGAACCCCCTGGCTGAAGTGGTGGGAAGCCGGACGTCCCGACACCGATGAGGGGCGTGAATTCAAGCGTCAGGAAGCCGAATACCTCAGCCGCTGGAAAGCAACAGTGAATGAGGCTGTCTGGGAGTACTGCGACCGCCAGGGCTTGCGTCGCCCCAACCGCTGCACCACAGTTCAACCCGCTGGCACGAAAAGCCTGCTCACCGGTGCCGCCCCTGGCTGGCACCCACCTAAGGCTCAGCGTTTCATCCGCCGCATCACCTTCGGAAAGAACGATCCTGTGGCCATGGCCTGCATGGACTACGGGTACACCGTGGTGCCTTCCCAGTCCGACAAAGACGAGCAGGGAAGACTTCTCGACGATCCTTTTGATCCCCGATGCACGGAATGGCTCGTGGAGATTCCAACAGAGGTGAGTTGGGCGAATCTGCCGGGCGCCGATGCCGTGGACATCAACGCCTTCTCGGCCATGGCCCAGTTCGATTTCTACATGCAGGTGCAGACGCACTACACAGCCCACAACACATCGGCAACGATCGAGTTCCGTGAGCACGAAATCGAGCAACTTGCCGATGCACTTCACGGCAGCATTGATCGTGGCGAGGGCTACATCTCAGCCGCATTGCTGGCTCGCTTCGATGCCAATGCCACGTTCCCCCGGCTGCCCTTCGAACCGATCGACGCCGAGACCTACGCACGAATGCAATCCGAAGTGATTCAGCGGCGCGTCAGTTCAGACTTCTTCGAAGCCCTGCAGCGCTACGACTTGGGTGAGATCAGCGAAGCCGGCCCAGCCGGCTGCGATTCAGACAAGTGCCTGCTGCCGCTGGCCAAACCCAAGAGCTGAACATCTGAAAGGAGTCATCGAGTGCTGACTCCTTTAAAATGGTGATGCGTGCGACATAGCGATGTCACGCAGCCAGGAGAGGTGGTCGAGTGGTTTATGGCTCTGGTCTTGAAAACCAGCGTGTCTGCAAGGGCACCGTGGGTTCGAATCCCACCCTCTCCGCTCAGTAAGCCCAGTCTCTGACTGGGTTTTTTAGTGCCTGGAATTCGGTGGGTCTTGCCGATTCGAGAGGGATCTTGCAAGCTCTTTGGAGATCTTTGACCCCAAAACAGTCCACTTTCGATCCACCGGTCCATGCCCCTGGAGCAGCTGCATCCGAGACCACGCCTGGCTTCGCTTTGCGGCGTCCCAGGTTCGCGCCATGAGCTGACTTTTCTTCAGCAGCTCCCCTCGGGTGACCGAAATAATTCCAATAAAGGACCTGCCCATAAGGCAGTGCCCAGGGATCCCTGCAGGCCAAAGCGATTGACCGGTGCTCGGGCGTCCCGGTGGATCGGGCAGCAGCTGAACGAGTGTTAGCCGGAGTTGCAATTTAATTGCAGGCTTGATTACTAATTAAGCCTTGACTATCTCTGCTCAACTGCGCTCAATCGTGCCAGGCATTGACCGCCAACTGTCAGACTGACTAAACCAATAAGCTGGACTTCAAAGATAGGAGTGGGAGCAGAGTCGGGCTCGTAAAAGGAACTTATTTGTAGAACACCATCATCAAAACGAATTTCGCTTCTGGTTCCTGTGAAGTCAGACGAACCAATGAACACAGGGTCTTCGGCTATTGCAGATAAATTTATTTTGTCATCTTCAGATGAACTGAAATCATAATCGATGAAAACAAACCTGTCCGAACCTTCGCCCCTTGTCAAAAAGCCAAAGCCAAGGCCACCATTAAGGACATCATCTCAAGCTCCACCAATCAGCATCTCATTTTCTTCCTCTCCAGTGATAGAGTCATAATCCTGACCACCTATTGCAAAACCATCAATGCGCTTCTTATAAATAAACAATAACTACTGAAGAGCAAATATCTCAAAACAGTCCACAACTAAATCCTCATTATTTAGCAAATAAGCAATATCAATGAAGGTGTCAACGAAATCAATAAAAACTAAGTCGTTGCATGTTCATCCTCTGAGCATTCGGCGAGGCTCAGAATTCCAACAACGAAAAACACAATAGAACCCATGAGAGTTGTTCGGATTGACATTTCTATGTTAATTACACTCAAACTATGAAAACTGACTGGAAGGGCTGCAACTGCAGATTGCATAAACCATAGACACCCCAGGCCGTTGACAATCGCAATCCACCAACCAAGATGCATCGGCTCATAGACAAGAAGTTTTCCATATCCGACCTCCAACAAGCCTTCCATCGCAGAGATTAAAAATAGAACTGAACCAACGAAATTTGGAAAAATTACCAATATCAGCCAGCTATATTCACTTGAGCGTGGATAAGCCCACAGGAAGAGGTATTAACATTAAACAAGATAGTCCTCGCGCTTTGTGTTGCGGCACATCGAAACCCACACCATTTCCATGATCTTGTATTTTTCGGAAGTTTTTTAATCGCAATTCTTGCTTGTTGAAGCTGCCAGAAACCGCCTGCTGTGAAAAATATTGATCCATTAGCAAGTAATGCCGAACTGGTATTAAAATTACTTGTACTAACAAGAGATACAAAGGACCCAAGAGCAAACAAGAAAGGGCCAACAATGAAGGCTATGGCCGTAGACACTTCTAGACGCTTAATTCTTTTTGCACTAAAGAGCGATCGAATAATTTGATGAAAATTCAGGCGCTGGATATGTCGGCCCCACAAGGGCCCATGTCCCTTACGAAGACGACTAGACCAAATTCCATCACGATGCAGCCACGCCGTAACGGATAGTCTGTTTTGCCAGTAAGGGATTAACTCAGGCTCGGTACTGTTGATAATCAAAACCTCGATGGGTCATTATGAAAGAATATTTGCGCATTGACAGGTCGCTTTTTACTTGAATTCAGCAAATTATTTCTTAGGACCATACAACCATTCGCCCTTTAAGGTTTTTTCCATTCTGATGATTTATATTGAGAATCGCATCTAGGGTCCGCTGGTGCTGTTCACGGAAGTGGAGGGGGAAGGATGCAATCTGAAGGTAACGTATATCCATAATCATGTACTCGGACATTTCGATTACTTGGTTTTGATAAAAGTGCATTAATCACAGGTAGCCTTTGAACAGCTCGCACTGGGCCGTTGTAGATGAACCACCAAAACGAATTTCAATGTCAGCTGAAACTCTGGTATGGAAAGCTTAGACACAGGAGAGATTAACTCCTGCCGTAACACCACTGGTTATTTCGCAAGACAGGCGGCCGAGTACACTTGAAGCATCGGCCTTACCTGAATCACCACTTTGGTAGTAGTAACCAACAGATGCATTCAATGCAGAAGTGATGAAATAACCAACATCAAGTCCGTAGGTGTTAAGGGCACCCCCTTGGTAAAATAAGTTTAGGTCTTGCTCCGTATCACCAACAGGAAGCAAGGCATAAGCATTGAAGTTCCAGTTATTGGAGACCTCTTCTGCACTGACTGCCACCTGCTGGAAGAGAGCACTCTTCTCTGTGCCGCTGACATTGATGCCGGTGTCGGTTCCAGCTGTGTTCATCGGGAAGCTGTCATAACCAGCATTCAGCCCGTACATCCAGCGGTGGTCTCCATTCAGCCAGCGATAGCCAACACGCGTTGAAGTGCTGACGGTGGTGCCAGCGACATCGGTGTTAATGATGCTGCTATCTCCTGCAAGATCAGCGAAGTTGACGTAGATCAGAACATCAACGAACCAAACGCTGTTGTCGCCAATAGAGAGGGGCAAGAACCCACCAATGCCCGCCTGATTGGGCGTGCCAGCACCTTGCAGTGCGCCCTGGAAGCCAAAGGTGGGTTTGACCACATCCTTGAGGCTGATGCTCATCACATCACCGAGATCCTCTGCACTGCCGTCCTGCGCCTTCAAAGGCACCGGGGCAATGGCAACAGCAGAAGCCAGCAATCCAATCGCGAGGCGGCGAAGCATGGATCGCACGTCAGTGCGCGCATAATGCCGAGCTTTGCTTGGTTGCGGCAGCAGCCTTTTGAATTCGCGGCTAGTACTGGTGTCCTGGTTGCGCGTATATGTCGATTGACCACGGGGTTTACAGCTCACCCGAGTCAGAGAAGCCGGTGTTTCTGTACGTTGCTCCAGGGATGACGGTGATCGTCAAGCACGACTATCTGACCGGAGAGCAACACGAAAAGGATTAGTGGATGGGTCAGGTGATCCACTGCGGAGGTGCTGCACGTGATCCGAAGATCCACAACCTCATCCAGATCGCTGATGTGGATTCAGGCGTGATCCGCTGGGTCAACGCTGATCTCGTGACCCACATCATCCCGGCGATTTCCTGACGAAATCACCAGATCGGATGAAAACTTGGCGTTAAGGGTTATTGGCTGTGGTGTCACGGCACTAACTACAAGCAGCAGACACGCCGGCAACGCAAGAATCAGGTCAAAGAATATAACGGAAGTTTTTAACTATTTGAAAGTTTCTCGCTGTTATTGGATGTTCTTTTTGCTCAAACCTGTTATTGAATTTTTCTGCTTCAGCTCTGTCTTGTTCAGTAAATTCACCCTCTTTCCCCAAGAATTGCCTTGAAGTTGGTTCATATTGACATTTGCGATTATAAAAATGAGGATGTGAAATCCTCTCTACCCCTGTTCGCCAGTCTATCTCAACATGTTTAAATTTAATTACTTCACCTCTCCTTTGCCATTCGTGACAAGCAGTTATTGCGTGCTCCTTTGATGGATACCTAACGCTGCATCCACCGATGAACAGAGCAATACTACAAATAGATAAATACTTTTTCATTCTTTATCTATAACTGGCTGCCCTGCGTGTTGTATCCCCCAAATGGGTGATGTGGTCACGGGGCTTTTAGGGGATCTTGAAGGAGCCCACCTCTAACAGGCAGTGCATGTTGCAGCGGTTCCTCACAACGGCTCCATGCACGTGGCTGTTGATCAACTAACGCGGAAGACGGTGACGCCAAGGATCCAGGGCAATAAAAAACCCCACACGTGGCGAGGTGTGATCGGTGTATGGGTAAGCGAGTAATGAATTCAAGCAAGAACCTCGAAGTTTACTGCCACTAATTGACCCGGATCAGCATGCACGATTGAATTGTAAACATCAGATCCTGTGGCGCCTTTAATAAAAATTTGGTCGCCGGATTCACTCATAAGGGTGGTCCCAAAACCATTCTGAATGATTTCAATCTGACCTGTATATTTACGAGGACCTTCAATGGCATCAATACCATTAATTGCCTCTACGGAGATCTTATCTTTCTGCGAAAGGTTAAAGTCCCATACTTGATCTATCCCTTTTGACATCATGAATACGTCAGCACCAGCTACACCAATTAGTACGTCGCTTTCAGCGCCTGCGTATAAAAAGTCCTCATCATTTTGACCCAAAAGGAAATCGTTTCCGCCACTGCCGATCAACACGTCACGACCACCTCCACCCTCCATAAAGACATTATAATTTCCTCTAACAATCAGATGATCATCGCCTTCATTTCCACCTAGAGCGAAAGCTTCATATCCATCGGGTAAACCCGGGACGTCATCAGACGTTATTTTTTGGGGTCCGTCTACTGCAACTACTTCTTCACTGACCTTGTCGCGCTCACAAACTCTGTCGCTTTCAACGGCTTTGTCTCCTTCAAAAACTCGGGCAATATCTTTACCGGCTTGGTCCCACCATTCAGGAGAAAGGAAATCAGCCATGATCTTTAAAGCAACGGGTAAAAGTGAGAGTGTTTTGAACACCTTTGTTTGAACACTTCTGTTCTATAACTCGTAAATGCTTCCCAACAGGGGGACGACCGAACCTCGAAGCACGGTTTAGCGTGCACTTATGCGTAGCCGAGAAATTCCATGAAGCCCACTGCACAGCTCTGGTGTAGCCCCCACGAGATTCTGGATAGCAACTGGTGAATGGCTCAGAACCACCTGCCTAGCTGGGCTTGGCTCACTTTGAAGCCGGTGACGCCAAGGCTCCATGGCAATAAAAAACCCGCACTGGGCGGGGGTGACCGGAGTGAGTTGTTTTGTCGGGAGATCGATAGCGACTCCTAAACGCCCCCTGCTTTTCCCTTCAAGGGTTTTGTATA
>NYZI01000131.1 GCA_002687115.1 Cyanobium sp. ARS6
AGTGAGCCGTCAGGGAGTGGCCTTCTTCGGTCGCGACAGTGATGCCACTCTTCCAGTCTGGTCAGCAAAGGATGGCTATCCAGGCGATCCCTGGTACCGGGAATTTCACAGGGATCTGGGTTGGGATTTGCCAGCTGAGCAGATCGAAGCCATGGGGCTGCCGGCACAACGGCCGCTGGGACTGAAACTGCACCGTGTCAGTGATCCTGCCGGTGGCCTGGATGGCAAACAGCCCTATCAGCCAGAACAGGCCATCGCACGCACCCGTGACCATGCCCGGCATTTCCTGGAAGGGCGTCGGCGGCAACTGGATCGGCTCAGCGAAGGCATGGCCATCGAACCTCTGCTCGTTGCCCCCTTTGATGCCGAGCTTTTCGGCCACTGGTGGTTCGAAGGGCCAGGCTTTCTGGCCGAACTCTTCCGCCAGGCACCCGAACAGAACGTCCGATTCACCAGCCTGCGTGAGGTGCTGAACGCCCAACCGAGTCTTCAGATCTGTGATCCCTGCCCTTCCAGCTGGGGCAGGGGTGGCTTTCACGATTACTGGCTCAACGAAACCAACGCCTGGATCATTCCTGAATGGAGCCGAGCAGGTCGGGTCATGGTGGATCGCTGCAGCCGCGGTGTGGGCAGTGAACTGGATCTTCGCCTGTTGCATCAGGCCGGGAGGGAACTGCTGCTGGCTCAGTCCTCGGACTGGAGTTTCATTCTCAGGGCAGGTACCACAACGGAACTGGCCCGAGAGCGCATTGAGCGTCACCTCGAACGCTTCTGGCGCTTGATCGCCGCCATCGAGCGGCGGGAGCAACTGCCGCAGGGATGGCTGGAAGAACTGGAGCGCGAGGATGCTCTCTTCCCCTTGATTCAACCGGCTGACTGGAGCAGCCTCAATGCCTGAAGCCTGGAGCCTGCCGCTGCGCGGCACCCAGCACAAGACCTCGCCTGAGTTCCCATGGGGACTGGGCAAACAGTCGCAACATCACGCCCATCAGGCGGGGGAGCGGCAGGGTGTTGGTCAGGAAGCCGAACCAATCCTCCCGCGGTAGCGAGAAAAAGGTTGCGAAATGGCGACGCAGCAGCTGTTCGTTGAATCCCATCAATCGCCCCAGACCAAACTGATAAAGCTGATGGCGCAGCACCAGCTCCATTGGCCAGAGCGCCTTCCAGCCACGCCGCGCGAGATCGACTGATCCCAGCGACGGGTCAGCCAGAGCGGCCGCCAGAGCTTCAGCCAGTCCAGGGCCCCGACGCAACAGAGACCCCGCCATGTAGCCCGATGCCGGATGAACCATGCTTGCCGCACCACCGAACGCGAGCAGGGGTTGATTGCGATCGGGAAGAGGCAGATTCATCGGGAACAGACAGAACTCCTCATGGAGGACTTCGGTGATCTGAACTCCGCGATGCTCGAGGCGTTGCTTCAGACGCTGCTGCAGAACGTCGTAGGGAACACCTGGAGCAAGAGCCAGAGATGTCTCTTCAACGAAATAAACGCCATCACCCAGATCCATTGCATACAGGAACGTGGGAGGCTCCTGACGCTGCATCTCACTGAGATGATGACTGCGGTAGTCCATCAACACAAAACGGCCACTGCTGATGGGGGCCTCTGAAAAACGCCCCACGACGCCATAGGCCGCCTGCCCCGCAACAGGTCCTCGATCAGGCCTGCGGATGTGCGGGCTGGAGGCGCCGGACGCATCAATCACAAGCCTGGCTTCACGGACCTGGCCGGACGCGCAGGTCACCAGCGTATGGCCTGTTCCAGCGTCGACCTGTTCCGCAGAGTCCCGATGCCAGATCACTCCCGGTGCGCGTTGCAGCCAGTGGCTCTGAAGAGCGGCACGATCGAACAACCCGTAGTCGATGCCATGAACGATCGGCTGGTCGTCATCCGTTGCGTCGCCGGCGGCGAAATAACTGACTGTGTCGGTCCAGCGATGCTCTGTCAGATGTTGAAGGTTCAGATCCCTCAGCTCGTCGACCCAGATGCCGTAGGTGTTTGGCCAGGGCACATCCACAGGATCCGGAGCGATGCCCTCAACGACCACTCCGCGCTGGTGAAGCTCAGAAGCAATACAGAGAGCTGCTGGACCGCCGCCAAGCACCAGCACATCAGCGCAACTGGCCAAGGTCAGATGTCCGCCTGCTCGCTCTCCGCGTTGACGTCGGCAGCCTCGGAGGAATCAGAGTCGGCTGAGGCGTCATCAAGCGCATGCGTGTCGGCTTCCGGTGGAACAAGCACCACCTTGAGGAGGTGGTCACCCTTGTCGAGCTTCTGAAGACGTACACCAGTGGCTGCGCGCGATTGCTGCGGAATGGCATCAGCACTGGTCCGAACGATCACGCCTTTTTCACTCACCAGCAGCAACTCCTCCCCGGCTCCAAGAACGCTGAGACCCACAAGCTGATCGGCATCCGTGCGGAATTTCATCGCCCTCAGCCCCATTCCAGCCCGTTTCTGCAGACGGAACTGAGTCACCGGAACCCTCTTGCCGAGGCCTGCCGCCGAAGCAACTAGCACCCAGGGGCCCTCACTGGCCGTCCCTTCATCTTCACCATCGTCGGAACTTGCAGCGATCTGATCGGCAAGCTCGACCGGCAGCACATCCATGCTGACCAGTTCGTCTCCTGCGCGCAGATTCATCGAGCGAACACCTCGGGCCGTGCGACCAAGAGGACGCAGTTCATCGTCGCTGAGACGGAAGTGTATGGTCATTCCGGCTTTCGAGCCGATCAGCACACTGTCACCGGGAACGGACAAACGCACCCAGGTGAGCGCGTCACCATCTTCAAGGCCGATGGCGATCAGCCCATTGGAGCGAATATTGCTGAACGCCGACAGGCGAGTTCGTTTGATGAATCCTCCCTGGGTCAGCATCAACAGGTCGGTGTCGTCATTGAACTCAGAGACCGCCAGTAGCGATGTGATCGCCTCCTCTCTGGGAATCGGCAGCAACTGCACCACGGGCGTTCCCTTGGCTGTTCGGCTGCATTGAGGGACACGGTATGCCGGCAAGGCGTAGGACACACCTCTGTCACTGAACAGCAGCAGGGTGTCGTGATCGTTGCAGCCGATGAACAGCTTCACCGCATCTTCACCCTGGCTTTTCGTGCCGGCCTTGCCGCGCGTGCCCCGGCTCGTGGCCTCAAACTCACTCACCGGCATCCGCTTGAGATAGCCCGTTTCGGTCACCAGCACGACTGACCGCTCGTTGGCGATCAGATCGATATCTTCGAGACCGCCACCAAGATCAAGAATTTCAGTTCGACGGGGAATTGCATGACGATCTCTCAGCTGGTGGAGTTCGTCCTTGATCAGACCGAAGACGCGCTCCCTGCGTCCGAGGATGTCTTTGTAATCAGCGATCTTGGCAACCAGATCCTCATGCTCCAAGCGAATCTTGTCGGCTTCAAGGGCAGTGAGTCGACGCAGCTGCATCTGCAGGATCGCGTCGGCCTGAACCTCGCTCAAACCATGACGGTCCTGCAGCTGTTGACGAGCTGTAGCGGTGTCGGGAGCGGCTCGGATCAGAGCAATGATCGGATCGAGCTGATCGAGGGCCAGCAGCAGGCCAAGCAGAATGTGATCGCGTTCTTCAGCCTTGCGCAGGAGGTAGCGCGTGCGGCGCTCGATCGTCTCAACCCTGAAGTCGAGAAACACATCGAGCATCTTGCGCAGAGTGAGCAGGATCGGCTCACCATTCACAAGCGCCAGCATGTAGGCGCTGAAATTGCTCTGAAGAGGGGTGAGTTTGTAGAGGTTGTTCAGCACCACCTGCGGATAGGCATCACGACGCAGTTCAACGACAATGCGCATGCCGTCGCGATCGCTCTCATCACGGATGTCTGAGATCCCTTCCAGTTTCTTGTCGTTGACCATCTCGGCAATGCGCTCAATCAGCGCCGCTTTATTGGTCTGATAAGGGAGTTCGGTGATGATCACGGCGTCGCGATCAGGACGGCCTGGAACCTCAAGGGTTTCGATGCCGGCCACGCCGCGCATCGTCACCGAACCGCGACCACTGAGGTAGGTCTCTTTGATTCCGGTGCGACCCAGGATCTGACCACCGGTCGGAAAATCGGGACCTGGGATCAGGGCCATCAGCTCCTGATCACCGATATCGGTATTATCGATGAGGGCGAGAAGACCAGCGATCAGCTCTCCGAGGTTGTGTGGAGGAATGTTGGTCGCCATGCCAACGGCGATGCCTGCAGAGCCGTTCAGCAAAAGCTGAGGGATCCGCGATGGCAGAACCGTGGGTTCCTGCTGCGAACCGTCGAAGTTGTCGATGAAATCGACGGTCTCCGCCTCGATGTCCTCGAGCAGAGAGTCGGTGGTCAGCGCCTGCAACCGCGATTCGGTGTACCGCATTGCGGCTGGAGGATCATTGTCCACAGAGCCGAAGTTGCCATGCCCGTCGATCAGGGGCATCGACATGGAGAAGCTCTGGGCCATGCGCACCAGTGCGTCGTAGACGGCGGTATCTCCGTGGGGGTGGTATTTACCGAGAACTTCACCCACAACACGCGCGCACTTGCGGTAGGGACGATCGCTGGTGAGACCCAGCTCGTACATCGCGTAGAGAATTCTTCGATGGACCGGTTTGAGCCCATCACGGGCATCGGGCAGGGCTCTGCCGACGATGACGCTCATCGCGTACTCGAGATACGAGCGCGACATTTCGTTTCGCAGGTCCGTCTGGATGATCCGATCGTCGGAATCGCCGGGACCGCCGCTGCCGGGCCCCACTGAATCCGCCATACAAGACCTGTAGATCGCCTGTCAGTTTATCGCGGAAGCGTGATCGGATGACACCAGCTGCGTCACCTTTTGCTGTCTGTGTGGAATCAATCACGGATCAGGCCCTTACGCTTTGGCGGCGCCATTTGGACTGAAGTTGATGTCGTCCGACCAGCCCCCCGAAACTCAACCTCCTGCCGAACCGATCAAGCCGGATCGACCGGCCCAGGAAAACATCGATGATCGAGGAGCCAAGACAGACCTCAGCGCAGCAACCACAGAATCGGTTCCCGCCGCCTCTGATCCATCCGACACATCAGCTTCACCCCAGTCAGCGGCGCAACCCGTCGCAGCGCCGACCTCACCCTCCATTGCAGAGCGCGTGAGCGTTCCGGCTCAGGCACCTGCTGACGACGGCGGAGTTGATGGAGGCGAATGGGAGATGCTGTCCGACCGCATCGGTCAGTTCTTCAAAGCGAACAACCTTCAAGAGCAATGGCAGAGCCTCCGGCAGCCTCTGCTTCTGCTGGGAGGACTCATTGTTGTGATCCTGACGATGCGGATCTATGGAGGAATTCTCGACGCGATCGCCACGGTTCCTCTTGCGCCCCGGCTGTTTCAGCTGGTCGGTACGTTTTATGCCGTCTGGTTTGCAGCAACGCACCTGATTCGCGCCGAAGAGCGGAAAAAGATTTCAGCCAATGTGAACGATCTCTGGACCAGCCTGCGCGGCAGCTCAAAATCCTGAGGCAATCGTCATGGAGCACGAATCACCGATTGGTAGCTTGATCCAACTCTGTTAGCTCCTGCGGTGGACATTCAGCTCGGACGCTCCAAGGTTGTACGCCGGGCCTATGGCATCGATGAAATCGCACTGGTGCCTGGCGGCCGAACCGTGGATCCGGAGGTGACCGACACCAGATGGTCGATTGGAGGTATCGAACGCGAAATTCCGATCATCGCCAGCGCCATGGATGGCGTTGTGGACGTGGACATGGCCGTCAACCTGTCCAGGCTGGGGGCTCTCGGTGTGATCAATCTGGAGGGTGTGCAGACCCGCTACGACAACCCGAACAGCGTTCTGGATCGCATCGCATCCGTTGGCAAGGATGAGTTCGTTCCTCTGATGCAGGAGATCTACAGCCAGCCGGTTCAGGAGTCGCTCATCCGCAAACGCATCCAGGACATCAAATCCCAGGGTGGCATTGCAGCTGTCAGCGGAACCCCAGTTGCGGCCCTGCGCTTCGGCAAGACAATCGCCGATGCAGGGGCCGATCTGTTCTTCGTTCAGGCCACCGTGGTGTCGACGAACCACGTCGGACCTGAGGGGCAGGACACTCTTGATCTGCAGGCACTTTGCAGGGACATGGGAGTTCCGGTTGTGATCGGCAACTGCGTCACCTATGACGTGGCTCTTCAGCTGATGCGCGCCGGGGCGGCTGCCGTGATGGTGGGGATCGGCCCCGGAGCTGCCTGCACCTCCAGGGGTGTTCTGGGAGTTGGCATTCCGCAGGCAACGGCGGTTGCGGACTGCGCCGCGGCTCGAGAGGACTACCGAAAGGAAAGCAATCGGTACGTTCCCATCGTTGCTGACGGCGGCATCGTGACCGGTGGAGACATCTGCAAGTGCATCGCCTGTGGAGCTGATGCCGTGATGATCGGATCACCGATTGCCAGAGCAGAAGAAGCACCAGGCCGTGGCTACCACTGGGGCATGGCGACCCCAAGCCCTGTTCTGCCTCGCGGCACCAGGATCAATGTCGGCAGCACAGGAAGCCTCGAACGGATTCTTCGTGGACCGGCCAGGCTCGATGACGGAACCCATAATCTGCTGGGGTGCCTGAAAACCTCCATGGGAACCCTCGGGGCCCGCACCATCAAAGAGATGCAGCAGGTGGAAGTGGTGGTTGCGCCGTCGCTGCTCACCGAAGGCAAGGTGTACCAGAAAGCCCAGCACCTCGGCATGGGCAAATAGGAGCATTCTCGCGTCAAGACAGGAGTGGTCCTGCCGAGACAAGGGTAAAATTGAAACGTGCGAGTTTCGGCTCACACACTCCTCACACCCCTCGGCCCGACGCGTTCGGGCTTTCTGTAATCAGGTGATCCATCACAGTTCAGGTGAAGAGCTGGGCAATTGAGCAGCAACCTCAGAAACGGTTGCTAAATTTCGCCCAATTCGACCGATCCTGAATGTCCAGCGCTGCCGCTGTCACCGACGCCTCCTTCGAA
>NYZI01000132.1 GCA_002687115.1 Cyanobium sp. ARS6
CTGGCGGCTCCGAATCGCAACGACATTCCTTCGCAGGGAACCCTCACCTATCAGATCAATCCGAATTTCAGTCTGTCCGGTTCGGTCGATACGCAGGGCACCTGGCAGAGCCAGCTGCAGCTGTTCATGCGCTTCTGATTGATGCCTGATTCATGCGTTCTGGGGGTGGATCTCGGGGGAACCGCCATCAAGCTCGGTCTGTTCAGCCGCGACGGGGAACTGCTGGCGGACCATCAGCGCCCTACGCCTCAACCGGCCACACCGGGTTCGGTCTGCGTTGAAATCGTCGAGGCGATCGGGAGTCTCGATCCTGACGGTCTGGCATCCATGGTTGGGATTGGTTTGCCAGGCCCCATGGATGCGGATGCGCGTGTCGCGCGTGTCTGCATCAACCTGCCCGGCTGGGAAGAGGTTCCCCTGGCCGCATGGTTGGAACCACGTCTCAAGCGCAGGGTCACCCTCGCCAATGACGGCAACTGTGCCCTGGTCGGCGAGGCCTGGAAAGGTGCGGCCGTTGGCTGCAGCGATGTGGTGCTGCTCACGCTGGGAACCGGAGTTGGAGGCGGGGTGATGCTCGGGGGCAAACTGTTCACAGGGCATAACGGTGCTGCCGCGGAACCGGGGCTGATCACGTTGTTCCCTGAAGGACCCGACTGCAACAGCGGCAACAGAGGCTCGCTCGAGCAATACGCCAGCATCACTGGCCTGGGTCGGCTCAGTGATGCTGAGCCCTCTTCGCTGGCGATGGCCGCATCCAGGGGAGATGAGCAGGCCAAGGCGCAGTGGGAGCGCTACGGCCAGCTTCTGGGGACGGGTATCAGTTCGCTCGTTTACATGTTCACGCCTCAGCTGGTGCTGTTGGGCGGGGGGCTTGCCGGTGCCAGTGAGCATTTCCTTCCAGCCGTGCGTCGTGAAGTCAACACCCGTGTTCAGGCGGTGAGTCGGGAGGGTCTCCAGATCAAGCCCTGTGCTCTCGGCAACGGTGCAGGTCGACTGGGCGCAGCTCGCCTGGCGATTGATCGTCTGCGCTCCAGGCCGTCGCTCCAGGCGGGATGATGGAGGCCGTTTTGTCGTGTTGCCCGTGCAGGTCGTTCCCGACCCCTCTCCGGAGCTTCTGTCTTTGGCGGCGGGCCTGCGCCGGGCTGCCACCGACCTTGGCCTGACCAGCGACAGTCAGCGCCGTGAAGCTCTGCTGGCGATGGCTGATTCGCTGCGGGCTCACTCCAGCGCAATCGTCGCCGCAAACCGGACCGATTGTGAGCAAGCCGAACGGAGCGGCCTGGCTCCCGCCCTCATGGCCCGTCTCAAGCTTGATGTGACAAAGCTTGAGGGAGCGGTCAGCGGTCTGCTTCAGCTGGCGGAGCTCCCGGATCCCCTCGGCCAGCGTCAGTTGCATCGCGAGCTCGATGACGGCCTTGTGCTCGAACGCGTCAGCGTTCCGCTCGGGGTCGTGGGTGTGATCTTCGAGGCCCGTCCGGATGCCGTGATTCAGATCGCCTCGCTCGCGATCCGATCCGGCAACGGGGCGATCCTTAAGGGAGGGCGTGAAGCTGAGTGCACCAACAAAGCGGTCATGGCAGCTCTGCAGGAGGGGCTTGTCGGCACGTCGGTCTCTCACAAGGCCCTCGCCCTGCTCACCACCCGTGAGGACAGCCTTGCACTGCTGAAACTCGAGGGTCTGGTGGATCTCATCATTCCCAGGGGCAGCAACGAACTGGTGCGCTTCATTCAGGACAACACCCGCATTCCGGTGCTCGGCCATGCCGACGGTGTCTGTCATCTGTATGTGGATGCCGAGGCGGACCCGGATCAGGCTGTGACCATTGCCCTTGACAGCAAGGTGCAGTACCCGGCTGCATGCAACGCAATGGAGACCCTGCTGGTTCATGCCGATATCGCCGGGATCTTCCTGGAGAAGGCCATCCCCGCCTTCCATGCCGCAGGTGTACGGCTGCTCGGCGATCCGGCCGCCTGTGCTCTCGGGATCAGCGAGGCCGCGGCGGCGGAGGACTGGGACACGGAATATCTGGCGCTGACCCTGTCCGTTCGTGTTGTGGACGATCTCGATTCGGCTCTGGAACACATCCGCTGTCACGGCTCACGCCACACCGAGGCGATCGCAACCCGCAATGTCAGCACCGCGGAGCGATTCCTGCGTTCAGTCGACAGTGCCGGTGTTTATCACAACTGTTCCACGCGCTTTGCTGATGGTTTCCGCTACGGGTTCGGAGCGGAAGTGGGCATCAGCACCCAGACCCTTCCCCCGCGCGGGCCCGTTGGTCTGGAGGGGCTGGTGACCTATCGCTACCGGTTGCGTGGTGATGGCCACACCGCTGCCGACTATGCCTCCGGTGCGCGTCGCTTCAGCCATGTGGACCTGCTGCGATGACCAATGTCACCCATCCACTCGACATCATCAGGGTCGATAATCTTCGCCTCTGGTCCCACGTGGGAGTGCTCGATCACGAGCGTGAACACGGACAGTGGTTCCGAGTCGATCTTGAGCTGCATCTTGATCTGAGCGCATCGGCCTCTGCCGACTCACTGGCGGCAACCGCTGACTACAGCCTGGGGGTACGGGCTCTCCAGCGTCTTGCTGCAGAGATCCGCTGCCACACGCTCGAACATTTCAGTGAACGCATGTTCGAGGAGCTGGAGGCGATCTACGGGGCTATGCCGATGCAGCTTCGGCTGAGTAAATGTCATGCTCCGATTCCAGGTTTCGCAGGTACGGTGAGCCTTGAGCGCTGGCGCCGCAAGCCGTTCTGATATGACCGCCACGGTGCCTTCTCGATCCCAGAGAACGCTGGTGCTTGTTCACGGTCTCTGGGATACGCCTCATCTTTTTCGGCGACTGGTGCGCCGTCTGGAGCAGCATGGTGTTCCGCTGCTCGTTCCCCATCTGCCGCACCGTCTCGGAGCCGTTCCTCTGAACACCCTTGCGCAACAACTCGACGCTCACATCCGCGACGGCTGTGGCGATGCCACCGAAGTCGATCTGCTTGGGTTTTCGATGGGGGGGATCATCGGTCGTGTCTGGCTGCAGCAGCTGGGTGGAGCACGACGCACCCGCCGCTTCGTGAGTGTGGGCAGTCCGCAGCGGGGAACGTTCACCGCTCAGTGGATACCGCCGTGGTTATTTGCAGGGCTCGCCGACATGAAACGAGGCAGCCCTCTGCTGCACTCTCTGAATAATGATGTTCAGGTCCTCAGGGAACTGGATTGCATCAGCTATTACTGCCGATGGGATCTGATGGTTGTTCCTGGCTGGCAGGCCCATCTGCCTGTGGGTCGTGTCAGCAGTCTTCCCGTGCTCACCCACCAGCAGTTGATGTCACATCCCCTTGCTCTTGATGCTCTGCTGACGGCGCTTCTGGCCGACTGATCGGTTCTCGAACACTGACAGCCTTTGTACTAATGGGCACACTTTGGATGTCTTCCAAGTAGTGCCGCGCATGTGCTTTTCGGCCTCTGCAAGTTTCACGGCGTCGGCCGTGCTGGTCCCCCTCGGGCTTTATTCACATCATCTGGCGACCCGTCACGAGCGTCCTGATTACAAACCTCTGGCTCTGGTTCCCTTCTTCTTCGGGGTGCAGCAGTTCATCGAGGGACTTGAGTGGACAGCCATTGACGGTGGCAACATCGAACCTCTTGCCACCCTGGCCGGACTCGGTTTCCTGTTCTTCGCCTACTGCTTCTGGATGATCTGGATCCCATGGAGTGCCTGGTCGATCAGTCGAAGCACGGAGTCCACCGGCCTGCAACGACGGCTCAAATGGGTTGCGATCGTGGCCACGGTGCTTGGCGTTGCCTTCTACGTACCCATGCTCTTCAATCCGCCGGCGATTCAGCCAGCGGTACAAAGCAATGGACGACTGCTCTACGACATCTCCAATCTGCACAGCATCCTGCACAACTTCGTGAACACCGAGCCCGTCGGTGAACTGGTGTACTGGGGCTTCATCGTGCTTCCGCTGGTTGCACTCAGCGACAAGGCCGTGAAACTGTTCGGCGTGCTCATCTTCGTTTCGATCTTCCTCACCTGGTTGACCTACAGCGCAACCTTCAACTCGGTCTGGTGCTTCTACTGCGCTGTGCTGTCGATCATGGTGATCTGGATCGTCAATCGCCCCCATCTGCGTCAGGCCCGAAGCTGATGGCTGATCAGATCTTGGCATCACTGGAGTCCATGGGTCAGCTGCTGCTGGCCATGGATACCGGTGTCGGTCTGATGTTCGGCGTGGGTGTGTCGATGTCCGCGTCTCATCTGTTCGCCTTGCTCGCCAACCGGCTGACGCCAAGACAGATCTTTCTGCACATGATTGTGGATGCCCTCGTGCTGAGTCTGGCCTTCATGGTTGGAATCCTCTGCCACAGCCTGATGCTGATGCTGCTGGAGGGTGTCCCTCTGCAACCGATCACGTTCGCCAATCGCATGGGCGCAGCCATGTGGCCCGGTTTGTTCTACGTGCTTGTGGCAGCTCCTTATGTCAGTGATCTGATTGCGGTGACCTTGCTGTCGTGGATCCATCTCAACGTGATGCTGCTGTTGCAGGCCGTTTATGACATCCCTCTGCACACGAGCCTTGTGGTGGCGCTTCCCGGCTTTGTGCTTGCACTGTTGCTGGTGGGTCTGCTGTTCGCACAGCGCTGGCGAACCAGTTACGAGATGCTTGCCCGAGAGGTGTCAGCACTGACGTCGTCATGAACGCGTCTTCCTCGTCTGAAACCTCTGCAGCAGTGCAGCATCACCGTCGGCGACTCAGGAAAGTCCGACGTTGGCTGGTTGTGGTGCTGGTCTGTGTCGCCATGCTCGGCCTTCTTGGTCTGACAGCTGTTCGCCGCGATGCGGCCTCACTTCTGCAGCCTGAGTCACTGCTGGAGTTGCTGATCTGGTTCGGGTCGGTGCTTGTGGTGTTGGTGGCTCTCGCCGGGGTGTATTCAGTGATGGTGGATTTCGTCTTCTGGGAAGGCTGGATGAACGGCCTGCCGGACCCCAGCCGACTGTTCACCGCCGATGAAGAGGCTTCCGGTCGACATCAACACTATGTCGTCTATCTCGACGGAATTCATCAGAGCGAGGAAAGCCACCCACCGCGTGTCAGCGACTTCCTCGGATGTCTGGAGGAGTCGATTGCTGAAGACACCATGCTGGTGAAAGGCATCGAGGCCTACACGATCACCAATGCCGGGCTGCGTTCAACCACGTTTGCCGGTTGGCTCTGGCAGCGACTGTTCGCTCTTCAGGAGCATCACCCCAACGGTCTTGTGCGTTTCATCTGCGCCTTCTGCGTTCAGGCGAACAACGTCATCAAGGTCGGCATCTCCTCAGATCGCCGTTACGGGCCGGTGATGAACTACGAGCTGGCCTTGAAGATCGCTCGTCGTCTTGATGCGATCGGCTTCAGGCCCCATCAGGCGTCCCGCATCATTCTTGTTGGGTACAGCGGCGGTGGTGAGATGGCGATCGGAACGGCTGAGATCCTGCAGCAGCTCTGCCGTGTGAGAGTGCAGGTGATCACGATCTGTGGTGTTTTCAGCGGCAACGGCGAACTGGAGTCCGTCAATGATGTGGCGATGGTGGTGGGCAGCCAGGATCCCGTTGCGGCTTTCGGAAGGATTGCCTACCCAGGCCGCCTGTCTTTCCTGCAGTTGTCAAACTGGAACTGCTGGCAGCGCCATCATTCCCTGCAGCGCTACATGATCGAGGGAATGAGTCATAACGGTTCGTCCGGGCCCTTCTCCACAGCGTTTCGGGGCGCCGTGGTGGAAGCCATCTGCAGAGAGCTGGAGCGTTCGTTGCTCAGCCCCCCGCAGAGAATTCCCCATTGAGTGCTCTCACCAGTGTGAAAGGGCTGTGCCGTGGCTGGCTTGCTGTCAGCCTTCGCAGAGCGCCATGACGTGACTGGCTGTTGTGGCAGAGGTCCTGGGGCAGCTGGTCCAGGGAGAGGCGGTAGCGGCTCACGCTGTCATCCGTCGCCTGCAGACCCGATTCCAGTTGTTGATGAAGCTGACGCTGCAGTCGCTGCCGCCACAGGTCTCCGAGCGTCAGGGGAAAGAGATTGGTTCGTCCGGTGATGGCCTGCTCCAGCAGGGCCGTGGAATCAATGCAGAAACCCAGTGCTCCGTATCCACCCATATGCAGGTGACTGAACCTGGCTTCACTGTTGTGAACAGCTCCCATCAGCTCGCAGAGATCGAGGGTTTCAGCCAGTTGTTCCCCTCTGAGTTCACTGGATTGATAGGCAACCGTGCCGTTGCTTCGGTCGTTCTGCCAGGGACGATGCAGTTCGTTGAGGGCGGCCCAGCCGTTCAATCCCTCAACGCCCTGGTAGTACTGCAACAGAAGCGGGGAGCTCAGGGGAGGCTGCAGTTCCAGTTCCAGGGAGGCATGGGGCATCAGCGCCTGGATCTCTTCACCTGTTTCATTGATCAGCCCGGTTCTGTAGGGCACTGCCAGCGGGATCTGCACCCACTGTTCTCCGATGCGCGTGCAGGCACCGAGGCCGAAACTGGCCACGCTCGTGCGGATGCGTGCGCAACACTGCCAACCCTGGTTGCCGAGGTGCTTCAGCAGTTCACGGCCGCTGCTGACCCCTTCGAATCGGAACGGTTCGGCTGCCGTCACTGAATGGTCCAGTCGGTTGCTCCCCAGCACGTTGAAGATCTGTGCAAGCAGACGGTTGCGCAGTCGCTCAGGTTCTGGCTGCACGTTGGGGAGTCCGCGGTTGCTCCAGGTCAGCACCCCTCCCATGGCACTGATCTTCGCCAGCGTTCCAGGCGGTTTCCGTTGAATAGCAGGCAGACTTTCGCCGGTATTCGCCGTCATTGCCCACAGTGCGTCGAGGGACTGCGGCAGTGTCAGTGTCTGTCCGGTGCTGCCGGGAATCTGTCGCTGACACCAGCGATCAAGCGCATTGAGTTCCGAGGCTTTGGAGACCGCAGGCAACATGTGCTGCAGATCATCGGCAAGGGTCGCCAACAGCAGCGGGCTGACCAGGTTGTTTTCCAGCAGGCTTCCCAGTCCGCGCAGATGCTTCGGGAGGTCTGCACTGCTCCCGCGCCATCGCCGCGGAAGCATCAACAGCAACGGCATCAGCCGTTGATGGTGCAGATCGCTCAGCAGCTCCCTGAGAAACGCTTCACGACTGATGCCTTGGCGCAAGCTGCTCTGCTCCAGAGCTTCACCAAGTTCAATCAGGGGGGCAAGTGCGGTGCCGTCTTCAGCTGACTGCCCCCATGTTGAACTGAGCCTGAGCTGATCGTCTGTCATCGCTCAGGTCTCGAGGGGGTCAGGACGTTGAGGCAGCCAGGCCGGTATGGCGGATGAGTGCCGCGCTGGTCGCATCCCTGCCGCGGAAGCGTCTGTAGATCTCCGCAGGCCGCAGACTCCCACCCAGGCTGAGGATGGTGTTGCGGAATCGTTCGCCGGTGGCAGCGACATCATCATCTTTCTCCAGGCCCACCTCTTCAAAGGCGGCGAATGCATCGGCGCTGAGCACTTCCGCCCATTTGTAGGAGTAATAGCCAGCGGCGTATCCGCCGGCAAAGATGTGGCCGAATGCGCAGAGGAAACGGTCTTCCTCCACGGGCTGGAGCACGCTTGTGGTTTCTGCGATGCGGCGACGGAACTGATCCGGGCTGATCTTCTGCTCAGGTGTCCACTGGCTGTGGAGGCGCAGGTCGGTCAGGGCGAAATGGACCTGCCGCAGCGTGCCATTGCCCTGCATGAAGGTGCGACTGCTGCACAACTTCTGATAATCGGCCTCCGGCAGAGGCTCTCCCGTCTGCCAGTGGCGGGCCATCCCCATCAGGGTGCTTCGATCCAGACACCAGTTCTCCATGAACTGACTGGGGAGTTCCACGGCGTCCCACTCCACGTTGTTGATGCCAGCGGCTTCCGGGTGCTCGACCGTGGTGAGCATGTGCTGGAGGCCATGACCGAATTCATGAAAGAGGGTCTCCACTTCCTCAAAGCTCATCAGGCTCGGCGTGTCGCCGGCGGGAGGCGTCTGATTGCAGATCAGATAAGCCACAGGCAGGGTGAGATCTCCATCGGCATTGCGCCGGCGGCTGAGGCATTCGTCCATCCAGGCACCGCCGCGCTTGCTGGCGGGACGGCTGAACGGATCCAGATAAAAGGCTGCCAGATCCTCGCCGCTGCAGTCCATCACACGGAAAAAGCGCACATCCTCATGCCAGATGGGCGCTTCGCCGTCTGCCGCCCTGATGTGAATGCTGAACAGGCGTTCGCAGAGACTGAAGAGCCCCTCGAGCACCTGGGGCAGAGGGAACCAGGGACGCAGGGCTTCCTGATCGAGGTCAAAACGTTCCCGTCTCAGCTGCTCCGCCCAGTGGCTCACATCCCAGGGAGCGAGTGAATCGGCTTCGGAAGCCCCATGGCTCAGGGCGCATTCACGCAGTTCCTGGAGTTCCTGCTGAGCCACAGGCATCGCTGAAGCCCTCAGTTCTTCCAGCAGCGATTCAACGGCTGCAACATCATCGGCCATCTTTGAGGCGAGGCTGAGTTCTGCCCAGCTGGAGTAGCCGAGCCGCGATGCCTGCTCACGCCGCAGTTGCAGGATCTCCTCGATCAGGGGTGCATTGTCGAGATCGCCGCTGCTGGCGCGGCTCACGTGCGCTTTGTAGAGCCTCTCCCGCAGTTTTCGGTCCTTGGCGTGAGTGATGACCGGGATGTAGCGCGGCATGTCCAGACCCAGACGCCAGGGGCCTTCAGCTGCGCTTGGTTCGGAACCGTCAGCTGCCTGATCACCGGCTTCCCTGGCCGCGGCAGCGAGGATCTCAAGGGCTCGCTCGGGAACGCCCCTGAGCTGAGCACGTTCATGGATCACCAGGCTCCACGTTTGCGTGGCGTCGAGCACATGGTTGCTGAAACTGGTGGAGAGGGCGGCTAATCGCTCGCTTGTTTTGTTGAAATCTTCCTGCGCATCGCCTCTCAGTCCGACGCCACGATGCTGCATCGAGAGAAGTTCAGCATCGAGGATGCGTGACTGTGTGCCGTCGAGAGTTTGAGCAGGAGCTGTTTTCAGCCTGCTCAGAGCTTCGTGCAGGACCTGGCTCTGACCGAGGCGATTGCTGAAGCGCACCACCTCTGGTTGCTGCTTCGCATGAGCTTCACGCAACTCGGGGGTGTTGCGAACTCCGCTGAGATGACTGACGACGCCCCAGCTCCAGCGGAGACGTTCCCCGAGCTGATGCAGGCTCGGCATCAGTTCGTCCCAGCTCAGGGGTGAAGGCGTGGCCAGCCGCTGCTGCAGCGATGTTTCCAGAGATTCCAGCTGTTCGTTCAGCGAACTCAGGAGTGCGGGGATGTCCTTGTTGACCTGCTCGGGGTCAATGGCCTCGAAGCGAGGCAGGCCCTCGCCGCGAAGCAGTTCTGGAGTGCTCATGGATGATCAGCCGGTGGTGAGGAGGGCACGGGCAGCAACAACTGTGTGGCTTGCAAGATCGGAGGCCAGGGCATCGGTTGATGCCTCATAGAGATCCATGGCAATGCGTGGCCAGATGCCGATCACCAGTGTCGGAACAAGCAGCAGCAGTCCGATCACCACTTCCCTGGGTCGCATGTCCTTCACGAAGGCAAGGGCAGGAATTCGTGGTCCGAAAAACACTCTCCTGCACATGGACAGTAGATAGATAGGGGTGAGAACCAGCCCGATGGCTGCCAGAACGATGGTGGTGACCCTGAAGAAGGTGGTGAAGCTTTCCTGACTGGTGATGCCGAGGAAAACAGTGATTTCGCTGATGAAGCCGCTCATGCCCGGGAGGGCCAGTGAGGCTAGTGAGCTGGCAAGGAAAAAAGCGAATGTGATCGGCAGGGCTTTGGCCAGACCTCCCATATTCGGAATCGAGAGTGTTTTGGTGCGTTCATAGAAACAGCCCGTGACGAAGAACATTGCTGCCGCGATCAGGCCGTGGCTGACCATCTGCAGCATGGCTCCACTCAGACCGAGAGCATCAACAGCGCCGATTCCGACCAGCACGAAGCCCATATGACTCACTGAGCTGCAGGCGATCCTGCGCTTCACGTTGTCCTGGGCGAAGGCATTCAGAGCGCCGTAAACGATGTTGACGATGCCCAGGATGATCAGGGCAGGTGCCAGCAGCAGATGGGCTTCGGGCAGCATCTGCACGTTGAAGCGCAGCAGTGCGTAACCGCCCATCTTGAGCAGCACTCCGGCCAGCAGCATCGAGACCGGAGCATTGGCTTCCCCATGGGCATCGGGCAGCCAGGTGTGCAGAGGGAAAATCGGCAGTTTCACACCGAAACCCACCAGGAAGCCCAGATAGCAGAGCAGCCCGAAGCTTCCACCCGGGGAGCGCCGGGCCATCTCCGTCATGTTGAGGCTGAAGCTGTCGCCAGAGTTGGCGATGGCCAGACCGCTGATCAGGATCAGCAGGGATGCCAGAGCTGTGTAGAGAATGAATTTGGTGGCCGCGTACTGACGGTTCTGACCACCCCAGATCGCAATCAGCAGATACACCGGAACCAGTTCCAGCTCCCAGGCCAGGAAGAACAGCAGGAAGTCCTGGGACAGGAAGACCAGGCCCTGCGCTGATGCCTGAACAAGCAGCAGCGCGAAATACAACCTGGATTTGTGGGTGATATTCCAGCTGGCGGCAACGGTCAGCAGCGTGACCAGACCACTGAGCACAACAAGCGGGGCCGACAGTCCATCCGCTCCAAGCGACCACTCCAGGCCGATTGCAGGCACCCAGCTGACGCGTTCAACTAGTTGAAGCTGACTGTCAAGCGGGTCGTAATGACGGCTGAACGCGACGATCATCAGACCCAGATCCGCAATCAGAACCGCAAGGGTGAGATTGCGTGGGATCGGTGAGGTTTTCTGATCCTCTCCGGGGAGAAGAGGCATCAAAAGCGCCGCAGCTGCGGGAAGCAGCACGATCAGCGAGAGCCAGGGGAACCCTGCGTCGGACCCAGCCGACAGCGGCAGGTTGGCGTCCATGGAACTCCCAGAATTGTGATTGAACTTATCAGCTCCAGGGCCTCTCCTGAGTACTTCTACCCAGATCAGCGCTCAGCCCGTCTCCCTTGGCTGCCAGTGACTGCCAGCGGTCTGAAGGCTCAGCAGCGGTGCACGACTGGCCACGCCCACGGACTCCCATGCCTTCACCATGGCCTGGCTCACGGCTGCACCGTGCTCCTCGCAGCAAAGGGCCAGGATGCTGGGGCCGGCACCGCTGATGGCGCATCCCCAGGCTCCGGCAGCCAGGGCGGCTTCCTTGACCTCCTGTCCACCCTTGATCAGTCGCCAGCGGTAGGGCTCATGCAATCTGTCGTGCATCCCGTCGGAGATCAGGTCTCCGTTGCCGGTGCGCAATCCCTGGAGCAACAGGGTGAGCGCGCCGAGGTTCACCACCGCATCGCCCACCGGAACCGCCTTGGGCATGGCACGCCGGGCTTCGCTCGTGCTCAGCCTGATTGCTGGAATCGCCACCACAGCCTTGACACTGTTCATCCATTCGCAGCGCACGACCCGCCAGCGCTGTGAGGCGGCCTTGGCAGTCATGCATAGTCCGCCCAGAAGCGATGGCACGACGTTGTCAGGATGACCTTCGATATCTATTGCCAGCTCCAGCAGTTTCTCCCGACTCAGAGGTTCTCCAACCAGGGCATTGGCTCCCACAAGCCCTGCCACGATGGCGGTGGCACTGCTGCCGAGCCCCCTTGCCGGAGGGACCGCCAGACGCACCCTTGCCTCCAGAGCCACGGGCTCTTCGCCGGCGGCTTTCCACACACGCTGAGCAGCTCTGTAAACGAGATTTTCAGCACCACCGCGCAGATGTGAGCCCTCCTGCCCTTCGATGATCAGTTCAAAACGCTCACCGTGGCCCTCGATGCGCCGCATCGTGAAGCGATTGTTGAGATCCAGGGCGGCGCCGAGGCAGTCAAAGCCCGGCCCGATGTTGGCGGTTGTGGCCGGTACATCCACCACAACGGTTTGACCTATGCGCGGCTGCGCCATCCCTTTTGCTCTACTCAGGCCAGTGTCCCACCCGACTCCTCGAGATCACGTGCCCGGCAGGCAGCACTAAACAATCCCGCTTCGGGATCAATGACCGCACGGATCGTCAATCCTTCGATCAGGGAACGAAACCGCCCTTTGGAACGCAACGGCTCCAGAAACTGCTCGGAGCTGAGGCCATCCAGGTTCTTGGGGGCGGTTCCCCCTCCGATCCACAGCCCTCCGATACAGAGTTCCTGCAGTGCCAGATCGCCGGCGACCGATCCATAGGCTCCGAGCCAGAGATTGAGTGCTTCACTTGCCAGAGGGTCACCGTCCGCGGCAGCTTTGCCGGTGAAGGACGGGAGATCCACGTAACCGGGTTGACCGGCTGGGATGGTGCGCCATGCATGGGCGTGATCACGCAGACCATGCGCAAGTCCCGTCTGACGGTTGAGCAACCAGTTCATTACATGTCCGAGTCCTGTGCCGCTGACAATGCGCTCGATGGACAACCGTTGCAGTCCGAGATCCTGTTTCAGCCATTGCGTCAGTTCCCATTCCGCATCGGTTCGCGGTGCGAATTCCCTGTGACCGCCTTCGCTCGGAATGGCAAGCCATCCACTGGCCACGGGCAGTCCGCGCGCCATGCCAAGGCCGGTTCCTGCACCGAGAATGGCCACCGGACCGTCCTCCACTCCAGCAGGTGCCGGTCTGGATCGGTCACGCCCTGTCTGCAGAACCACCTGCTGCTCGTCGCTGAAATGGGGAAGACCATGGATCAACACAGCGAAGTCATTGACCAGCTCAAGGTGTTGCAATCCCGTTGCTGCTGATAACGATGACTGACTCGTCCGCCAGGGCAGGTTTGTGAGCCTTGCGCTGCCCTGATGTACAGGACCTGCCACGGCGATGCAGCTGCCGGCCGGTTTCGCCAGCTCCGCAGGCGTTTGCTCAAGAAAATGGCTGAGCATCGACTCGAGGTTTGGCCAGTCCGCTGATCTGTAGCGGTGGTTGTGCTGTTTCCTCAGCTGCCCGTCGATCTCTGCGTAAACGCACAGAAGTGTTTTTGTGCCTCCAAGATCGCCTGCCAGGAAGGTCTTGGCTGCCATGGATGCTGCTCAGGGCTGCTGCTTTCAGGCTGGAGCTGGCTGCGTCACCCGGCAACCAATTGGATCTGCCGCGCGAAAGGATGACGGAAGGTCAGGCAGTGGGTTCAAACAGATCCAGTGGGAGAGGCCCCCAGGTGGCACTCGGCTCAGTGTTGTCATTGCCGTGACCACTGATCAGGATTCCTTCCCCCAAGCCGTGTTCAATGCGCAATCTGGCGCTCAAAGTCTGTTGATTGGCTTTGAGATAAACCGGACCGGAAACCTCGGTATCCGTCATCAATTGATGAGTCGGCCAGGCCAGGTGCTGCTCCAGCTGGCGCAGCGACTGAACAGCCTGATCTGCGCTGCAAGCCATGATCCCCGCGGTGAACCATCGATACAGGGTCATCTGCGCCTGAAGTTCAGAGATGATCAGATTTTTTTCGCTTGCACTGAGACATGGTGCAGTTCTCAATCGGTTCAGGTCACTCAGTCTCATGAATGCGCTGTTGCGGCGAGAGTCTCCTCAGATTTGCTGGTGTTGGCTTGATTGCAATAATTGATCAGCTCGTTGACAGGTAGTTCTCCAAGATCCCCATTCTTTCTGCTTCTGAGACTGACGGTGTTGTTTTCAACCTCTTTGGCTCCAATCACTGCCAGTACTGGGATTTTGGCTTTTTCGCCATTGCGGATCAATTTGCCGAGGCGCTCGCCTGATTCATCAACAGTGGCTGATATGCCTTGATTCAGTAGCTTTGTCTGAATGCTTTCAGAGAAGTTTCTTGCTTCATCACTCACCGGAAGGATTCTGACCTGTTCTGGAGCAAGCCAGAAGGGAAACTCACCAGCGTAATTTTCAATCAGGATCCCAATGAAGCGCTCAAAACTACCTAGAACCGCTCTGTGGAGCATCACCGGTGTATGTCTTGACCCGTCTTCCCCGATGAAACTGGCGTCGAGTCGATCTGGCATCGAAAAATCAACCTGAATGGTTCCGCACTGCCACACTCTTCCCAGGCAGTCCTCCAGAGAGAATTCAATTTTGGGACCATAGAATGCTCCTTCTCCTGGGTAGAGCTCCCACTCAAGATTTTTGTTCTCTAGAGCATCCTGAAGTGCCTTTTCAGATTTATCCCAGACTTCATCGCTGCCAACTCTTTTATCGGGACGTGTTGACAGCTTGATGGAAATTGTGTCAAAACCAAGTGTTTTGTAGACATCAAAAACAAGGTCGATGAATTTCGATACTTCTGACTGAACTTGATCTTCTGAACAGAAGATATGTCCGTCATCCTGAACAAAGTTTCTGACTCGCATCAAGCCATGAAGTGTTCCAGATGGCTCATTTCTGTGACATGAGCCAAACTCGGACAGTCTGACTGGCAAATCTTTGTAACTGCGTAGGCCCTGATTGAAGATCTGTACATGGCACGGGCAATTCATCGGCTTCACCGCGTAATCTCTGTTCTCCGATGAAGTCGTAAACATGTCCTCCTTGAATTTGTCCCAATGTCCTGATTTTTCCCAAAGTGTTCTATCAACGATCTGAGGGGTGCTGATCTCCTGGTAGCCCGATTCTCGCAGTCTTCTTCGAATATACTGTTGTAGTTTTTGATAGATAGCCCATCCCGGGGGATGCCAGAACACCATGCCAGGTGCGTTGTCCTGGATGTGAAACAGTGAGAGTTGTTTGCCGAGGCGACGGTGATCTCTTTTCTCAGCTTCTTCGAGTTGCTTCAGGTGGGATTTGAGCTCTTTCTCCGTTCCCCAGGCAGTTCCGTAGATCCTTTGAAGCATCTGGTTGTTGGAGTCGCCTCTCCAGTAGGCGCCAGACACTTTCATTAACTTGAAATGTCGTAAGTGTCTTGTGTTGGGAACGTGTGGTCCGCGACACATGTCTGTGTATTCCTCATGGTGATAAAGCTTTATGGTTTCTCCATCAGGAATCTCTTCAACGATTTCCAGCTTGTAAGGCTCTTCTCTGGATGCAAATGCTTGTTTTGCCTGATTGCGGTTCACCACCTCCACATTGACTTCATAGTCTTTGGCAATCAGCTCTTTCATTCGCTGTTCTATTGCTTCTAAGTCTTCAGGAGTGAAAGGTTTTTCATAGGCAATATCGTAATAAAACCCGTCCTTGATGACAGGACCGATTGCCATCTGGGCATCAGGATAAAGCTGTTTCACTGCATGCCCTACCAGGTGAGCAAAAGAATGCCTGATAATGTCAATTCCTTCAGCATCTTTTGCTGTTAAAAGACGCAGGTCAGCGTCTTTTTCAATCGGCATTGCCATGTCCAGTGATTCACCATCAACCACTCCTGCAACAGCTGCCTTGGCCAGTCCCGGGCCGATTGATGCCGCAACGTCTGCGATGGTGACAGGCCCCTCGAAACTTTTGGTGGTTCCGTTTGGAAGGGTGACGACTGGCATGGATGCGTGAGTCCTGAGATCTGATCTGATGGCCGCTGCGCTAGCCGGCAAGCCGCAGTCATCTTATTAGTGGAGGTACGCTCTCAATAGAACCAAATCCGTCCAACTTGACCTCTGATGCTGAAGCTGGTGACCTGCTGAGGTCACTCCTTGCTTCGCTGCTGACAGATTTCGACCACTGGTTCACCAGAGGACAGGTCATACTCGAGCAATGTCCTGACAATGTTCTTTCGTCGGACGATCGCGTCGCTCTGGCCGAACGTCTTGTTGATGGAAAGCGATCGATCGCTGCAACCCGTTCTCTGTTGCAGGCATCATCCGAACCGGTTGCCATATCGATGAAGGCGATGGCTCCCTGGCATCAGCTCGTCATGGAGGTCTGGGCTCTTTCCGCCAGGGTTTCGCGCTCCACCGGATGAGCCCGCTGTTGATGGGGACTGATTGCTGTTGTCGGGTCGGTTCTCAAGCCTGATCACCAGGAACGCCCTCAGGCGCCCTGGCGAAGCTCACTCAGATTGGTGGTGTAGAAGGCCACAAGTTCGTCATGGCTTTTCACAGGTTGTCCATAGGCGCTCCGGCCGGCATGGGTTGGGAAGGAGGCCCATTCCGGTGCAAGCCGGTTCATGGCAGCTTTGGTCAGGCCATTGCGATCAATCTCCTGCAAGGCTCCACGCTTCTTGACCAGATGCAGCGCTGCCTGGTCCTGATGCTCAGGATCGAAGCTGGGCAGCTGGAGCCTGTGGGCAACTTCCTGCCAGGTGGTTGGCAGGAACTGATAAGCCCCTGCTGCAGCGCTCGTGTAGCGCTTCACGACCACACGTTCGGGATGGCGGGAGAGGTCCTGAAACTGACCTCCTCCATAAAGAATGCGGTAGCCGAGATCCTTGCCGTCTTTCCAGGTGCCTTCGGCGTAGCGAATGGTATTCAGAAGGGCGCGGCGTTCAGGAGTGATCGCATAGTGCGCTGTCCGCTGGCCGGAGGCAGCAGCTGAGCTGATGCTTTCAGCCGTGGTGTTTGTGGAACTGTGTGGCTTCAGAGCCTGGGCAACCATCCGGTTCTGATGATTGCGTTCGCTGGAGCGTTCCGCCTGCAGGCTCTGACCCAGGGACAGCGTCAGTCCCATGCCGAGGGCGCCGAGACCAATGAGTTTTGGTGCGGCCTTCGCAATGGGGTTGATCTGTTGGGTGAATCGATGCAGCAAGCGAAAAAACTCCAAACAAAGGAGTCGCCACCCTCGTCAATGGCATGGCTTGATGGCGAGGGCCTCCAGCTCTCCCTTGACGCCTTGCAGTCGATATGCCTAAGCAGAAAAACTCAGGCAGATCTCGGCACTGGACTCGCGAGACCGGCCTGATGGCGCGCAACCCCTGGCCTCGGTGCTCTTTGATGCGCTGGAGGCCCTCATCGGGCTGGAAGTATTAGCGAATCTTTTCGATTTGTCCAGGATTAATCAGCTGGCGCCGAGAAATCCCATCGCTTCCCGTGTTCGTCTCACTGTGGAGTCCGCGACAGAGCTCGCGCGCTCGCGTCCCTGCTGGAGGACCATCTCCAGCTGAGCACGGTCATCCATCAGCAGGCGGTAACGCTCCTGAATCGGTTCGAGTGCGGCAATGGTGGCTTCCGCCAGAAGGGGTTTGAACTGGCCCCAGCCCATTTCTGAGCATTCGCGGGCCACAGCATCGCGACCCTTGCCGCTGAGAATGGCGTAGAGCCCGAGCAGGTTGTCGGTTTCAGGACGATCGGCATTGTCAAATTCAAGGCCACGCTCAGGGTCTGTCTTGGCCCGTTTGATCTTCTTGGCAATCAGCTCCGGTGGATCCAGCAGGGTGATGCGGCTTCCTTCATTGGGATCGCTTTTGCTCATCTTGCTGCGGCCATCCGTGAGGCTCATCACCCTTGCACCCTCTTTGAGGATCAATGGTTTTGGAACCTTGAGCACGGAGGTCTCAGCGTTGCCGAAGCGTGCATTGATGCGCTGCTGAGCGATGTCGCGGGCCAGTTCCAGGTGTTGCTTCTGGTCTTCACCCACAGGAACCAGGTCAGCGTCATATAAAAGGATGTCGGCCGCCATCAGCACGGGGTAGTCGAGCAGGCCGACGGAAACGTTGTCTCCTTGCTTCACCGCCTTCTCCTTGAATTGGATCATGCGCTCCAGCCAGTTCAGAGGGGTGACGCAGTTCAACAGCCAGCAGAGCTCGCTGTGGGCAACCACCTGGCTCTGAACGAAAACTGTTGAACGCTCAGGATCCAGTCCGCAGGCCAGGTACAGCGCTGCGGTGCTGAGGGTGTCCCGGGCCAGTCGATCGGGATCATGGGGAACCGTGATGGCATGCAGGTCCACGACACAGAAAAAGGTGTCGTGATCCTTCTGCAGATCAACCCAGTTCCGGATCGCTCCCAGCCAGTTGCCCAGATGAAGGGCGCCCGTTGGCTGGACACCCGAAAGAACACGAGGCAGCCCCATCAATCAGGCCTCTGCAGAGCTGTCCTGGTTTGCACTGTCGTCTCCTGCCGGTTGTTCAGGAGTTGCTTCCGCTTCCGCGGCTGCTGCTGTTTCGGCGGTCTCTTCAGGCTCGGGTTCCGGAGCGGGAGGCTGGGGCTTCGCAGGGCGAGCGAAGGGGTCCGGCCTTGATCCGCGACCAACCTCGCCACGGCCGTCTCGGCGCCCTCCACGGCCATCATCGCGCCGACCACCTCCACGATTGTTCTGATTGCCCTGGGCGCGTTGCGCAGCCACCAGTTCCTCCAGCTTCCCCTCTTCAAGCATCTGGCCGAGCGTGCGCACGGCGAAGCCGAGCACGGCCACGGTTGAGCGGAGATTCAGGGCCTCCTGAAGAGCTCGTGCAGAGCGCATCTCGTTGTCGCTGAGTCTGATTCTGAAGCCACCGCCCTCACGGTTGCCCTGGCCGCGTCCTCCGCGGCCTCCACGACCGCCGTCGCGGCCGTTGTCACCCTGTCCGCCCTGATGGCGGGAATCGCTGTAGGAATCAGTCATGGCCTGGGGCCTGGAGTCAGGCGCAAGTGTGACGCATCAC
>NYZI01000133.1 GCA_002687115.1 Cyanobium sp. ARS6
CGCCAGATAATTGGCTGACAGCAGAGCCACGGCGGTGGCCTGCCGCAGGCCAGCAGGGCCCATCAAACGCAGATACATCCAGCTGATCGGCAGGATGCCTGCACTGCCCAGGGGAGCAGCAGACACCGCTGAAATGGACCGGTCACCGCCGCAGGACGTCAAGGGATGACCGGGGAGAAATGGCAGCAGATGCTCACCCACACCGATGGGGCCAACCCCTGGGCCACCGCCGCCATGGGGAATACAGAACGTCTTGTGAAGGTTGAGATGGCAGACATCCGCCCCGAAGGCCCCTGGTCTGCAGACACCGACCTGAGCGTTGAGATTGGCGCCATCGAGATACACCTGTCCTCCATGGTCATGAACGAGGCTGCAGATCTCACGGATTCGGGTCTCGAACACCCCATGGGTGGAGGGATAGGTGACCATCAGCGCCGCCAGGACATCGGCATGCTCAGAAAGCTTGTCGCGCAGATCATCGACATCGACATTGCCCTGGTCATCGCAGACCACAGGCACGACACGCATGCCAGCCATCACCGCACTGGCAGGGTTGGTGCCATGGGCACTTGTGGGAATCAGGCACACATCGCGATGGCCCTCGCCCCGGGCCTGATGCCAGGCGCGAATCACCAGCAGACCCGCGAATTCCCCCTGGGAGCCGGCATTCGGCTGCAATGAAACCCCGGCAAAACCGGTGAGCTCAGCCAACCAGCTCTCAAGGTCCCGCGCCATGCGCTGATTGCCCTTCAGCTGATCGGAGGGGGCGAAGGGATGAATGCTCCCAAACTCCCTCCAGCTCACCGGTGCCAGCTCCGCTGCCGCATTGAGCTTCATGGTGCAGCTGCCCAGAGGAATCATCCCATGCACCAGCGAAAGGTCTTTGCTGACCAGACGCTGGATGTAGCGAAGCAGCTCGGTCTCACTGCGATAGCGGTGAAACACCGGCTGCTGCAGCCAGGGGGTTGAGCGCAACGGCAAGCCCGCCAGAGACTCATCGTGATGCGCAGTCTCAGATCGTTCAGAAAGATTGCTCCCAGTGGCCTCTGCCACCAGTGAAAGCAGCTGTGACACCTCCCGGTTGTCGCTGAGCTCATCGAGGCTGACACCGAATCCTTCCGCCTGTTCGATCGGCGCGCCATCGGGAAGAACCCGGAGGTTGAAACCGGCTCGAGCTGCCAGCTGATGCACCTGAGGCGCCTGTGCGCAGAGCACATCAACGCTGTCGAAGCGACATCCCTGCGGTAGGGAGAGACCGAGTGAACGCAGTCCCTGTTCAAGCTGACAGCGGAGATGCAGCACACGTCGAGCGATCAGCTCCAGGCCTTCCGGCCCGTGGTGGACGGCATAAAACGAGGCCATCACCGCCAGCAGCACCTGGGCTGTGCAGATGTTGCTGGTGGCTTTGTCTCGGCGGATGTGCTGCTCGCGGGTCTGCAATGCCAGACGCAGGGCGACATTGCCTTCACCATCTTTTGACTGCCCGACGATCCGTCCGGGCACCTGCCGGCGATAGGCATCGCGCGTGGCGAAGAAGGCTGCATGGGGACCACCACCACCCATTGGAACACCGAAACGCTGGGCACTGCCCACGGCAATGTCGGCACCGAGAGCACCAACAGGTTCGAGCAGCACCTGCGCCAATGGATCGATGGCCACAGTGACCAATGCGCCATGCTCATGGGCCCTGGAGATACAGGAACGAGGGTCCCAGAGCCGACCGCAACGTCCAGGCAGTTGCAGCAGCACACCGAACACATCGTCACCCCAGGCGAACTGATCCGGCTCAGCCACCTCGAGCTGAATTCCGATCGGCTGAGCCCTGGTGCGCAGAACCGCCAGGGTCTGTGGCAACACGGCGGCATCCACCAGAAAACGGCGGGCTTCTGCTCGCTTGCAGACCCCGAAGCTCATCGACATTGCCTCCGCTGCCGCTGTGGCCTCATCCAGAAGCGAGGCATTGGCGATCGGCAGACCGGTCAGCTCAGTGATCAAAGTCTGGAAATTGAGCAGTGCCTCCAGGCGACCCTGAGCTATTTCGGCCTGATAAGGGGTGTAGGCCGTGTACCAGGACGGGTTTTCCAGCCCCTGCCGCTGGATTAACGCCGGCGTGACGGTGCCGTGGTAGCCGAGGCCGATCAATGACCGGTTAACGCGGTTGAGACCGGCCAGCTGACGCAGCTCAGAGAGAGCTTGGGCCTCTCCAACGCCCCCCGGGAGCTGTGCCTGGGGCGGACTTGCGTCAAGGATGTCCTGCGGCACGACGGCCTGCAGAAAGCTCTCAAGATCACTGAAGCCAAGCTGATCGAGCATCAGCTGGTTGGCTGCGGATCCAGGTCCGATATGACGCTGAGCAAACGGTGGCAGACACGGAACTTCAGTTGTTCTCACCACACGCTTGTCCAGCAGGGTCATGGTGCAGCGGAGTGGAGGTCGCCGACTTTAGGCAACTTGACCTGGTGGACGATGTGATATTAGGTCGCGGCAACCTTGGCGGCATAGGTCGCGGCGTCCATCAACTGCTCCAACTGGGTCAGATCGCTCGGACGGATCACGAGCAACCAGCCCTCTCCATGGGGATCCTTCTGCAGTTCTTCGGGATTGGCCAGCAAAGCTTCATTGCGCTGCAGAACCTTGCCACTGAGGGGGGCATACATCTCCTCAACAGCCTTGACCGACTCAACGGTCCCGAAGCTGGATCCACGACTGAGATCAGCACCCACCTCTGGGAGATCCACAAACACAATGTCGCCGAGTTGATCCACGGCATAGGCACTCAGACCGACACGGATCGAATCAGCGTCCTGCCAGGCGTACTCATGGCTGTCCGCATAGCGGTAGGAGGCAGGGAAGTCGAAGGCCATCAGGCCGCATCAGCGTCTCTCAATCAGTGTGCGCCAGATTCAGGCGTCCTGCCGCAGCCAGGGCTTCCAGCGCCTTGATCAACGCCAGCTCGACATGGGCGTGATGGGTCCCGCCCTGAACGTACAGATTGAAAGGCTCGCGCAAGGGCGCATCAGCTGAGAACTCACTGGTGCTGCCGTCAACGAAGGTGCCTCCGGCCATCACCAGGTCACTGGCATAACCCGGCATCGCTGCCGGAACAGGGTCCAGATAAGAGCCGACCGGGGAAGAGGCCTGGAAGGCACGGCAGACCAGCTTGACTGCCTCAGGCTCTCCCAGCTGCACGGCCTGGATCAGGTCGCTGCGGGATGCGCCGGCCACTGGCTGCACCGGAAATCCGAGATCGGCGAATACACCGGCCACCAGATCAGCACCGATCAAGGCTTCAGCCACCATCTGCGGAGCCAGAAACAATCCCTGCAGCAACAGGCGGTGCAGATCAAAACCAGTTCCACCTTCGCTGCCGATCCCAGGTGCCGTGAGACGACAGCAGGCCTGTTCCACCAGATCGGCGCGACCAGCGACGTAGCCACCGGCAGGCGCAATCGTTCCACCCAGATTTTTGATCAAGGAACCAGCGACCAGATCCGCTCCCACCTCGGGGGGCTCCCTGGCCTCAACCAGTTCCCCATAGCAGTTGTCGATGAAGCAGACGCAGTCGGGCTGTCGTTCATGAATGCGGGCGCAGAGGCGTCCGATGGTCTGCACGCTGAGCGATGGACGCCAGCTGTAGCCGCAGCTGCGCTGAATCAGAATCAGTCGACACGATTGGGCCAGAGCCAGCTCAAGGGCCTGATCGTCCACAGCTCCGGCTTCGGTGAGCTGCAGCTCGTCGTAGTCGATGCCGAAGTCCTTGAGGGATCCCTGACCCTCTCCACGCAGACCAATCACCTCTTCGAGCGTGTCGTAGGGGCGTCCGGTGATGGAAAGCATGCGATCGCCTGGCCGGAGCACCCCGAACAGAGCGGCAGCAATGGCGTGGGTGCCGCTGACGAACTGGAGTCGCACAGCCGCCGCCTCAGCGCCGAGAACGCGTGCGAACACCCGGTCAATCACCTCTCGGCCCTGATCGCCGTGTCCGTAACCACTCACGGAAGCGAAATGCTGAGTGCCAACCCGCTCCGCCTCAAACGCAGCGAGAACCTTCTGAAGCCGATCGGCCACAGCAGCGGTCCGCCCACGAGCAAGGGACTGCTGACGCTGTCGAACAGCTTCAACCTTTTGACGGGCAAATGCTCTGGCCTCACTGAGATTCATGGCCGGTGAACCAGTGCTGTCGCGATAGCGATCTGAAGACCCAGCCATGAGAAAACCGCGGAAAGCCTCCTGTTTTCTTTTACATTCACGTTTCCAACCAACTGTTTTTGTCCCGGCTGTAGCCGTTTCGACCGCAACAGAACTGGTTCAAGGAGAAACTTCTTGGTCACCACCACACCGGCAGTCACACGCTCCAACCGCGAATTGCGCATGCGCGCAGCGATGATGGCGCCCCGCCAGCGACTGCCCCGCAAGCAACGCAAGTTGAAGGGTGGAACCACAGCCTTCATGGTGGCGATGCATGTGCTGGCCACCATTGCCCTGCTGCCGAGGTTCTGGAGCTTTCAGGGAATTGTCGCCTTCGCAGTTCTTTACTGGGCCACGGTGCTTGGCGTGACACTCGGCCTGCACCGGCTTGTGGCTCACCGCAGTTTCGAGGTGCCCCGCTGGCTCGAGCGATTGCTGGTGATCATGGGCACCCTGGCCGCCCAGAGCGGACCCATCGACTGGGTCGCCCTGCACCGTCACCATCACAAATTCTCTGATCAACCCAACGATCATCACGACGCTGGCCGAGGCCTGTGGTGGAGCCACAGCGAATGGATGCTGCATGAGATCCCCGCCCTTGAACACAAGGAACGATTCGGCGGCGACCTGCTCAAAGACCCCTTTTATGTCTGGCTGGATCGCTGGTTCCTGGTGCTACAGATCCCCATCGGTTTGGCGCTCTATTGGTACGGGAATGCAGCCCAGATCCATGGAGGCGGGGTTGGTCTGGTGTTATGGGCGATCCCCCTGCGTCTGGTGGCCGTCTATCACGTCACCTGGCTGGTGAATTCGGCAACACACGCCTTCGGTTACCGCAATTTCGACTGTCCGGATCTGTCAAGGAACTGCTGGTGGGTGGCCGTTCTGTCCTTCGGTGAGGGTTGGCACAACAATCACCATGCCCACCCAGGCAGCGCCCGCCATGGATTGCGCTGGTTCGAGTTTGATATCACCTGGATGCACATCCGCCTGCTTCAGAAGCTCGGATTGACCCGTCGGGTCAGACAGGCCCGTTACCCCGGCTGAGCAGCTGATCGCAGTTCGGCCAGAAACGCTTCGGCGCTCTGGCCCTTGCTGCCTTCTAGAGCCATGTGTGTGGCATGAAGATCGAGAAATTCACCGTCGAGTTCCTCAGCGCTGTACTCCCTTAAACCGGCCATGACCTCGGCGAAGCGGTCACGGCGCTGATTCTTGGTGACCGGATAAGCCTCCATCACCTGATCACGACACTGACGCCAGGCCTGTCCTCTACAGAGACTGTCAGCGATTGCCGCACTCAGTGCAGCGGCTTCAGCGGAATCAATCCGCCAGTCAAAGCCCGGTGGCAAAGGGCCAAGACCCACGAAGATTTCCAGCAACTCACCGGCTCCCAGCGGCTCTCCATGGGCGGCGAGCAATGGAACGGCACTGTCGTTCAACACCCGCAGCAGATCGGGATGCACTTCAGTCAACTGATCTAGGATCGGTTCAAGGCCCTGATGCAGCACTGCATTCGCCTGGCCGAGTGCGAGAAAAACCTCCGGCCCCGGAGACGAGAGCTTGCCGTTGCGGAGATTGGAGATCTGGGAGTTGTGCACACGACCGAGGTCCAGAGCATCGGCTAGGGCGGGCAACACCTTGTGGGACCAGCCGTTGCGCTCATGCCACACATGAATGAGGTGAGCCATCGCCTGGCGCCCTTCCTCGAGACGCTGGCGGTAACCCTTGTTCACATGATCAGAACCACTTGCCTTATCCATTGGTTGATACGTATCCGTATCGCGTGTAGTGTGCAGAGATCAACCGGGATCAAGTCATGGCACCAAGCGCGATTAGAACGCCTTCGCCACCCAGTCGAAAACCAGTTTCGCATCGTGGTCCCAGGCTGGCAATCAAGCCCTACCGGCGCCCCAAGAGCAAGACGCGCATCGCTCCCAAGAGCGAAAAAAGCTGGGTGACGATCGGATTCATGATCGTGATCCATGTCCTGGGACTGCTGGCACTCGCTCCTGCCTTCTGGAGCTGGGAAGCCGTCACCAGCCTGCTGGTGCTGTACTGGGTCACCGCCTGCCTGGGTGTGACCATCGGCTATCACCGATTGCTCTCACATCGCTCGTTCCGAGTGCCGCTCTGGCTTGAGCATTTCTTTGCCACCTGCGGCGCCCTGAGCTGCCAGCACGGCCCGATCGACTGGGTGGGGCTGCACCGGCATCATCACAAGTATTCCGATACGGATGCGGATCACCACAACAGCAACAAGGGCTTCTGGTGGAGCCACATGGGCTGGATGTTCAATGCGATTCCAGCGATGCAGGAGGTGCCCCGCATGGCCGGCGATCTGAGCAAGGACCCCTACTACCGCTGGCTGAACAACTGGTTCCTGGTTCTGCAGCTTCCGCTGGCCGGCCTGCTGTTCTGGATCGGCACCGCCACCGGTGCCGGCGGCTGGGCCCTGGTGCTCTGGGGGATTCCTCTGCGCCTGGTGCTCGTCTACCACGTCACCTGGCTGGTGAATTCCGCCACCCACTGCTGGGGCACCGTGGCCTTTGAAAGCGGCGACGATTCGCGCAACAACAAATGGGTGGCCGCCGTCACCTTCGGCGAGGGCTGGCACAACAATCACCACGCCTTCCCGCATTCGGCGCGTCAAGGCCTGCAGCCCGGACAAATCGATCTCACCTGGGAGCACATCCGTCTGATGCGTGCTCTGGGCCTGGCCACCAAAGTGCGACTGCCCGTGAAGTCGTAAAGTTATCGATCGCTAATCCGTCGTCGTCAGGATCCTTCTCCCATGGCCAAGCGCGTACAAGTCGTTCTGAATGAGGACGTCCTCAGCCTCGGCCGGGACGGAGATCTGGTGGAAGTTGCCCCTGGCTATGCCCGCAACTTCCTGCTGCCCTTCGGCAAAGCTGTGCCTGTGACCCCTGCCGTGATGAAGCAGGTGGAGCATCGTCGCGCCAAGGAAGCCGAGCGCCAGGCCGCTCTCAAGGAGGAAGCCGTCGCCTTCCGCACCGCACTCGACACCATCGGTCGCTTCACGGTGAAGAAGCAAACGGGAGAGGACGACGTGCTGTTCGGCACCGTCACCAATGGTGATGTGGCCGAGGTGATCGAAGAGGCCACCAAGAAAGAAGTGGATCGCCGTGACATCACCGTGCCCGACATCCATCGGACAGGAAACTACAAGGTTCAGGTCAAGCTGCACAGTGAAGTGATCGCTGAAATCAACCTGGAAGTGGTCAGCTACTGAATACGGATCAAAAATGACTCTGATGTCACCGACAAGGTGCGTCAGAGTGAGTCTTCCTTCTGAGCTGCTGCCGCCATGGTGAGCGTTCCCGTGTCAGATCCGGGTGGTGAGGCCACCGGAGGGCAACGCCGCGGGTTCGGCAAAGGCCGCCAGCGTGAGGAACCCAGCTTCGAAGCCCTGCCCGATTCGGTCCCACCCCAGAACCTGGAGGCCGAGGAAGCCGTGTTGGGCGGCATCCTGCTCGATCCGGACGCCATCGGTCGCGTGGCCGACGTGCTGCAGCCGGAAGCTTTTTATCTCAATGCCCATCGGGAGATCTTCCGCACAGCGGTGATGCTCCACAGCCAGGGCAAACCAACCGATCTCACAGCGATGACCGCCTGGCTTGCCGACACCGGCTCGCTCGAGAAAGTGGGTGGCAGCAACAGACTTGTGGAGCTTGTGGAGCGCGTGGCCTCCACCGCCTCGATCGAGCAGGTGGCTCGCCTGGTGATGGATAAATACCTGCGCCGCCAGCTGATCCGCTCGGGCAACGAAGTCATCCAGCTGGGCTTCGATCAGGGCCTGCCGATGGATCAGGTGCTCGACAAGGCCGAGCAGACCATCTTCGCCATCAGCCAGGAAAAGCCCTCGCAGGGTCTGACTCCCACGGCGGAGATTCTCACCAGCACCTTCAATGAGATCGAGAGCCGTTCACTGGGCACATCCGTGGCCGGCATCCCGGTGAACTTCTACGACCTGGATGCCATGACCCAGGGGCTGCAACGCAGTGATCTGATCATCGTGGCCGGACGCCCGGCCATGGGCAAAACCTCAATCGTGCTCAACCTGGCCAAGAACGTGGCTCAGTTGCATGACCTGCCGGTGTGCGTGTTCTCCCTGGAAATGAGCAAGGAGCAGCTCACCTACAGGCTGCTCTCGATGGAGGTGGGCATCGAAGCAGGTCGGCTGAGGACAGGCCGCCTCCAGCAGGAGGAATGGCCGCTGCTTGGCCAGGGCATCAACACCCTTGGCCAGCTGCCGATCTACATCGATGACAAACCCAACTCCGGCGTTCTGGAGATGCGTTCCCTCTGCAGGCGACTGATGGCTGAACAGGGCAAGGAACTGGGGCTGATCGTGATCGACTACCTGCAGTTGATGGAAGGTTCCAGTCCCGACAACCGCGTGCAGGAGATTTCACGGATCACAAGAGCGCTCAAGGGCATGGCGCGCGAACTGAACGTGCCGGTGATTGCCCTGTCTCAGCTCAGCCGTGGCGTGGAATCGCGCACCAACAAACGCCCGATGCTCAGCGACCTACGCGAATCGGGCTCGATTGAGCAGGACGCCGATCTGGTGCTGATGATCTAC
>NYZI01000134.1 GCA_002687115.1 Cyanobium sp. ARS6
GCCGGCGTTTCGGCTTTTCCTCCATGCGCATCCGTCCTCTGCTGGCCCTTGTGCTGGCTTTCTGTCTGACCTTCGTCACTGCCTGCAGCGGGGGTGCTGAGGCTGTTGACCGTTCCAACATCACGTACGACGACATCCGTAACACCGGCAAGGCGAACGATTGCCCAACGCTTCCCGAATCCGCCCGTGGCTCCATCCCGCTCACTCCTGGCAATGATTACCAGCTGAGAGCTATCTGCATGCATCCCAGTCAGGTCTTCATCAAAGGTGAGCCTGCCAACAAGCGTCAGGAAGCTCAGTTTGTTGAGGGCAAGATCCTCACCCGCTACACCTCAAGCCTTGATCAGGTGTATGGAGATCTCGCTGTTGATGAAAACGGTCTCACGTTCAAAGAGGAGGGCGGCATCGACTTCCAGCCCATCACCGTTCTGGTTCCAGGTGGAGAGGAATTCCCATTCACGTTCTCCAGCAAAAACCTCCAGGCCGAAGCTGAAGGTGCCGCCATCACCACCAGCACTGATTTCGAGGGTGAATACCGGACTCCCAGCTACCGCACAAGCAATTTCATTGACCCCAAAGGTCGTGCTCTGACCACCGGTGTGGACTACCCACAGGGTCTGATCGGTCTCGGCGGTGACTATCAGAAGCTCGATAAGGAAAACAAAAAGCGCTACATCGACGGTCAGGGTGTGATGAGTCTTTCCATTACACGTGTCGACCCCGAGACCGGTGAATTTGCGGGAGTGTTCTCTGCAATCCAGCCTTCCGACTCTGATATGGGAGGCCGAGAAGTTGTCGACGTCAAGATCACCGGGGAGCTTTACGGGCAGCTCGAGGAATCCTGATTCACTCGAACGATTCATTGATTGAAAGGGGCTGAGGCCCCTTTTTTTGTGCGTGATCGTGGCTGAATCCACGGCCTGCTGTCTGGGATAATCGCGTTCTCCAACGCTCCCCGGCTTTTCATGTCTGCCAGCACTTCGTCATCTCAGGCCGGCCTCATCGCCCCCTACGGCGGCACTCTCGTGGACCTGATGGCTCCTGAAGCTGAGAAGGCTGCCCTGAAGGCCTCTGCCACCACCCGTATCGAATGCTCCGATCGCAATGCCTGTGACGTGGAGCTGCTTGTGGTGGGAGGCTTTTCCCCGGAGAGGGGCTTCATGCACCAGGCCGATTACGACGCGGTGGTGGCAGGGCACCGAACCACCTCTGGATATCTGTTCGGCCTGCCGATTGTGATGGACACCGATCGTGAGGACATCACTGTCGGAGAAAAGGTTCTTCTCACCTACAAGGGCCAGGAGCTTGCGGTGCTCACCGTGGAGGACAAATGGGAACCTGACAAGGTCACCGAAGCCAAGGGGTGCTACGGCACAACGTCGCTGGAACATCCGGCGGTGCGCATGATCGCCACTGAGCGCCGTCGCTTCTATCTGGGGGGCTTGATTCAGGGCCTGGAACTGCCCTCCCGCGTGTTCCCCTGCAAGACTCCAGCTGAGGTCCGGGCTGGCCTGCCCGAAGGCGAAGACGTCGTGGCCTTCCAGTGCCGCAATCCCATTCACAGAGCCCACTACGAGCTGTTCACAAGAGCACTGCATGCCAGCAATGTCAGTGAAAACGCTGTGGTGCTGGTCCACCCCACCTGTGGTCCAACGCAGCAGGATGACATTCCCGGCGCAGTGCGATTCCAGACCTACGAGCGACTGGCCGCCGAAGTCGATAATTCCAGGATCCGCTGGGCCTACCTCCCCTATGCCATGCACATGGCTGGTCCGCGGGAGGCGTTGCAGCACATGATCATTCGCCGTAACTACGGATGCACCCACTTCATCATCGGTCGCGATATGGCCGGCTGTAAGTCATCCCTGAGCGGTGATGACTTCTATGGCCCCTATGACGCTCAGAACTTTGCCAAGGAGTGCGCGCCCGAGCTCACAATGGAGACGGTGCCGTCTCTCAACCTCGTTTTCACCGAAGAGGAGGGTTACGTCACAGCGGAACATGCCGAGGCCAGAGGGCTGCACGTGAAGAAACTCAGCGGGACTCAGTTCCGCAAGATGCTGCGCAGCGGTGAAGAGATCCCTGAGTGGTTCGCCTTCAAGAGCGTTGTTGATGTGCTCCGGTCCGCCTGAGCTCTCAGCTTCCTATTAACATTCCTTCATCAGAGGCGAAAGACCCTTGAACAAACGTTGGCGGAACATCGGCCTTGGTGCCCTCCTAGTGCTAGCAATCGTCGTGATTGCACCAGCTTTCTTCGGTGGTGCCGGCGGTCCTCAGCCGGAGGCACGCTCCCTCCGCTATAGCGATTTTGTTGAACGGGTTCAGGAAGACCAGGTCAGCAGAGTGCTTCTTTCCCCCGATCGAGGCACCGCCCAGGTCGTCGAGACCGATGGAAGACGCGCCGAAGTGAACCTTGCTCCCGACAAGGATCTTCTGAAGCTGCTGACTGATCACAACGTTGATATCGCTGTCCAGCCTTCGCGTCAGCCAGGTGCCTGGCAGCAGGCTGCGTCGAGTCTGATCTTCCCCTTGTTGCTGCTGGGAGGGTTGTTCTTCCTCTTCCGACGTGCTCAGTCCGGTGGTGGTGGCGGCAATCCCGCCATGAATTTCGGGAAGAGCAAGGCCCGTGTGCAAATGGAGCCTTCCACGCAAATCACCTTCGGCGATGTTGCAGGGATTGAAGGCGCCAAGCTCGAACTCACCGAGGTGGTCGACTTCCTCAAAAACCCTGACCGATTCACCGCTGTTGGGGCGAAGATTCCGAAGGGTGTGCTGTTAGTTGGGCCTCCCGGTACCGGCAAAACTCTGCTGGCAAAGGCTGTGGCTGGAGAAGCTAACGTCCCTTTCTTTTCGATCTCCGGCTCGGAGTTCGTCGAGATGTTTGTCGGAGTCGGCGCAAGCAGGGTCCGTGATCTGTTCGAGCAGGCCAAGAAAAACGCGCCCTGCATCGTCTTCATCGACGAGATTGATGCGGTCGGTCGTCAGCGCGGAGCCGGCATGGGCGGTGGAAATGATGAGCGCGAGCAGACACTCAATCAGCTGCTCACTGAGATGGATGGTTTTGAGGGAAACACCGGCATCATCATTGTTGCTGCCACCAACCGTCCGGATGTCCTCGATTCAGCGCTGATGCGTCCTGGTCGTTTTGATCGCCAGGTCACGGTGGACCGTCCCGACTATGCAGGTCGACTGCAGATTCTCGGGGTGCATGCCCGTGGAAAGACACTGTCCAAAGATGTCGATCTCGACAAGGTCGCGCGACGTACCCCCGGTTACACGGGTGCAGACCTCTCCAACCTGTTGAACGAGGCGGCCATTCTCGCGGCCCGTCGTGATCTGAGCGAAGTCAGCAACGATGAAATCAGCGATGCCATTGAGCGTGTCATGGCCGGTCCTGAGAAGAAGGACAGCGTGATGAGTGATCGACGCAAGCGTCTTGTTGCCTATCACGAAGCCGGACATGCGCTTGTCGGTGCACTGATGCCCGATTACGACCCTGTTCAGAAGATTTCAATCATTCCGCGTGGAAACGCCGGAGGACTGACCTTCTTCACACCCAGTGAAGAGCGTATGGAGTCAGGCCTCTATTCCCGCACTTACCTCCAGAATCAGATGGCCGTTGCGCTAGGGGGGCGTGTCGCCGAAGAGATCGTCTACGGAGAAGATGAAGTCACCACCGGTGCTTCCAACGACCTTCAGCAGGTCGCTTCAACTGCGAGACAGATGATCACCCGGTTCGGTATGAGTGACAAGCTTGGGCCAGTTGCTCTTGGCCGATCCCAGGGGGGCATGTTCCTTGGGCGTGACATCGCTGCTGAACGTGATTTCTCGGAAGACACCGCTGCCACCATCGACGAGGAAGTCTCCGATCTTGTGGCTCTGGCTTACAGACGTGCCACGAAGGTTCTTGTCGATAACCGTCCTGTGCTCGACGAACTCGCCGAAATGCTTGTGGATCAGGAAACAGTGGATGCTGAAGAATTCCAGGAGCTGCTGATCCGCAGCGATGTCCGTATTGCCGAATACGTCTGATTGTGAGGAGGGCTTGATCCGCTCACTGCGGATCCAGCCCTTGCTTGTTGTTCTGCGCCCAGACCTCGATGATCTGGATTCAGACTTTGCGATCACCCGTCTCTTTTGTCAGCTGGATCAGCTTGTCGAGGCGGGTGTTCAGCATGTAGAAATCGCCTGGATTGAACATCCTCGCTGGTGCGATCTTGTGATGGCAGCGAGGTCACGCCACCCACGTCTGTCTTTAGGAGCTGCATCGATCACGCAGCAGTCGGCTCTCCAGCAGGTGGCGGAGCTTGGTTTCAGCTATGCCATGTCGCCGCTGTTGCATGCGGAGTTACAGCAGAGAGCCGATCAGCTCGGCTTCTTGCTGGTGCCGGGTGTGATGACGCCCTCTGAAATTCGACAGGCCTGCGATCTGGGTTGCCGTTTGGTGAAGTTGTTTCCAGCAAGCGTGCTGGGTCGGCAGTTTTATCGCCAGATCGCTGCGCCGATGGGCAATCTCCCCTTCATGATTGCAGCTGGAGGTTTACGCGCCTGTGACCTCTGCCACTGGCTGGCAGCGGGATATGACGCCATTGCTCTCGGTCGCACTGTGTTCGAAAAGGATGGTTTTGATCCCTCCCTTGCCGCCTGGATCGACGCATGAGTGGTAGTGATGAGACCCATCTGCTACAGATAAGAGAGATGTTATGGGCACGATGTCTCAGCTATCCATCAAGTTGAGCGACAAAGCTGATGCTTTGATCGCTCAGTTGCAGAAAGAAATTTTCAATAGACGTCGCAAGAAGGTGACAGCAGCAGGCGTTGTTGAGACCCTCGTTGAGAGCGGTGCTCGCTCGCAGTCCGACAAGCGTTTCTCAACATCCTGGGTCAATCTGATTCAGGACATCGAAAAGGCCGCCAAGTTGGCCAATGCCCATGGCAGCAAACCGTCTTCGCTCAGCGATGAAGAATGGGTGATGGTGTTGAGCCATCGCAACCGTCAGTCCACAGGCAAGCCTGTTCGCCAGTCCGCGGCCCGAAAGCCTGCAGCGAAAAAGCGTGCTGCAGTGAAGGCTTCAGCAGCCAAGTCTCCTGCAGCAAAAGCTTCGGTCGCCAAGGCTTCCGCGAAGAAAACTGCGTCTCGAAAGCCGGCTTCCTCCCGGGTTGCCAAAAAGACAACGACAACATCGGCATCGGTGAGTACCGCAAGCAAGCCGCGCGCGGCCCGTCGTGCCCGCAAAGCCACCAAGTCATCGGCATCTGGGTCCGTTGCCGGACGTATGGCCAAGGCTGCAGCTCAGCTGGGCGGCGGCAGCGGCATCACATCTCCGGCTCGCAGCTGAACCAAAACGTGCAGCCTCACCAGAGGCTGCACTGACCCTGCTGCCTGAGCAGGTGATCAGCCAGTACCAGATTCACCATTGCCTCCACCATCGGCACGGCCCTGGGTAGTACGCATGGGTCATGCCTGCCCTTTGCGGCGAGGGTGGTGGCCTGTCCTCGATCGTTGATTGTCTGCTGCTCTTTGCGGATCGTTGCAGTTGGCTTGAATGCCACCCGGATCACAATTGGCTCGCCGTTGCTGATGCCTCCCTGAATGCCGCCGGAATTGTTGGTGGCTGTGCGCAGGCGCCCCTCATCACTCGGCAGAAAAGCATCGTTGTGCTCGCTCCCTTTCAGTCGTGTGCCGGCGAAACCTGAGCCGATTTCAAACCCTTTGGTGGCGGGAAGCGACATCACCGCCTTGGCCAGATCCGCTTCCAGCTTGTCGAAAACGGGCATCCCCAGACCAACAGGAGGCTTGCGCACAACGCATTCGATCAGACCTCCACAGGAGTCGCCGTCGCGGCCGATTTCCTCAATCCGTTTAATCATCCGATCGGCCATCGCAGCATCGGGACAGCGCACAATGTTGGCTTCCACCCCTTCTCGGTTCACTGCGTTGAGATCCACCGTGGCTTCGAGATCGTGGATGCGTCGCACCCAGGCCACCACCTCGGTGCCGTGGGTCTTGTTCAGTAACTGGCGGGCAACGGCACCAGCCGCCACACGGCCGATCGTTTCGCGGGCCGACGCCCTGCCTCCACCACTGCGGGCCTGAATCCCGTATTTCGCCTGATAGGTGGCATCGGCGTGGGAGGGGCGAAAAGCAACCTCCATCTCCTGGTAATCCTGGGGTCGCTGATCCTTGTTGCGAACCACCATGGCGATTGGTGTTCCCAGGGTCAGGCCATCCATCACTCCGCTCAGGATCTCCACCTGATCGGCTTCTTTGCGTGGTGTGGTGATTCTGCTCTGCCCTGGCTTGCGACGGTCCAGCTCGGCCTGGAGCGCAGCCAGGTCGAGCTCAAGACGTGGCGGGCAACCCTCCAGGACCACGCCGACTCCTCCGCCATGGGACTCTCCGAAGGTGCTGATGCGGAACAGGGTGCCGAAACTGCTGCCCAATGGAATGCCTTGTCTCGTTCGAGCGTAAGAGAGCTCAGATCAGCTCGCTCAGGGCTCCTGAGGGTTGTTCAGAAGTCGGCCTGTCTCTCAGCATCTCAAAGTCGGCGAAGTCGAAGCCTGGCCCCACACAGCAGCTCACCAGCGAGTACTGCCCTTCTGAACGTGCCGCCATCCAGTGGCCTGCAGGCACGACGTGAACAGGATGATGCATCGAAAGCACATGCTGAACGGCCTGACCTCCCCCCGGTTCAAGCGTCCACAGACTCAGTGGTGTTCCCTGCAGATGGGTCCAGACCTCATCGGCCTGATGAACCGCATGCCAGCGACTTCTGGACCCTGCGTCCAGCAGGTAGAGGATGCTCGTGATGGCTGCCCGTTGCTGGCCATCGGCACGGGTGATCAGCGCTCCGCTCCGATACAGCTCGCGGAACCAGCCGCCCTCTGGGTGCGGCTCGAGGTTCCAGTCCTGGATCAGTTGATCCACAACCTCCATCGGGGAGTGGCTCGATGATGGGGACGTCTCTGAGATTGACTCCATCACTTCAGTGGTTTGCTGAAGCGCATTAAACCCCAGCTGAGTTTTCCTGCCTTGCCACCATCAACCCAATGGCCAAGCCCCGCGTCCATCCGCTCCAGATAATCGGGTGTGATGCTGCTTTCCAGATCCTTGCGCCGCCGCCGCAATTCCAGTCGGACCCTGCTGTAGTGCTCAATCAGCATCGGTGTGTGGTCATGCCATGCCGTACGCGTCAGACCTGCTTCACTGCCCCAGTGCTGATACCGCTCGGGCGATCCGAGATCCGCCAGGTGAATGCGATCGAGAATCGCCGTGAGCGAATCAGCATTGACCCCATCGGCTGCCATGGGGTCGGTCATCACCATCACACCGCCAGGTTTCAGCAAACGTGCTGCTTCCCGCATCACGGTCCGGCGGTCACCGGAGTGGAGAATCGCGTCCTGACTCCAGATCACATCGGCACAGCCATCGGGCAGCGGCACCGCCTCGAAGGATGCATCGTGAACCCTGATTCGCTCAGAGAGACCAGCCTCTTGATTGAGAGCCCGATGTCGATTGTTCTCAACTGCTGAGATGTTGATGGCATCCACCCGTATCTCAGCTCTTCCGCAGAGTCTCCTGGCTGCTCCCCCGTAGCCTGATCCGAAGTCCACAACCCTCAACGGTGCAGATGCATCAGAGGAGTGAGGCTCCCCCATCAGTGCGATCAGCGCGTCGACAGTGCGACGGCTTGCGATTGCGATCGGCTCCTCGGCGCTCTCGTACAGGCCGATGTGAATGTCCTCGCCGCCCCAGATGCCTTCGTAAAAGCGATCGGCGTCATCACTGTCGTAGTAGTTCGCGGCAGTGCTGGCAGCGTCGGAGTAGGTGCTTGTCATCGCTCAGATCGCCGTCAGATCGGTGTCGAACAGATACTCCTTTTCAGCGACATGAACGTAGAAGTCGGGATCATCATGCCCACGTTGATAGTCGCCATAGCTGGTGATTCTCTGGAAGCCCACCTCCCGCATCAGACGCCGCACGTAGCCGTGGCGCAGCGGGAACATGTTCAGGTGATACGTGCTTCCATCACTGAAGGCGTAGCGGAAACGGGCCAGACCGTCGTCGACGTGTTCGGGACCAACCTCCACATCCTTGCCGCAGTAGACATTGCTCTTGCCGCTGGTGGAGGTCCCCTCCAGCAGACGGTCATAGTTGCGGTGATCGAGAATCAGGATTCCGTTGTGCTTCAACACGGCGTAATACTCCGCCAGCGCCTTGCGACGGTCGCGTTCGCGGAACAGATGGGTGAATGAGTTGCCCAGACAGATCACAGCGTCGTACTCGCCGTGGATGTCACGATTCAGGAAACGCCAGTCCGCGTGAACCGTGCGCATCAGCAGGTCCCGTTCCCGCGCGTTCTTGAAAGCACGGGCCAGCATGTTGGGGCTGCCATCCACACTCACCACGTCGAAGCCCTCGCGCAGAAGACGGATCGAATGGAAGCCTGTGCCTGTGGCCACATCCAGCACCGATCGGGCACCGTGCTCATGCAGTAACCGCACAAAGAAGTTCCCCTCGGCTTCTTCTCTGGCATCCCAGTCAATGAGTCGATCCCATCGGTCTGCAAATTGCTCGATGTACTCCTGTTGATAGTGGTCGGTTTCCCGGACGCGCTCTGGTCGCTGCCCGAAGCGTTGCTCATCCCCGGATTCAGCTGACGCTTGGCTTCTGAGTGTGGTCATGCCAGTCGGTTCCTCTACTGAGCGGGTCTACTGCGTTGGGCAGTGCGAAGGACAGCAGCGGCGCTGTCTGACAGCTCGTCACCGACCCTCTGAGCTGATTCGAAGTGGTGAACAGTGCTCAGTCCGCAACCTAATCACGCCGTTTACTGCTGTCAGCTAGGCGTAGCAGCATTCATCCCGCTCAGCGTTGGTGCACGAGCGGTGAACAGCAGCCCAAGCCACTGCTATAAGCAGCTCAGGCTTGGGCGGAGGCTCTGAAGTGCACTCAGAGATCTCCATTGAGTCGGTCTGGAAGCTGTTCGGCGGATCTTCGCCGGAATGGATTGAGGAGCTCCGATCAGGTGGGGATGCTGATCAGCTGCATGCAAGTCGTGGAGTGCGTGCAGCTGTCCAGGATGTCTCCATGGAGATTCACTCCGGTGAGATCTTTGTTGTGATGGGGCTTTCCGGCTCTGGTAAGTCCACCCTCCTGCGGATGATCAATGGACTGATCCCCCCCTGTGAGGGTGATGTCATTGTTCAGGGCCGGTCGCTCAATGCGATGTCGGTGCGGCAGTTGGCAGAGCTGAGGCGTCATCAGATGGCGATGGTCTTTCAGTCGTTTGCCCTTTTCCCCCATCGCAACGTGCTCGAGAATGCGGCCTTTGGACTCGAGGTCGCAGGGTTGTCCCGCAAGGCACGTCATGACCGTGCCATGCAGGCCCTTGAGCGTGTCGGGCTCATCAGCGAAGCAAGAAAACGGCCACGTGAGCTGTCCGGTGGCATGCAACAGCGGGTAGGCCTGGCCAGGGCTCTGGCTCTCGACCCGCCGATCCTGCTGATGGATGAGGCCTTTTCCGCTCTGGATCCTCTAATTCGAAAGGATATGCAGAATCTTTTGCTGGAGCTGCAGGCGGAGCACCGACGCACCGTGGTGTTCATTTCCCATGATCTCGATGAGGCGATCAGGATCGGTGACCGCATCGCCCTGATGCATTCAGGACGGCTTCTTCAATGCGATACGGCTCAGAGGTTGCTCCACAATCCCGCCGATGATGCGGTCAAGCGCTTTTTCCGTGATGTTGATCTGGCTTCGGTCCTGACCGTGGACTCCATTGCCCAGCTTCCCCAGCAGCAACTGGTGTGTGAATTGGGTGAGCCCCTCCCTGAGCGCGGGGACACCACGATCTATGTGACTGATCATCAGCAGCGTCTGCGCGGACTGCTCCAGGCAGATCTCGGCTGGGTCGACGTGAGTGCCGTCAGAAGCTTGTCCATGGGTACATCCGTCAAGGATGCCATTGATGTTGTGGCAACCAGTTCCGATCCCGTTCCGGTGCTGGATGATCAACGACGGTTGCTGGGAGTGATCGGTCCGCGCCAGCTTCTGTTGTCGATGGAGGGAGGGGCTCAATGTTGATCCTCGCTGCAGCGCATCAAGCCGGTTGGCTCGGTCAGGGGATCGATCTGGCCGTTGCGTGGCTGCTGGCCAACGCCCAGGCACTGTTTGACGTGATCAAGGTGTCGGTGCTGGCCCTGGTCTCCATGACCGAAGGGCTGCTGGAGTGGCCGCCGGCCTGGCTGTTTGCCCTGATCACGGCGGCACTGGGTTTCTGGCGAGTCAACGGCGGGTTCGCGTTGTTCGTTCTGCTCGGATTCAATCTTGTGCTTTCCATGGCGCTGTGGAGCGAGATGATTGCCACCCTCTCGCTTGTGCTGACAGCATCCGGCCTGGCGCTGTTGATCGGTCTGCCGCTCGGCATCCTTTCGGCGCGTTCACGACTGGTCTGGCGTTTGGTGCGCCCTTGCCTTGATCTGATGCAGACGATGCCGGCCTTCGTCTATCTGATCCCGGCAGTGATGTTGTTCAGCACGGGTTCGGTTCCTTCAATCCTGGCAACGCTGATCTTCGCCATGCCGCCGGTGGTCCGGTTAACTCATCTGGGAATCGTTCAGGTTCCGGATGATCTCATCGAAGCCGGACGCTCCTTCGGTTGCAGCGATCGACAGTTGCTCTGGAAGGTGCAGATGCCCAATGCCATTCCCACCGTGATGACCGGTGTGAATCAGACGATCATGTTGTCTCTGTCAATGGTCGTGATCGCTTCGATGATCGGTGGTGGAGGTCTCGGTGATGTGGTGTTGCGCGGGATTCAGCAGCTTGATGTGGGAATGGGCTTTGAGGGCGGCATCGCCGTGGTGATCCTGGCTGTGATCCTCGACCGTCTCAGTCAGAGCTTTGCGGGGCATCGTGGATCGTCACTTCAGACGCGTCTGCGTGGCTGGATGGCCCTGTGGAGATCGGCATGAGCGGTCGAGAGCTTCAACGACGGGCATTTCTGCTTGGAGGCCTTGGAATTGCTGGGATGTCCTTCGCCAGCCTGGTCAAGCTCAGTGGGTCATCCTCCCCCGTGAGTTCTTCAGCCAAGCCGGGAGCGGCAGGCATGCAGACCTCACGCGGTTCGCTACCCAGCTCCGCATCCGCGAGACCCACACTGCGTCTGGGCTGGTCACCCTGGGCTGATGCCGAGGTGGTGAGCCTCATGGCTCAGAGGGTGATCCAGCAGGCCTACGACGTGAGTGTTGAGCGTGTTCTCGCCGACATCGGCATTCAGTACGCCTCAATTGCACGCGGTGATCTGGATCTGATGCTGATGGCCTGGTTGCCGTTGACACACCGTGACTATTACCGGCGGGTGCGTGATCGGGTCGTCGACTTCGGCTCGATGTATTCAGGCCGTCTGGGGTGGGTGGTCCCCGATTACGTGCCTGCCTCGGAGCTCTCTGCGATTCCTGATTTACGCGATCCTTCCCTGGCGGCACGGTTCGACAACCGCGTGCAGGGGATTGATCCCGGTTCGGGTCTGAATCAGGCTTCGGCTGAAGCACTCAAGAGTTACGGCCTCAGTGATTTGGAGCTGGTGTCATCGAGCAGTGCTGCGATGACAGCCGTACTCGATCAGGCGATTCGTCAGCAGCGTTGGGTGATCGTCACCAGCTGGACTCCGCACTGGATGTTCGCCCGTTACAGGCTGAGATTCCTTCAGGACCCACAGCGTGTGTTCGGCGGTATCGAGTGGATTCATGCACTCGGTCGTCCCCAGCTGGATCTGGAGATGCAGGATGTTGCGGGCTTTCTCACCCGTTTTCATCTTCCCGATCAGGAGATGTCGGATCTGCTGCTGCAGGCCAATGATCAGACCGCTGAGGCTGCAGTGGATGACTACATCGCCTTGCATCCAGCACGGGTCCGTTACTGGGTCACTGGCGAGATTGCATCAGCCTGATCAGGCCCTGGAATCAAAAGTTTCGGCGCATCGGGTGCTGCAGAACCATGCATGCATCTGACCTTTCTGTCGATGTGGCGTGGAGGGTTTGATGTGGACCGTCATTCCGCAAATCGGATCTGTTGATTCCTTCTCGTACTTCGCAGGCTCTTCATCGAAACGCTTTGCACAGCGTGTGCTGCAGAACAGAATCATCTCCTCGGCATGTTCACGCCGGCTGCCGGGTTTTTCAGGATTGACGTCCATTCCGCAGATGGGATCTCTGCCTGGATTTGAAACCTCACTGCAATTCTCCTGGCTGATCTCAGAGTGGCCCGTGGGCTGCTCGCCTTGCTGGTCGAAGTGCTCAGCACAATGATCCGAGCAGAACCAGAACTGCTCGCCATTGCGTTGTCGCGTGGCCGGAGCGTTGGCTTTTTCCACCTGCATTCCGCAGATCGGATCAAGTGCATATCCAGCTCCGCCTCCGAAGCGCTCCTTGTTGTGCGCCAGCCACCACGCCATCAACAGAACGCTCAGGGCGACGAGATTGAGCCATGTGGTGCTGTTCCAGCCGATTGAGAGGGTCTGACCAGCATTGATCCGCGTCTCAGGACTGATTCCTGAGACGCGGAACAGACCCTCAACGACCAGACCGCTGAATGACATCAACAGCCAAAGACCGAGCAGCATGCGCAAAGCCAGCCGTGGTCCGTAGTACTTCCTGTAGATCAACAGCAGCGGCAGTGTGATCAGATCCGCAAAGATGAACGCAATCACGCCGCCGAAAGATACGCCACCAGTCCATAAAGCTGCAGCCATGGCAACGTTGCCCACCGAGCAGACGAAGCTGATGATGGCGATCAAGGGGGCAATCAAGGCGTTCTGGATCGATGTCCAGATCCCCTGGTTCTGCATGAACACAATCCGCCAGAGAGTGTCCGGCACCAGGGCGCTCAGCATGCCGGCGACGACAAAGCCGATCAGCAGCTCTTTGCGCAGCATGGTCAGATCGGCCAGTGCATAACTGGCGGCGTTGGCCCAGGTCGCTGGTGAGCGCAGCCTGCTTCCAAGACGCTCCGGTTTGGAGGACCCAGCATCCGCGCCATTGGCGAGGGCGCTCTCCCGAAGCCTCTCCTGGGCAGGTCGAGTGAGGCGAACCGGGAACAGAAGGGTTCCCCACCACGCCAGCAGAATGATCATCAGTGGCCCCCCGATGAACTCTGCTGCGGCAAATTGCCAGCCCAGCAGCACGATCAGCACGAGTCCGAGTTCCAGCACCAGATTGGTGGAAGCCATCATGAACACCTGGGCGGTGATGAAGTCGGCACCTCTGGCGAACAGGTTTTTGCTCATGGCCGAGGCGGCGTAGGAGCAGGACGACGACACCATTCCCAGCCCGGAGGCGCGCAGAATCGCTCCCGGCTTGTGTGACCCCATCACGCGTTCCATGGCGTTGCGGCTCGCACAGGCCTGCACCAAGTCCGAGAGGCAGAAGCCGAGAACCAAAGGCTACAGCGTTGCCCAGAACATGAGCCATCCGCTCCAGAGCGATTGGCCGATCAGCTGCGGGGCCATCTGGTTGATATCCATGACTGGCTCGATGGGTCTGATCTCTTGATAGGCATGTTTTTGTGTCCGCCCCACGTCCCCTCGTGGATCCACCTAAGGATTCATCGTGTCCGTGGTCGAATAAGAAACCATCAAAAAGCCCCCTCGTGAGAGGGGGCTTTCCGATTCAGCTAAAGCTGAATCTCTTGGAGACTTCAGCCTCAGCCGATGGCGGGAGCTTGCAGAGCCACAGGAGTGGACTCAGCAGCA
>NYZI01000135.1 GCA_002687115.1 Cyanobium sp. ARS6
GATTCCGCACTGATAAGGTCGCCAAATCCGTTCAACGCACTCCGTTGCTCGACCTCACCGACTTCAAGCGCGACCTCTCCGAGCTCACTGATCGCCTGGGCAATGCCCAGGACTGTCTTTGACGTTCCTGCACTGAAAGCCAAACAACAGGACCTCGAACAGCTCGCCGCCCAGCCTGACTTTTGGGATGACCAGAAGAACGCTCAGAAGCAGATGCGTCGTCTCGATGAGGTGAAAGCTCAGCTACAGCAGTTGGCGATCTGGCAGGGAGCTGTCTCCGATGCCCAGGCCACACTTGAACTCTATGACCTGGAACCAGACAACGACCTGCTCGCCGAGGCGCAAGGAGGGCTGGACCAACTGCAAAGGGATCTCGACCGTTGGGAGCTGGAGCGCCTTCTCAGCGGTGAGTACGACAAGGAAGGAGCCGTGCTCTCCATCAATGCCGGAGCCGGTGGCACGGATGCCCAGGACTGGGCTCAGATGCTGCTGCGCATGTACACCCGCTGGGCCGAGGACCATGACATGAAGGTCAGCGTCGATGAGCTCAGCGAAGGGGAAGAGGCAGGAATCAAGAGCGCCACGATCGAAATCGAAGGTCGCTACGCCTATGGATACCTGCGCAATGAGAAAGGCACCCATCGCCTTGTTCGGATTTCTCCCTTCAACGCCAACGACAAGCGCCAGACCAGTTTCGCCGGTATCGAGGTGATGCCGAAACTCGAGGAGGCAGTTGACATCGACATTCCCGAAAAAGACCTGGAAGTGACCACCAGCCGCTCCGGTGGAGCCGGCGGACAGAACGTCAACAAGGTGGAGACCGCCGTGCGCATCCTGCACATTCCCACCGGGCTGGCTGTGCGCTGCACCCAGGAGCGCTCTCAGCTCCAGAACAAGGAGAAGGCTATGGCCCTGCTCAAGGCCAAGCTGCTGGTGATCGCTCAGGAACAGAGGGCTGCCGAGATCGCCGACATCCGAGGTGACATCGTGGAGGCCGCCTGGGGCAATCAGATCCGCAACTACGTGTTTCACCCTTATCAGATGGTCAAGGACCTGCGCACCCAAGAGGAAACCAATGATGTGCAGGGTGTGATGAACGGGGATCTCGATCCCTTCATTCAGGCGCTGCTGCGCCAGGGTGTGGACAGCCCTGGACAAGATGAGGAAAGCTGATTGACCTGCCCTCATCACCAACCCGCCATGACTCAGGCTCCTGAACAAAACAGCGACAGCACAACACCCGAACGGAATGATCAGGGAGCTCCGCCACCCAGTTTCGTGAAACTGGCCATGCGCAACATGGTGCGCAAGGGAGGCCAGAGCCTGGTTCACTTTGGTCTGACCGCAGCAGGCTTTATTGGCTTCATTCTGGTGGTGGCATGGCTGGGACGACCAACACTCCCAAATTGAGTGATGGAGCTGGACCTAGCCCTGGACATTGCCAACATCAATCCCAGTCGTCACGATCCAGGCGATTTGCTTGATCCAAACCTCTGGAAAAGAACGATGCTCGTTTGGCTCGAGCATGTGAGGGATAAATCTGATCTGGAATGCCCGACGTTGGTGCGCTGGGCCAAGGAAATCAGTCTGGGGCTGCGTTTCACCGACGATGCCACGATCTGCGAACTGAACGGCAAATGGCGCCAACGCCGGGAACCGACGGACGTGCTCTCATTTGCAGCACTGGAGGATGTCCCTGTGTGGATGAATGACGATTGCGTGGAGCTTGGAGACATCGTGATCTCTTTGGACACTGCCCGAAGACAGTCCCTCGAGCAAGAACACAGCCTGAAGCGGGAACTGCGGTGGTTAGCAAGCCATGGGCTGCTGCACCTGCTGGGATGGGATCACCAGGACGTCGCCAGTCTTAAGGCGATGCTTGCGTACCAGGAGCAACTTCTAGACATTGTTGAGCCCTTCGACAGCCAAGACGTTGGCACTATTAGATCAAAGATGGACAACTGAGGAGACTCTGCTGATAACTACTAACGCAGAGCTAATGATTGCAAAGGGAACAAATCCAATTGCAATGATCGCGGTGTGACAAAGGGGAATCTTGTTGTCATTTAGCGAAACACCGCACGACGCCAAAAATATCCTTAATCAATACCAAGCATTATCCGACAAGTTTAATCCAATCTTCACCTTGATACCACTATTGCATTGAATACGGTTTCTGCATTTAGCTGTACCATAAAAAGAGTTATTAAGCACCATAGAACGGAGGATCCGATATTCAGCCTGCATGCTCAAGCCTTTACAATTATGAATGACCGCCCACAATCTAGCCAGGGGCACAAACGAGAGATTTCTTCACTTAATCCATTTCCAAAGAACACAAGCGACTGCATGTCGAAAGCGCTTGCCATAGATCGCCTCGGTTGATGAATATTTCGATCATCAACAATTGCATTGACACAATCATTTTGCTTGTTTAGAAATTATAGTATTCTCCAAATGTTGCAATAACTATTTTATGGGGAACCCACCTGAGGGCTATGCCTTACGAGAGACTTTATTAACTGCAATCCAACAATTCACGTGACAACACATTGGCGAAAACTTTGACATAAAATCGATAAAAATGGAAGCCAGCTCAATAATTAGAAAGAGTATTTAAGGAATTCAATATCACGGCGATAACAGTTTAGAACCAATTCATAGGAGCTCTGATCGTAAAAGTCTTTGTAATTAAACCTTTTCGACTTGGAAGAATTAATACGCGTGTCAACGGGCAAATCTACGCAAAATTTCTTCGATAAAAAGGAGATATCTTCTTGATAACTCTCAAATCTACCCAAAAAATCAACTTTCAAATCACCTTGGGAGTCAGTGACATAATCCAACTGCTGGCGCGGCATCAAAATATAAAAGTAGCCATATTTACTAAACTTAGACCTTATATTCTTAAGAGGACTAAAAGGCAAATACTTAACAAGGAATCTATAAAATTTATTTGGATTATAGTTTTCAGAATTAAAAAGCTTTCCTGTCCTAATTTTAAACGCTGAGCAGTACCAAGAAAACGCAAGATCCCAAGGGTTGCGAACAAATGCAAATTTGAAATAATCCTCACGACCTCTTAACAAATGCTCACAATCAATATAACGACTGTGCTGATTTTTGTCATAATGACAAATATTTTGCCAATCTGATTGATTAATATCTAAATTAATTGCAGTCTGGCGGTCAGGAAAATCGATTAAATCGCGAAAGCTCCATGTTACCTGACTGCCCCCAGTCTTGGGAATATGGAAGTATACGAAAGATTTAGAAGTTGATAATAGAATTGGAATTTTGGCTTTCCAACAATTTTAGCATAGAAATAATTCTGACTCTAGTCCAATGGCTAGTGTTGCGATGTCAGCTCCGAGGATGAACCATCACTCTTCACAGCAACGCTGCTGTGCCAACCAATCGTATGGTATTTTACAAATCGCAGTACAACAGATTGATCCGTAGCAATGAATAAACATACTGCTGAAATACATTTAATTAATTGTCGAGAAAACCACCAACAATAGCGATAAAATTATATACACAAAGATGCATTGCGCAAGAATGGCGCTGCTGTCAAGACGCAAAAGGCCTTAATTCGCAGAACCACAGAATATGGATTAGACAATCATAGCCAATTAAAATCAAATCACACGTCTAGATTTATTGATCCGGCATGACGCATATTGAGAGAAAACGACGTCAGGGATTTAACAAAACCAAAATCTGCATGACACAAAAATAACCTGAAATTTCGCTGTCTCTATTTAGCAAAAAGGAAAGGCGCCAAAATAAAAAGCCCAAAACACCTCTTTGAAAACAAAATGAGGACTAGACACCTTGTTATAGTAACAAGGTGTCTCACCTATAGCTCAATTTTATAAAATCAGATGGTTGACAAAGAAATCTGGCAACTACTGGACAGCAGCAATTTGGGAGGTATAGAAACTCACGTCATGGCACTTACCGAAGGACTATCAAGAGAAGGAATAAGTTCACGGATTGTATTTCTGAAGAATCATGGAGAACATCCTCTCCTAACACTCCTACAAGAAAAGCAGTTACCCTATAAAATACTAAAAGGAAGTGCAGGAGATTTAATTAGATCGATAATTTTAAAGCGTCCAAAATTGATACATACGCACGGGTATAAGGCAGGAATCATTGGGAGAATTTCTGGAATTATGACTAACGTTCCCGTGATATCGACGTTTCACTCTGGAGAACCAGGCGATGGCAAAGTTCGCTTGTACAACACTCTGGATCGAAAAACTGCTTTTTTAGCAAGAGAGATAATTGCTGTAAGTACTCAAATAGCAGCATATTTACCAGCACGAACACACGTAATAAACAACTTCGTTGAGATCTCCGAGAAGAGCGAAAAACCAATAAAAAAACCTGCTTTTGTAGGAAGACTAAGTTACGAAAAAGGCCCCGATTTGTTTTGTAAACTAGCAAACCTTATGCCGATGACCAAGTTCACCATCTATGGTGACGGACCCATGAAGAATGAGCTTGAAAGCATTTATCATAAAGTGGATTTCGCAGGTCAAAAAATTTCTATGAGCAACCATTGGCAGGAGGTTGGACTCTTATGCATCACATCTCGCCACGAAGGACTCCCGTTAGCGGCACTAGAAGCCATGAGCCGGGGAATACCGGTACTGACATTCGCGGTTGGAGGGTTAACATCCTTGATCGATAATGGGGTAAATGGATGGATCGTCAAACCTGGAGACATCAGCGAGTTCGCACAAAAAATAAAACAATGGAACAATTTAAACGCCGTACAAATTCAGAGAATGTCAGATAACGCAAGAAAGACTGTTAAAGAAAGATACAGCTCGCAAGCAATAATGCCGAAATTCATTCAATTGTACGAATCAACAAGGCTAAACAAATTCACTTAAAGCAATCAAGATTCCTGAATTGCTTAAGGAAACAGCATTTAACGCCCAAACAGTTTAATAAGCCATAAACACAAACCTCTAAAAACTTTTAGTGAAACAACATTTAGGATGCATTGAAAATGACCTAAAGTCATTTACCGTAAACTTTGCGAACTAAGCACGGCATCTTTGCATCTCTGCCCGAGCAACCAGCAAACGGACTTAAGCACAGCGCAACGCAAAAGGACTCTCTATAAAGTACTCATGTTTATGAATAACATGCTCTCTTGCTATGATTATCACCCTTTCATCTCTACTGTCATATCCAGGCTTCACCAAATAGTCACAAAAGACACGACTGCTAAAAGTATTAGGACAAAATAAAGCAATCCGTAGCCAGAGATCCAAATGCCCGCGACCATAAATAGACTCATCAAATCAACCAAATTTCGTCAAACCATCCTACCTTACCATTATTACAGGAGTGCTAACAATATTCTCAGCTAAGAAGATAGGGAAAGAATTGTTCAGTATAACAAACCCATAACTTTTATTTGCAATTTTTCTAAACGTTGGCCATTAATAAAAGCAATCACCAAGATCATCTCCAACAGCGCTAATATATTGGCAATTCAAAAGCTTATCCAAATGTCAGAATGTGACACGTGATAAGTATATTGATAGGACAACTTTTCAGGATGCCAAACATCATCTGCCTCAAGAAAAGCAATATGGTCACCTTTTGCTGCACTAATTACAACATTCCTAGCAGCTGCAGGACCAACTCCAGGCAGTTAAAGGCCTTAATTATGGGTGCAAACGAGATTTCTCACTGAGCAACTTCCAAAGACCATCATCAACGACAAGTATCTCAAGGCCAGAAAAAGCTGATTATCAATGCTGGCAAGAGCAACCGAAAGATATTCCAGAAAGTTTTAGCAGGTATATCAACAGAAGTTCTAGTTTTAGAGACTGGCAAGGGCTGTATGTGGTATTAATATAAAATTATAGTGGTTCTACAAAACACAAATATGATTAGCTTTATCAGCAAGAGACCCTGCAAATCATTAAAATGCTGAGACATGGCGATAATTCAGTCAGCACATGGCATCCATGCAAACACCTTTCAGGGATATGCTTAACGCAAACTCAATTTAAACGCATAAGCAGATACAGAATGAAATCTATTGCCTATTTACATCCTACTTTCCCTGTACCTTCGGAAACATTTGTGTGAACAAAGATAAGAGCCATGGCGATTCGCGGAGATTCAATCACTTCAATCGTTAAAGCAAGATCGAATACTTGCACAAACGGAAGACGTTGAATTATCAAAGTCGAATAAGAAGCTTCTTTCCGCTGGACCACTTGCTGAATATAAAGGAATTGAAGATATTGTTGATACAATACAAGCCATCTTTATTGCTCAATGCTATTGTGTATCTATTTTGCAAGAGATGGAAAATGAAGACAAAGACTGGAAATTAAAGTTAATCGTCTTAATTTAAACCCATGGAGTGCTTTTCCAGGGTCTTTAATGCAAGATTGGAAAAGGCAGAATGAACCTAATTATATGGCCCTTGTTGGAGCATTCAAACCAGCAATAGACGGCTCCCAGGATATTAGACCGGTCGTCGCGAAAGAGGCAATGGCTATGGGTCTTCCAATCGTTACAGCATATTTCATGGGTTAGAATGAGATGGTTGCATTACAATGTGGGATTAAAGTCTCACCTAGTAATTATCTACAGCTCAGAAATGTTATGAAAAAGATCAATTCTATTAACGAACAAGAACTAAGGAAAATGGGAGAACACGGACGAGAACGCGCTACAAGCTTATTTACAGCTAATCAACAAGCGCAAAACTCTCCACGCTGATAGAAGCAATCTAACATAAACATTGAAACTAATCATCAAACTGCGTCAGCCAGCTTATTACGGAGCTGGATTGTTAGTTATGAAAAGCGTTTCTCTTTTCATGCTGCCATACGTCACACGCCAACTGCCAACCGAAGACTACGGACGCTATGAAGTTCTACTTACGTTCATTAATATTGGCACAATAATAGGCGGATTAGGATTAACTGATATTCTCTTTCGTTATACAGGAAAAGCAGAAAATGAACAAGAATTACGTCGATTATCCGGAGAAACATTGGGTTTTTCCTTAGTACTTTCTACAGCGATATTTATTCTTGGTCAGGCCATCGCGCCTGCGATAGCAAATGTTGTACCAGGTGGAGCTAATACATTTGAGATACGCCTACTGATCGTCATGATTGCGCTAGAAGGAATTATATCAGTACCTTTGGCTTGGTTGCGCTTAGTAGATCGAGCCAAAAGCTTTTTTATCTTTACAACTGGAAGAGGTGTTGGCCAAGCCATACTTGTTTTTATTGCTCTCCAATCCGGCTTAGGGCTCATAGGACTTTTATACGCATGCGTCATCTCAACCATCGTTCAGGCCGTGATTTTGATGAGTTATCAACTGAAAGAAACTCAAGCTTACTGGAACACGCAATATTTGATCCGATCATTGAATTATGGCCTGCCTATCGTGATCAGTGGGTTAATCGGTTTTTCTACTCGAGGGCTAGATGTATGGTTTTTAGCGGAAGAGGCTGGGGATTTATCAGTGGCTCAGTATGGAGTTGCTTTTAAATTTTCGAGTTTAATTCATTTCGCTTTACAACCATATGAAATGTGGTGGTTACCAAAACGTTTCAGGCTGCTGCAACAAAAAAACGGCATAAAACGCGCAGCAGATGGAGCAGTATTCGGTGTTGCATTGACATTGTTAATAACAGTGGGTGTGGCTTTCTTTGCCCCTATCCTTTTAAAACTTATTTTAACAGAAAAATACCATCAAGCTTGCATGTTGGTACCATGGCTATCATCATACATAGGATTAAAGCGTTCTGCCGAACTATTAAACCTTGGCTGTTATATCGAAAACAATACAAGAAATGTATTGATCATCAATCTAATATCAGCAGTATTTGCAATTCTTGGATTCGTAATTCTAATACCTCAGTTAAAATCAATAGGCGCGGTTATTTCCCTGATTCTAGCTGGAATCATCAGGCTTATTCTCTTCTTTGTTATTAGCCAGGCAACACTCCGATTACCATATCCATCAAAAAGTCTTGCCCTGCTTTGGATATTAACATGCATTTGCTTATTGATAAACCTATCAGAATTCCTTACGTCAATAGCTTGGCCAGTTGCACTAATAAGCTGGATAGGCATTGGATACATAACGATGAGAATGCTCTATGAATCTTCATCTTATTCAGAAAACGAAATAGCAGCAGAGTCAAAGTAGCAAGCTCAAATAAACCTTGATACGGTTCAAGCAAATGCAAACTAGAACTAGAACTAGAACTAGAACTAGAACTAGAACTAGAACTAGAACTAGAACTAGAACTAGAACTAGAACTAGAAC
>NYZI01000136.1 GCA_002687115.1 Cyanobium sp. ARS6
CAAAACTGGTGCCATTTTATGGCGTGCTTCCGCTCCAGTGACTTTCGCAATGGATGTGGATTCAATCAGCTACGTGGCAGCAGCTTTGACGACATTGCACTTCTTTGCGCAGGCTATCAATAAATACATTTCGCACGAAATAAAAGCGCTTCATCTCACTATCTATGTACAGCCTCTTCATCAGCGGCGTTGCCATCTGGGCTGTGTTTAGTCTTCTCAGTGGCAATGGGCCGTTGATTTTTGCCAATGGATTCACCTTGATCCCAGCCTCGTTCGTGCTGCAGAAGAAGATTCGCCATCATCTGCTTAGAGGCGAGCGGTAATTCTCACCATTTGCCAGGGTCAGCGCATTAATTCCTCATGAAGATGGTATCGATTCAGGTAGCTTGTTTATGAAGGCATTAACACTTTTGATTAGTTAGAGATGTATAGCATGAAGTGTCTTTCGCCCCAGATAGCCGAGTCATTTGCTCAGCAGTGCCACCCAGATCAGGGTGGGCTTTCTTGGTAGCTGTTTTGTATGCAGCCTTAATTGCACTGGCAGTTAGATCGCCAGTGTCTGGCAGTTCAAGGATGGTGCGGGCGTGACTGCCCACCATCGGTTTTTCGCCTAAGTCGCGCAGTGAGCTGAATACATCAGCCGTTTGCTTCCAGGTGTGGGTGTCGGTGACATCGAACTTGCACCAGTCGAGGAATTCCCGACGACTGGTGGTCGGTAGCCTGACGCCCCATCGCTTCGGCGACGATCCATTGCTGAGCAACACCACGATCTGTGATGACTTTGCGGGTGCGCAGAAGCCCGTGATCAATCAAGACCTTTTTGGCCGAGAAATAACGGTGCTTTGTCCAGCGCTCTAAATAGGCGCCGCTGCGAATGTGACTGTCCGTCGCGACGTACTGCCTGCCTTTACGACACCGTTGCTTGATGGTGGTGAGCAGCCAAACGCAATCTTCTGCTTTTTGCTCCTTCACACCCTTCTTAAGGAGGTAATGCAAATCAGAGTTGGGATGGCGACTGATTACACCAGCTCAACAGCTCCCTCAAGTAGGCATCGCCTACCCAACTGCTTCATCCCATCAAGGCCCAGCACAATCAACGCGCTCATCGTGATCGCCTCGTGCTCGCTCCATTCCGCCTCGCTGAACTGCCCCGTCAGCCTCATCCACTGACCCTCGTGCCAATGATCCTCAATCGCCTGCATGTCGCTCACTAGATCAACAGGCGCTGCAGTCATTGAGAAGTCGCTCAGAGGCTCACAAGTTACCGCTGGTCACCATCACCGCAAGCGTTACCGTGCCTGACATGTGAACGAGTCAGAGATGGGCTCGGTTAAACACCTCCATCAGCATCAGTACAAGGTGCCAGAGGGACAGGAGCCACTCATTAAGAAGCCCATTGGTGTGCGGCTCTATCAGTCCGACGATGCAGCGGTCAGGGCCATGGGCAAGGACGGCACACGGTTCGTGCGTGAAGCGGTGCATCAGGCACTGATCGATCGCCTTGCCCCAACTGATTGAGCTGGCTAAAGCGAAAACAAGAAATCACCCGTCCATGAAGAAGGCACTTTTTACCCTGCTGCCTTTAGCCATTGCATCAATACCACCAGCAGCAATAGCTCAGAGGGAAATTCCCAAAGCTCCTGGTCATGAGCAATGCCCTCTTGGTTACGTCAACACACTCGGTACCACTTGTGTTTCGCCTATCTATTACGAGGTGGCACCCACATATGGCAAAGCTTGCAAGTCAGGATGGATGAATATCGGCGCTGGTTACTGCAAGAAAAAGACTCTTGGCATTTTCTAAGCAGGCCATCCTGTCGGGATGCCAAACAAGGACAGACCACTTGTTGACCGCCATGCACCGAAGAACGGTGTCGGCTGGCTGGTGAACACCCAAGAGCAAAAGGTCTGCAGCTTCACCAATGCCAATCCGACTTCTCATGCCCAGTGGGTCATCGTCGAGACCAGGCCACTACGGGGTAGTACTCAGCTAGTAGCCAGGAGAGCGCACATATCTCGCTATGAAAGCTTGCAAAATTTAGACGTTGATTGCAATCACTGCTAAGAAATGGGTGACACATGAGAAGCAATCTATGAGACTATTCACCAAACTTGTATTCGCAGCTGTTCTGTTGGTGGTCACTGGATGTTCATCCAAGCTTGATAAACAGCTGCTTACATGTGCAGACTTTGAGTCCTCCCAGATCACGAAAGATACAGCCATGAAGCGCCTGGGGTTGACTTCAGCGCATACGAATTTTATGAGCGAAATAGAAATTTTAGATGAATACTGTGATGTATTGGACTAATTTTCTTGTCAAATTTTTTCATGAAAGTGTTTTGCTTAATGGTTTATTTTTGCCTGAGTAAATTGATAGATATTGCGCTACAACGCCATCGAAGCCTGGGAAACGATGCAGAAGTCAGGCGGGTGGAAACGCTGTCAGCCGAAGTGGTGACTTTGGTAAGGATGGGGGATGCGGACTTCTGGTTCTCTGCCTCATATTGATGTGATGCAGGATCTCTTCGCGAAATTTTTGTTGCTCTGCTTTGTGGGCGGGATTCTCGGCGGTCTTTATGACGCCACCGGTTTACGGGAAAGCGATGAGAGAAAGCAGAGAGCACGTGACAACCGCAACGCATTGCACCCCAGACCACTTCCACTGAATCGATCATCACGGAAGTCATGACAACCATCAGCGGTCCTGAATCCGTTGGTGATGCACTCTGGCGTCAAGGTCTTGCCCAGATGGTCATTGACTACGACGACACCCCACGCAACGTCCGCGAAGCAGCACTGCTAATCCGTTCGCCCGAAGCAGCTGAACTTCACATGCGTCGTGCCAAAGGGCAGGCAGCAACACGCAAGGCAGCACTAGACGTCATCCGCGCCGTGCAGACAGTCCTTGCCTTTACCCATTCACAGGGCTGGTCAGTCCAAGGGGACGGCTGATTCAACCCCTGCAGCCATGCCTTCCATCACACCCCTAAGCCATCAATCTCATGAACAACACCTTCAAGCCCACAGACGATCAGCTCAACCTGGAAGTCAGCCCAGCCCTTGATGCCATTTCACAAGAACTAAAAGACCTACAGCAATCAATCAACTGCCCTGATGACTACATCGCAGGAATGCTCGAACACCTCCTCAACGACTGGAGGGACTGATCACACCGCTGCAGCCACCCCTTCCAATGCGCATCGCCTTGCCACGCGCAACATGCCATCCATCCCCAACACCATCAGCGCCGTGTAACTGATCGCCTGGTGTTGAGACCACTCATCAACTGTGAACAACCCTGCAGCCTGCAACCGCTGACCCTCAAGCCAGTGCTGTTCAATCGCCACCATGTCACTTGTTAGATCAATGGGGCCTGCAGTCATGCGTCATCAGCTGGCAGCCCATACCGTAACTGCAATCAATACTGTTGCCCCGTCTAGCCTGTGTGGCATGTGAACGCGTCAGAGATGGGTTCTGTTGAACACCTGAAACAGCATCAATACAAGGTGCCAGCGGGGCAGGAACCACTCAGCAAGAAACCGCTTGCCATTCGCCTGTATCAGTCAGACGACGATGCAATCAGAGCCATGGGTAAGGCAGGCAGCAAGTTTGTTCGCGATGCGGTGCGCAGCGAACTGCAACGCCGTGTGGCAGCACACACCAAAGGCTGATGCCAAACAAGGACAGACCACTGGTAGACAGGCACGCGCCAAAGAATGGCGTGGGCTGGCTCTACAACCCACAGATGCGTCAGGTCTGCCGCTTCCAAAACGACATGCCCACTGCACACGCTCAATGGGTGGAAGTCGAAACGCGCTCAGTGTCTGGGCAAGGACAACCCGTGGTTCGCAGGATGCTCAGGCACAACGCCATTGAGGCATGGGAGACCATGCAGAAGTCAGGCGGGTGGAAGCGGTGCACGCCTAAGTGGTGACGGACCACTGATGGGCGTCTTTCGCACGTCCTTTCGCACAATGGGGCAGAAATGCAGTCAGTGACTGGCTGACCAATTGCTTCCGCAGCAATCAGACGTCGATTGCCTGCTGATTCCACTGTTCAGGGCTCAGCTTTCCTTGCTTGTCACCTTGCTGCAGGAAGTCCCGCACAACATTCACCTGCACCGCCTGCACGCCTGCATCAGGGCTCAGCTGGTTGTTCAGCTGTCGTGCCCGCCTGTCGTGATGGGTTGAAAGCGCACGGAGCAAGGCAGGGTCAACACCTGGCTGATGGATGGTCTTTGTTGTCACGCGTCCGTTGGGTTCGGTGATCGTTTCGGTGACGGTGCGCCCCTGGTGACGTTGCTGGCTGATTGCCTCGCGCATTTCGCGTTCAGACAGGTTCCAGCGTTCTTCGCTGATTGCCATGCGTTCCTCCATCGACAGTTTGTTGATGGGATGCGCCTTGGCGGCTTCCTTTATGTAGTGGCTGACGCGTCCTTGGGTGATGCCCAGTTCCGCTGCGATTGCAAATTGCGGTGCGCCATTGATGTGCATTTCCCATGCACGATTGCGCTTCAGTTCTGTTTCCTTCCGCCTTTCGATTGAAGCAGCCACGTTGTTACTAACTGAACCCTAGTGGAATTTTATTAGGTGTCATTAGCGAAAAGAGCAAACCAAAGAACTGTTCTGTCGAACTGTCTACCAACTGTCGAAAGCGCGATTCAACAGTTAAAGCCCAGTGTTTGCAGTGTGTTTACCCCATAGTGTGTAACTGTTGATTTATTTTTGTCCCTTGCCTGATTCATTGAGATCCAGGCATCCAGACGCGCATCCATTTCCCCTCCCTTTATGGAAATTGGGGAACAGTTCAACACTTATGGTCAGAAGCCATGCGGGGCAGGCGATTTGCCCTTCCAACACTTCTGTTCAACAGTTGTTGAAAGTCAACACATCAGGGCGTCCAAACCCACTTGCCTTGGGCTGAGCCTTTGGAATGTTCTTGTGTGAAGGTTCCTGTGCCTTGTTCTGCCAAGCGTTGGAGAAAGGCGCGGCAATCATCGGAATTGGCGGTTTTTCCGAGCAATTTCCAAGACTGCAGGTCTCTAACCGTGACCCTTTTAAGTCTTCGGTCTTTGACCCTGGTCAGGAATTTCGCCGTGAATGGGTCCACGTCGCCTGTGGATGCAATCTGCGGTGCCAGCTGATCGAACTGCGCCAGGAAGAACCTGCAAAGGTCCACAGCGGTTTGAGCCGTGGTCATGTCAATGTCACCGACTGCCCCGTGATGAAGCAGGTGAAGCAAGCCAGCGATGCGGACTGAATAACCGCGAAGTTTGCCGATGAACGCCCCACGGGATGCGGACGTGTCTGCTTCCTGTTCTGACCATTCCTCCCAGGCTGGTTTGAAGACCTTGTGAATGGCAGGCAGTGCGATCTGCAGGGTGGTGTCAGGCGCAATGTTGTCGAGCGTTTGCGCTAAGCCCATCAGGTCTTCAGTGATCTCCACTTCCAGGTCGTTGAAAGTGAATGGGACTGTCTGCGGGATGACTGGCAGGAACCGTGACCACAGACCATCGCCTGATTGATCTGCATCGCCGTCTGCCTCCATGGCATGGAGCGCAGCGAGTTTGTCGGGCTGGATGAATCCAACGATGGAAACAGCAGTGCTTTCAGCGAATGCGGTGACACCTGTTGCTGTGTCGTGCTTGATCGCTTGCCCAGTCCAGAGTTTTAGCCAGCGTGGGCGGTCGTTCTGCTGCTTCTTTTCAAGCGATGCAAACCAGTCCGCAAGTTCATCGTGAAAGTCAAGCAACCCGTGGACATTGGGCTGACTGTGAATCGCTGCAAGGCGTTCGATGGTCACTGACTCGACGTAATAGTGCCGAGGGGGAAGCGGTGACTCAGGCGGTTCTGGCAGGTCAACTTGCTTGCCGTTTTTCTTCGCCTCGGCTTCAAGGGTTTTGCAGTCAGCACGCCACCGTTTTTCCTTGAGTTTGTGGGTGTCGGCTTGCTTGGCGTGTTGTCGTGTTGCCTCGCCTTGGAGCTTCGCAAGGGGTTTGCCGAACACGCCACCCGCTGGTGATTTCAGCGAACTGGCAGGTTGTGCGATCAGCCCCCAGACAATCAGGGGTTCAGACCATCCACCTTTGACGCGCACCTTGGCTTTGGTGCCAACCAAGCTGGCGATGTAGCCCAGCATTGGCAGCAGCAGCATGTTTGGGTCACAGGGAAACGCCTTGGCGCGGTCATTCAGCAGTTCACCCCAGATGGGACCGAACACCTGCGTGAGGTTGATTGATGCGCACTGGGCATTCTTGAAACGCTCAAGGGCTTCACGGGCAAGGGCTCTGTCATCCAGACCGTCATCAGCAACGGTTGATGGAAAGCCAAGGGCTGCCAGATCGCTTGGAATGGTCATCACAGACCCTCCGCGATTGCACGAACAGCCACGGGGCAAGGGGTGCCAAGTTCAAACTGCTGAAACTGCCGTGCGTCCTCTGCCATGTGGGCGATGGACTTCAAGCAATGGTCAACGCGCAACTTGTGGCAATGCTTGAGGTCTGGGTGCTCACGCCAAATGGTTTGAAGGTGCCGGGATAAACCAACCGCTTTGGCTTGTGCATCGTTGATGGAATCGAATGCTGCTTTCAGTTCGTCTGGTTTGGCTGAATAGAAATCAGGGGCATTCCATGCAATATCAAACGCAGCAAAAAAGTGATCCAGCACATCCGACCACTGGTGTCTGGATGTTTGAAGTGCTGCCAGTTCCTGTGGGGTGTTGGGTGTGGGGCGTTGCAGCCCACGCTTCCATTCGGTGTTGCCCTGATACCCATCAGGTTTGAAGACAGCTGCGCAGCCGCTGTAACCACCTTTGTGATGAATGAATGCCCAGCGTTTGCCATCAACTTCGATGGTCTGCCCTGGCTTTAAGTCTGTGCCTGTGTGGCAAAGAATTTTGGTGTCGTCCCATCTGCAATCAGCGTCTTTGACGCGACCACATGCAGGGCAGGGTGAATTGCGACCTGATGACTTCATTCGATCACCCCTTTCCAGATTTCGACTTGGCTGGCGAAGGTTTCGCCCCGTTCTTTTGCGATGCGGGCAGTGGCGCACATGACTGCTGCTAAACGTCTGTCTGCTTCGACGTCTGCCAGAAAGTCGTATTCAGGCGGCAGGGGTAGGGGCACCGCCCAAAATGGAATTTCTGCCAGTCGCTGTGCTGCCTTAGCAGTTGTGGACTGGATTGCTTCGCTGGAATGTTGTTGCCTTCCAAGGCTGACCCTTGGTTGGTTGTTTTCAGGTGGCATGATGGGCGCGTGAAGTTCTTCTGACGGGGCGGGGGGTGAAGACCTGCCCTTTTTTCATGGGACGGTGAAAGCGTCTTCGTCGCGGTTGGCGAAGTATTCATGCACCGCACAACGAATCAGTGTGGAGACATCGGTGCAGGCGACCATGGCTGCAGTTTCAAGCCGTGTGTGCATCGGGATTGGCACACGGACTGATTGCGAGATGCGCAATGGTCCGCCATAAAGCCTTTCGTAGTGGCTGTAATCCTTGAGGTCCAATGGTGAAGATTGGATGACATTCATTCAGACCCTATCGGATGAAAATCTTCTGTCAGCGTGCAATTTTCTGGGTGCAAATTGCGTTTGATAGCAGTTGACCCCAGCTGACACTTACTGACGGAAGATTCATCAAAAAGATGGGTAGAAATCCCTACTTCTTTTCAGTGCGATTCAGGAAGTTTGCCAAGGCTTTTTCGTATTCCTTGGCTCTATGGGAACACTCAACCGCAAGTTCAATGCGTCGATGCTGCCCCCAATAAAACGCCCTGAGTTCCTCCCACTGCTGACCAGTGGTTAAAACTGTGGCGGTGCCTTCCTTGCAGCTGGAAACGGTGCGGGAGATGCGCATCGTGGTCATTTGATGCCCTCCTGTTCGCAAACGTCATTCACAAGGTCGAAGCAATCAAAGCGATCCGTTGGACCCGTGAAATGCAGCAATGCACTGAACACCTGCCCCTTGCGGAAGGCGTCGGGCAGTTCGGGGCACAGCTGCCGTGACACTGCGATCAAGTCGCGTGTTGCCTCCATCAGCACAGCGGTGCGGGGTGACATGTCCTGGGTCATGACTGAACCTCGGCAATGACTTGCTCCAGGGCTGCCTCGTCGTAGGTCTCGATCGCTTCCAGACGACGCTTGGATTCAGCGTTGCGGCTTGCTTCGTTTTCCTTGACCAGCTGCAAAGTGACCTGTCTTTGCATGTCCCTGATTGCGGGAATGCAATAGGTCACAGGACCTCTGGGATTGCCAGTTGCATAAACCCAGTGTTCGCCAGGTAGCAACCTGCCTTCACGGCGCATAAGTTTGAGGGTGCTTTTACCGATGCCGAGTTGCTTTACAGCGTCGGACTCCTGCACCCATTCGGGCGATGGTTTCATCGAAGGGGTTTCAGATAAGCCCCTTTGCCCTCAGCACGTCACCAAGCAATCCGCCGTGATCTTTGAACTGATGCCAACCTTCGTCAGGTGCATATTCACCTGCACGAATTTCAGCGTCAAAACGATCAACCATTCTTGAGATCCGTTGGACCTCATCGGCACCGGTCAGCTGACCATTCTTTCCGCCCCGATTTTTCTTGGGGCGAATGGTCTGACCGTTGACCATGAAGGCGAAATTGTTCCTTGATTTCCGTGCCACTGCACAAAGGGGAAGGACAAAGAACCGCCTTCAAGTCGTTAGAAACCCACTGGGGTTAATCGATCAGGAGCCGCCAGGAATGGGTGGCGTTACAAGTCGGGAACTGGACGTCTTATGCCTGCGATTGTTAATCGCACCTGCGCCAGTCGCAACCTGAGTTCGGGTCTTTTGATCATCGATGAAGGCTGCTTACCTGTCAATGGGGGTCAACTGGGTTCAGGCAAATTTGTGCGAAAGGGAGTCCCACCACGACTGCGCTTTTCGCACCGCTTTCGCACACCCTTGAGGATCAATCGCTCAAAAGCCAGTCGGGGCGACAGGATTCGAACCTGCGACCTAGTGCTCCCAAAGCACCCGCGCTACCAAACTGCGCCACGCCCCGTTACCTCCACATAGTAGAGCCTGACG
>NYZI01000137.1 GCA_002687115.1 Cyanobium sp. ARS6
CGTGGCACGGAAAGCCGGACGGATCAAACCATCCTGAACCCAACAGGTGCTGCCTAGCGTGGAGTGGTGTGAACCGTTGAAGTGTCAGCAGCGTCTTCCCATATCCATGAAATGACCGCCCAGTCCCACGCTGTGGTTCTGGACGTGGAGGGAATGAAATGTGGCGCCTGCGTACGTGCGGTGGAACGCACGTTGCTCGCTCAGCCAGGTGTGCAGGAGGCCAGTGTCAATCTCGTGACCCGCAGCGCCTGGCTGCGACTGGACAGTGGGTCGACCTCGGCGTCGAAGCCGTTGCTGGATGAGGTGCTGGCGGCTCTCGATGGCCGTGGTTTTTCAGCGAAGCCCCGTCAGAGCGGATTGCTCGCAGAAGACATGGAGTCCGACCGGACCAGGGGGTGGTGGCAGCAGTGGCGACAGCTGATGGTCGCTCTTGTTCTGCTTTTGCTGTCAGTGCTTGGTCATCTTGCCGAGGCAGGAACATTCGCATTGCCGCTGATCGGCACACTCAGCTTCCATGCGGCACTTGCCACGGTTGCGCTGCTCGGGCCTGGTCGCCCGATCTTGATCAACGGCTGGTCAGCGGTTCGCCATGGAGTGCCCAGCATGGACACCCTGGTCAGTCTGGGCGTTGGCAGTGCCTACCTGGCAAGTGTGGTGGCGCTGATCTGGCCTTCGGTGGGGTGGCCTTGCTTTTTCAATGAGCCCGTGATGCTGCTCGGCTTTGTGCTGCTGGGTCGATTCCTTGAGGAGAGAGCCCGCCGGCGTACGGGCAGAGCCCTGCAGGAGCTTGCTGCTCTGCAGCCGGACAGTGCTCGCCTGTTCATGGCCGACGGCACGGTTCGCGAGATTCCTGTTGCGATGCTTCGACCAGGTGAACGGATTCAGCTGCTTGCCGGAGACAGGATCCCTGTGGATGGGGTCGTGCGCAACGGCTGCTCTGCCGTGGATCTGTCGAGTCTCACAGGAGAGCCGCTGCCGCTTGAAGCCAAGCCCGGTACCGAGCTGAGTTCCGGTTGCCTCAACCTTGAGGCCAGTCTGGAACTGGAGATTCAACGTGTTGGCAGTGACACGGCCCTGGCCAGGATCATTACCCTTGTTGAGGAGGCTCAGGCCAGGCGTGCGCCGATTCAGGGACTGGCGGACAGGGTCGCAGGCCGTTTTTGCTATGGCGTCGTCAGCCTGGCGGTGGCCACCTTCCTGTTCTGGTGGCAGCTGGGCAGTCGTCTCTGGCCGCAGGTCCTTGAGATTCCTGTGGTGCTGATGGATCATGGTCATGACGCTGCGCTTCATGGCGCCCTCGGCGCTGGAGCTCAGACACCTTTCGGTCTTGGACTTCAGCTGGCGATTGCCGTGCTTGTGGTGGCCTGCCCCTGCGCTCTCGGCCTGGCAACCCCCACGGTGATCACCGTCTCCTCCGGACTTGCCGCCCGTCAGGGCTGGCTGTTCAGAGGTGGAGATGTGATTGAGCAGTCCGCGTCCATTCAGCGAATGGTCTTTGACAAGACGGGAACGCTCACGCTCGGACGTCCGCTTGTGGATGCGGTGATGGCGACTGAGGATCCCTCCCGCACCATCCAGCTGGCAGCGAGCCTTGAACAGACGAGCCGTCATCCTCTGGCCCATGCTCTTCTGCAGGAGGCTCAGCGTCTCAATCTCATGCTGTTGCCTGTTGTCGCCAGTCGGACCCTGCCTGGTTTCGGCATGGAGGGCACACTCGAGTCTCTGAAGGGACAACTGCGCGTGGGCTCACCGGAATGGTTGCGTCAGGAGGGCGTGGTGTGGACTGAAACGCAACGGCTGGTGGTTGAGGAAGCCATGCAGCGTGGACAGACGCTCGTTGCAGTGGGTCTTGATGCCGAACTCCTTGGGGTGGTGGCGATTGATGACCGTCTCAGGCCTGATGCACCTGTTGCACTGCAGCGCCTCAGAGATCAGGGGCTGACACTGGGGATGCTCAGCGGTGATCGCCGTCAGGCGGTTGAAAAAATCGCCCAGATGCTCGGCTTCGCTGATGAAGAACTGGCCTGGCAGCTTCTTCCTGGTCAGAAGCTTGAGCGCCTCGAGCAGTGGCGCTCAAAAGAGTCTGTGGGAATGGTTGGAGACGGCATCAATGATGCTCCTGCACTGGCCGCGGCTGATCTGGGGATCGCTGTGGGGACCGGTACGCAGATCGCCCAGGACACAGCCGATCTGGTGTTGCTCGGCGATCGGCTCGAGGCCTTGCCCGAAGCCCTGACTCTGGCAAGACGCACAATGGCCAAGATCCGACAGAACCTGTTCTGGGCCTTCGGATACAACATGATTGCTTTGCCTGTCGCTGCAGGGGCCCTGTTGCCAGGTTTCAATCTGCTCCTGTCTCCTCCTCTGGCGGCGCTGCTCATGGCGCTCAGCTCCGTTTCGGTGGTTCTGAATGCCCTCAGCCTGAGTATCCGCTGATCATGACCGGATGTTTTCTGGTGCTTGAGGGTATCGATGGCTGTGGCAAGACCACGCAGCTTCGGCAACTGGCCGACTGGCTTCCAGGGAGTGGTCTGATGCCGGCAGGCGCAACGCTGCATCTCACGCGCGAACCTGGCGGCACGCCCCTTGGCCTGGCCTTGCGTGAGCTGCTGCTTAATCCGCCGGACGAGTCATCTCCAGGCCCCACAGCTGAATTGCTGCTTTACGCGGCAGATCGCGCTCAGCATGTTGAACGCTTGATCCGCCCTGCCCTGAAGCGCGGGGACTGGGTTCTCAGCGACCGTTTCAGCGGCTCCACCATTGCCTATCAAGGTGATGGTCGTGGTCTGAACCTTCAGACCATCCTTGATCTGGAACGGATCGCCACCGCTGGTGTCCATCCAGATCTCACGTTCTGGCTCGATTTGCCCTTGCATGAGAGCCTGAAACGGCGCGGGGCCCGCAGCGAAGATCGGATTGAAGCCGAAGGGGAAGCCTTTCTGGCCCGAGTGTCTGCAGGCTTTCAGCGCCTTTCTGCCGAGCGGGACTGGACTCCGGTTGCTGCGGATCAGAGCGCTGATCAGGTGCAGCAGCTCATTCGCCGATGTTTGAGGGATTGGCTTGCAAAGGCATCGCAGTGACTGAGGGGCTGTTCAGCGAGTTGCAGGGGCAGCCCCTGGCGCAATGTTTGCTCGTTGCAGCTCTTGCGAATGACCGACTTGCGCCCGCTTACCTGTTCAGTGGTCCGGATGGTGTGGGACGACGTCTTGCAGCGCTCCGTTTTCTGGAGGGTCTGCTTGGAGGTGGTCACGCTGCCCCGCGTGAACGCCGACGCCTTGAAGAGCGCAACCATCCTGATCTGCTCTGGGTTGAGCCCACCTACAACCATCAAGGTCGGCTGATCCCACGATCGGAAGCCGAGTCCATCGGGGTCAGCAAGCGGACACCACCGCAGGTGCGATTGGAGCAGATTCGCGAGTTGAGCAGATTTCTTGCCCGTCAGCCGCTGCAGTCGCCACGAGGCTTGGTGATTCTCGAACAACCCGAGGCCATGGCCGAGGGAGCGGCCAACGCGCTGCTGAAGACTCTTGAGGAACCTGGTCATGGTCTGTTGATCCTGCTCTCCGCTGCGCCGGAAAGACTTCTGACCACCATCAGATCGAGATGTCAGCAGGTCCGTTTCACGCGTCTCAGCCAGGAGTGCATGCGCTCAGTGCTCTCGCAATTGCCGGATGAGCAGGGCGACCAGGCACTCGACCTGGCAGCTCGACATTCAGAACTTCTCGCCCTCGCTGATGGATCGCCGGGAGCCCTGATGGAGCATGTGCGGTTGTGGAACAGCGTTCCTGAAGAATTGAGGCAAAGATTGCAAACCCTCCCCACCACGCCATTGCAGGCTCTCGCTCTGGCGCGTGATGTCTCAGAGCAGCTGGAAGGGGATCAGCAGCTCTGGGTCATCAACTGGTGGCAACAGAATCTCTGGAATGCATCGACTCAGCCTCAACACCTGAAGAGACTCGATCGCCTGCGTCAGCATCTGCTCAGCTTCGTACAACCCAGACTGGCCTGGGAAGTGGCCTTACTCAATCTCATCGGAGCTTGATCAGCTTTGATTCAGGCGCTAGCTCTGCTCTGCTGATCTTTCTGTTCGCGGTCCTGGCGTGCCTGAGCCAGAACATCCTGCATTCCCTCAAGCTGAGCCCCGGTTGGAAGCTCAAGGCAATATCCAGCTCCGTAAACCGTTTTGATGAATCGGGGTTTGCGGGGATCAGGTTCAAGTTTGGTGCGCAGATGACGCACATGCACCCTGATGGTTTCGATATCGTCATCAGGCTCATATCCCCAGACCTCCTTGAGGATGAGTGAGGGTGCCACGGTCTGACCATGGCGTTGCAGCAGACAGTGCAACAACTCAAATTCCAGATGTGTGAGGCGTACAGGGCGGTCAAACCAGACCGCTTCAAATCTCTCTGGCACCAGGGTGAGCGGACCGTAACTGAGAATTTCGTGATGGTTGCTTGTCGTGCCAACCGGTGCGCGATCGCTGCGGCGCAACAGGGCCTTGACCCTCACCTGCAGCTCCTCAAGATCAAAGGGTTTGGTCAGATAGTCATCAGCTCCGGAGTTAAATCCGCTGACTTTGTCTTTGGTCCCTCCCAGGGCCGTGAGCATGAGGATCGGGATGGCTGAAGTTCGCTCATCGCGACGAAGACGCTGGCAGAGGGTTAAACCATCCACCTTCGGAAGCATCAGATCCAGCAGGATCAGATCAGGGCTGTACTGCAGTGCAAGCGCCTGACCTTTGATCCCATCGTCAGCGCTCTGAACGTCAAAGCCACTGTGCTCAAGGTGACCGCTCACCAGTTCACGCATGTCCCGGTCGTCTTCGATTAGCAGGATGCAGGGCTTCATCGACAGGACAGCGGAGGAAAAGTTGGACGAGGGTGTGCCGCGTCATTGCTTGACAGATTCTCTCAAGGTTCTTTGTTGCTTGCAGTGATGCCCTTCAATGGATTGGACAGGAACACTTGGGCAAGAACTCTTCCTGTTACTGGGGTTTTTGGCCTCTTCGGTCCGTCTTGACGTCGCGGCCTCTACAGAAAGTCTTCGGTTTCGGGGGGCAACTGTTAAGGAAATTCCGTTTTTCAAAGCATTTTCGGTGACTGAGTCCCTTCACCGGAGCGTTCAATTCAGCCGCCTGGAAAAAGAGGAGAACATTTTTGATCAAAAAAAATCACCACAACCGTTTGGGTCATGGTGATGACAATGATCAAAACTCCCCGGGCGGGATTCGAACCTGCGACCAATCGATTAACAGTCGACCGCTCTACCGCTGAGCTACCGAGGAATGCGACGTGGAGAACCTACCCCTCAGCCCTGCCGCCCCGCAAGGGGTTCAAGTCGACGTCGCAGCGCTGGCCCGTTTTGCCAGGCGCCGACCCGTCCATGCTCCATCCGGGCGGCTCCGTCGGCATGGTCCAGCTCGCCCAGTCGGTGGGTGATCCAGATCGCCGTCAAGGGAGCCCTGGAGCGATGGCACAGCTGCTGGACCGTGCTCAGGATGGCTGACTGACTGGTTGGATCCAGCAGTGCGGTGGGTTCGTCCAGAAGCAGAAGCGTTGCTTCGCTGGCAAGAGCTCCGGCGATTGCCAGGCGTTGCTTCTGGCCACCACTGAGCGTGTGAATCGGACGGCCTGCCAACCCTGCAAGTCCGACCTGCTCCATGAGGTGATGGATTCTTTGTCGCTGTTCACTGCGGCTCAATCCGGAGGGGAGATTGAGCAGAAGCTCGCTGCCGCAGCTGGGTAGTAAGAGCTGATGATCAGGGTTCTGGAAGACAAGAGCCGGCCTCAGTGCATGACTCATCAGGCCTGATTGAGGTCTGATCAGGCCGCTGATGATTCTGAACAACGTGCTTTTGCCGCTGCCATTGCTGCCCACAAGCATCCACAGTCCCGGCCCGGGAATCTGAAAGCTGCAACGGTCCAAAGCTTTAGTGCCGCAGGGCCAGCTGTAGCTGACGCGCTCGCACCTCAGCCCTGCCTGCGCGGTCTGCGGATCCAGGCTCATGCAGTTTCAGCCATCCAGTGAAAACCCCGGACGCTTGCTCCCACTCGAAGCCGCTGTTTTTTCGTAGATCTGAACAGCCAGAAGATCGCTGGTGAGAACACTCAGGCGTTTGCCATCAACCTTTTCGCAGGTGAGCTCCAGCAGGCGGGGCTGCCCCTGCTCAAGAGCCGTCCTCACCTGCTGGTAAACCTCCTCAGCGGCGTTTTGCTCCTTGCGCTGCACCGACACGGGCATGGGGCTCATACGCAGAGCCAGCTCAATCACGTACACGGTCGGAACTTTTCACTGAGTCCATCTTCGCGAATGAGAAGACAGGCGTGGATCCGTGGGCATTTCTACTCATGTCGTTATTAAATCCTGAATCGGTGCCCACAGAATCGCTTGCTCCAACTAGGCTCTGCACGTAAAGCTTCATGAAGCTCTCTCATGACGATCGCTGTAGGACGCGCGCCACAGCGGGGATGGTTTGACGTCCTCGATGACTGGCTCA
>NYZI01000138.1 GCA_002687115.1 Cyanobium sp. ARS6
GAGCGATTGAGCCAACTTCACCACGTTGCTCCAGGTGAGTGTGAGATTGGCAGCAGAGGGGAACAGCTTTCTCACCTGACGATCGGTGTGCTCAACAATGTCTTTGACCGACTTGCGCATCCAGGGGTCGCCAGGCGTGAGCACACACTGCAGCAGAGAACCTTCACCCTCCTTGCGGTAGTCCTCGGGGCTTGCCAGGGCAAGATCCGCGAAACAGCTGAAGTCGGCATCAGCTGTATAGAGGAGATTGTTGAGACCAGCGGGCTGGGTGAGGTCTGCGCGGCTTGCGGATTTTTCCTCACCGAGTTCAGTCACCCAACCGTCGTAACGCAGCTGGACGGTGGCCACTGGTACCGCTTCAAGATTATGGATGGCTTCAAATTGCGGGAAACGACGCCATTCATCCGGAAGCAGGCGCTGAATGCCCGTCACATCGCAGGCGGCCAGATAGGCATCGGCAACAACATGCTTCTCCCCATCCGGAGTCCCCAGCTTCAGTCCTGTGACCTCAGGATGATTCCCCTCGCTGAACTCCACCTGCTTGACGGGATGACGGAGGTGAAGCTTCCCACCTCGCTTCTGGATGTAATCGAGGATCGGGCCCGTTAGCCAGCGATGGGGTGACCCCTTGAGCAGGTTGAGCTTGGAAGCCTCGGTTTTGGCAGCGAACATCATGAAGATGGTCAGCATGCAACGGGCCGAGATTGTTTCGCAATCGATGAAACCAAGTGCGTAAGCGATCGGATTCCACATCCTGCGAATGCTCTCCGGGCTGCCGCCATGGCCCACGAACCAGTCCTTGAAGCTGACTGAATCCAGGGCTCGGATGGTGCGCATCGCGCCTTCGTAATCCACCAGCCCTCGCACAATCGGACTTGTGCCGAGGGCTAGAGCATTGCGCAACTTGTCAATCCAGCCCAGCTGAGGAGTGGTGAAGAACGCTTTGAGACCGTTGAAGGGCGCACCGACAGGGAATCGGAAATCCAGTTCCCGCAGGTCACCTCCCTCATTCACAAACAAGTGGGTGTGATCCTTGGGAAGCAGGTTGTCGAACGCGCCCACTTTGCGCATCAACGCGAACAGGTTTGCGTAATTGAAGAAGAAAACATGCAATCCCATCTCGATGTGATTGCCGTCGGGATCAACCCAGCTGCCCACCTTGCCGCCCATGAAGGGGCGCGCCTCATAGAGATTCACCTCATGACCAGCATCAACAAGATCCACTGCGGCGGAGAGGCCAGCCAGCCCGGAACCCACAATCGCGACCCGCACCGTCCGTCGTGCAACTGGGGCGACTCTATGAATTGGACAGACTGAACTGCTTTAGGCAGAAGCGGGGACAGGTCCATAAAGTGAAAAGAAGGACCAGCACTACTGCCTCCGATGTCCAAACCCGACACCACTGCAGAGACCGCGACAGCAGGCCCGTCGCACACCGCCAAGGACGGTAAGGGGATTCTGATCACAGCCCCCGCCATGCAGCAGCTGGCGAGGCTCTGCACTGACCAGGGGACCAACCAGGTGCTGAGAGTGGGAGTGCGCTCCGGTGGCTGCAGCGGTATGAGCTACACGATGGATTTCGTGTCCGCAGCAGAGATTCAACAGGACGATGAGCGTTATCAATACGAAGCTCCGGACGGGGCCTCGTTCGAAGTGATCTGTGACCCCAAGAGCCTGCTCTACATCTACGGGATGCAACTGGACTTCAGCACTGCACTGATCGGCGGAGGGTTCAATTTCACCAACCCCAACGCCACACAGACCTGCGGCTGCGGCAGCTCCTTCGCCGTCTGATCCAGCGGCGACCATGTGGTTGCTGTGGGAATCTGAAGTCCTTGCCCGACCGATCAGCGCTCCATGGAGTCCAGCCAGGAAAGTCTTTTCCAGCAAGCGATGAGCCGTTACCAGCAGGGTGCACCGGCCCAGGAATTGCTGGCGGATTTTGAGACCATCACCGCAGCGGCGCCACGCCAGTCAGCGGGTTGGACATGTCTGGCCTGGCTCCAGTTGCTTTGCGATCAATCCGAGGAGGCCCTGCGTTCCGCACGACTGGCGGTCAAGCTGAACAATCAGGATCCGCAGGCACGCATCAATCTGTGTCTGGCGATGCTGGAGACCAAAGCCAAGGGCGTGAGAGATCAGATTGAAGTGATTCAGAAGGTTCTTGCTCTCGCCCCTGAAATGGGAGACGAGCTGAGGGAGTCCATTGAGGACGGTCTCAAACGGCGGCCGGAGTGGCCGGCTCTTCTCAAGGTGAAGGCCTGGCTGGAGCTCTGACGTGGGCCGACTGCTGCTGCTCAGCAACGGCCACGGAGAGGATCTTTCCGGCGCCCTGCTGGGTCAGGCACTTCAGTCTGAAGGCCATGCGGTGGACGCTCTTCCCCTCGTCGGCAAAGGACAGCCTTATCAGGATGCAGGCATCGCCCTGATCGGAACCACACAGGAATTCAGCACGGGGGGGCTCGGTTACACGAGCCTGCATGGCCGTTTGACCGAGCTGTTGCAGGGACAAGTCGTCTATCTGCTGCGACGCCTGATGAGATTGCTGCGCATCGCCAGGCGTTACGACCAGGTGGTGGTGATCGGCGATGTGATTCCGGTGATGGCTGCCTGGCTCTGCAGACGGCCTGTGACCACCTACCTCGTGGCGTACTCAAGTCACTATGAGGGAAAGCTGCGCCTGCCCTGGCCATGCGCTGAGTGCTTGCGCAGCCCTCGCTTTCAGGCCGTGTTCAGCCGCGACCAGCTCAGCGCGGACGATCTGAGTGCACAGCTCCGCAAGCCGGTCTCGTTTCTGGGCAATCCGTTCATGGATCCGATTCTGAAAGACGATCGACGCCTGCCTCAGGCACGCCGTCGACTGGGACTGCTGCCAGGGAGCCGACGGCCTGAGCTGGAGCAGAACCTGGTCCTGCTGCTGGGAGTTGTTGAACAACTGCCGGCACCGTTACTGAGCAGTGGAGAGCTGCAGCTTGAGCTGGCACTGGTGTCCGCCCTACCCAATGCTGCACTCTCGGCGGTGCTTGGACCAATCGGCTGGAGCCTTAAAACCGCTGACAACGGGCAATCAACCCTGCTCTATCGAGACGCTCATCGGGTGCAGATCCACCGTGGTGGCTTCGGAGCAGTCCTGCACAGTTCCGATCTGCTGTTGTGCATGGCAGGAACGGCAGCGGAACAGGCCGTCGGGCTGGCCAGGCCGGTCCTGCAGCTGGCGGGTAGGGGACCTCAGTTCACACCAGGGTTTGCAGAGGCCCAGCGCCGTCTGCTGGGCCCGACGGTGTTCTGCGTGGATGGCGAGGCGGGCGCAGCAACAACGCTCAAAAGCACAGCCGCGCTAGCCCTCGAGCTTCTGGAACGCAGCCACCTTGATCTCCAGCTGCAGAGCCTCTGTCAGGACATCGCACTGAAGCGCCTCGGCGAGGCCGGCGGCGGCGCCAGGATGGCGAAATCGATCTCGCGATTGCTGCGGGCTTCCGAATGAGCAAACCGAACAACGAACCCATCTGGAAGCGCTGGCTCGATCGCATCCTTGTTCTGAATGTCTTCCTGGTTATCGCTGGAGCTGGTTGGTTCGCAGCAGCGGTTATCGGAAGCAGTCAGGGATTTGAAACGCCGATGCGGGTTTTCATGCGTCTGTGGGAACCCCTGTTCACTCCTGCCATCGGCCTGCTGATGGGCGCTGCCCTGCTCAGCGGCTGCTGGAGCTGGTGGCAACGTCGAGTGCAACGGGCAAGGTCGGACAACGGAACTTGAAGCCCAGTTCTTCGAGTCGACTCGAATTCACGAACTGCCCCTCCAGAACCACCTTCGATCCATCACCCAGCAGCAGCTGAAGCATCGGGCCCGGCACCGCCAGCAGACTGGGTCTACCCAGACAACGGCCGAGACTTCCCGCAAAAACGGTCATGGTCACAGGGTCAGGGGCCACCGCGTTGATGACTCCTGACCAGGATTCAGATTCCAGGGAGCTCTGAATGATGCGGCACAGATCACCGCGTTCAATCCAGCTCATCCACTGCTGTCCTGAACCGATCGGGCCACCGAATCCCGCGCGGAACACGGGCAGCATCTTGGCGAGCGCTCCACCCTCCGAGGACAGCACGATGCCGATTCGCAGTACCACGAGCCGAGTTGCTGAAGGCTTCTCTTCTGCAGCCTGCTCCCACTTCTGACAAAGGCGCGCCAGAAAATCCTGGCCTGCGGGACTGCTCTCTTCAAATCGACCATCAAGACTGGTGCCGAAGTAACCAACAGCCGAGGCATTCACCAGCACAGACGGAGGCTTGGCGAGGGTGGCCAGGGCACTCACCAGATGTCGGGTTGTGCCGAGACGGCTGGCCTCCAGTGTTTCAAGGTGCTGAGTTGTCCAGCGCTGTTCAGCAATTGGTTCGCCGGCGAGATTGACGACACCGTCACTGACGGCGAGTGCATCGTGCAGTGGCGTTGCAGGAGCCCAGCTCGACGCCGCACCGGGATCTGCCTGAATCCACTGAAGCGATTTCGCCAGCTCATCTGGAAAGGCAGCCGGCGAGGGCCGGCGACTGACAAGAGTCAGCCGATGACCGGCTGCCTGCAGAACGGGAACCAGGCCACGGCCCACCAGACCAGAGCATCCGATCAACAGAAGGCGCATGGGAATGGCGACATCAAGTCGTCGACGTTAGGAAGCGACAGAGGGATCGGTGTCCTCGAAAGGCAAGGTGAGATTCATCTTGCGAGCCATGGGCACCAGAGCAAAGCCCTGGATGAAGAGGCCATAGAGAACCACGGCCAGAGCAAGCGGAGGCATGGCCACACCCCAGCTCACTCCTGGGGTCGACCAGGCCTGGATAGCCATCGCAATGGGCACTGCACCACGCAGGCCCGCCCAGCACACAAAGATCCGTTCGCCATGACTGAAGGTTGTGCGCCAGAGAAGAATCTGCACCATCAGCAGACGCACCAGCTGCATCACCAGAAACAGCACGAAGGCGAGAACGGCGGAATGAACGACATCCTGAGGGTTCACCACGAGCCCCATGCAGAGAAACAGCAGGAGCTCGGCCATTTTTGCGTAGCTGGAATGGGCCTCCTCCAGGCCGTTCTGGTCCAGGTCGGCACTGTTACCGAGGACCAGACCTGCCACATATGCGGCAAGCAAGGAGCTGCCGCCCAGCAGAGACGTGCCACCGCTCAGCACCATCAGCAAGGCGAGGCTGACCACCGGCAGCATTGCGGTCTGGTTCAGCCCCATGCGTGTTCCAAGCAGCTGCACCGTGAGGCTGCCGCCGAGGAAGCCAATCAGAATCCCAAGCAGGAACTGGCGCACCAGATCGGTCACCAGCACCCCGGCGCCGACACCCTCACCACCGGCCAGTGCCAGAGCCAGTCCGGCAAGGACAACGGCAATCGGATCATTGAACCCCGACTCACACTCGATCAGATCCGTTAGCGGTTTGGGCAGACGGACCTGGAGAGGTCGCAGCAGAGCCAGAACAGCCGAGGCGTCTGTGCTCGCAACCATGGCGCCAACAAAAAGACTGCGGGGGAGCAGAACGGCGATCGACTCCGTGCCTTGCGACAGGCCGAAACCGAAAATCACCAGCGTGATCAGAGCAGCCGTGATCAAGACGCCGATGGTGGCCAGGCGGGCTGCTGGCGATATCACACCTCGAACCTGTTGCCAGTTGGTGGTGAGACCTCCGAAAAACAGAACCAGCACCAGAGCCGCCTGGGTGATCTGCTTGGCATGCTCAATACTCAGCAGGGTGATTTCACGGCTTCCGACAACGTCCACGTGATTTTCAATCAGCAGACCGAGCAGCAGCACCATGAGGATTCCAGGAACCCTCACCCTTGCCGCCAGGTCATCGAGCAGAACTGCAACCAGCAGCAAACCACCGAATGCGACCAGATAAAGCGAAAGGCCGTTGTCCAAACCAGCGATGGATGTGGTCCTGAAGGGTTCTAGCCTGGCCGGAGAATAACGACCCGTGATGGCAGAGACAGAGTCGAACCCTGCACCAGCTGCCAAGCCACCCGCACCACTGAAGAAAGGTGCGCTGGTGCGGGTCAACCGTTCGGCCTACTCCGGCAGTGTGGAGGCCGGAGCGAGCGATCCTTATCCACCGGCCTACATCTTTGATGGCCCGGGGGAACTGCTTGTTATTAAGGGCGAGTATGGCCAGGTGCGTTGGCGACGTCCGGTACCTGATGTGTGGTTACGCATCGATCAGCTCGAACCCTTCACCTGAGAATTCAGCGACCTCTCAACTGTCGAGACTGCGGCAGGCAACGACTGAACAGCTTCAGGAACTCTCCAGACGGCGCCGCCAAGCACTGCTGAGAGCGATTCCATGCTCACAAGAATTGGATGCCGCTTGTGGCGCCCAAGTGCCGCTGAAGCCACCGAAGCAGCAGACCAGGGATTCCAGCCCGCGAGCAGCACCACGCTGCGATAAGCGCTGGGCCAGGGATTGTCAGGGAGGGAGTTCTCCAACAACTCGAAATGATGAGCGGCCTCAGCCGGCCTGTTGGTCAGGACAGCCAGCAGGGCCAGAGTCCACCGCGCGGAGACATCAGATGGGTCCTGCCTCAGCTGTTCGAGCGCCTCACGCCGCAATGGTGTCCTGTAGCCGAAATGGCCGTCAAGCATGTGTTCGATCGCCACGCTGCTGAAGACGGGATCGAGACCTGCAGGCCCCTCTGCAAGCCCTGTGGCAAGTGCAGGGAAGCGCTGTTCAAATCCAATTGGCGAGGCGGCATCGGACCGTCGCTTCCAGAGCGAGTAGCTGCCTCCCTTGGAACGGGGAAAGACTTCGACCTCCTCAAAGACTCCGCTCTCACGCACGGCCTGATCCAGGGAGCGCGCAGACTTGCGCACAGAACCCTGGTCACCTTCGGCCAGCAGGACCCAGCTGGCATGGTCCAACACCGGCTGGATGTGATCACGGCTGCCACCGAGCTGGCGACCCACCAGCCGGCCACCGTTGCGGCGGCCGTAATAGCTCACATTGTGCTGATTGAGGTCCGGCGTGCTGGGAACAACGATCAACGTGGTTTCATCAGCGGCGGGATCTGCACCACCCGCCCTCGCAACGATCGCTCGCAGCGGATTGCGATCCTTGGGTTGCAGACGTGCGAACTGGGCTGTCCAAGCCGGTGCGATCGCGACCAGCGTCCCGGCGGTCAGAGCCAATCCAGGCAGCCAGGCTGACCGTTCCGGCCAGCGTTGATGAATCCACAAACCCCACTGCCACCATCCACGGCTCAGCACGATCAGCAACGAAGGCAGCAAGGGAGCGATGTAGCGAGCGTCTTTGTTGGGGCTGAGGTTGGTCACAATCCATCCGAGCACCAAAGTGCCGAACAGCCAGCGCCAGGCTTCGCTTTGATCCCGTTGCCCGCTGACCGTTGCCCTCCCAGCCCTGGAGCGCATCAGGATCAGAAGCAGAAGCCCGGCCAATCCGATCCAGAGCAGCGCCCAGCCGATCTGCAGGGGAAGCTGACGCAGATACCAGAGCCAGCCTGAAAAGCTGAAAATCCCTGGATCTCCCTCGCGTGCAGCGGATTCGATCACAGCTCGGTTCGTGCCACCGAGCGTGGTGATCCAGTTGTGCCGCAGCCAGGGGAAGACCGAGATCAGAACCAGAATCAGTCCTGCCAGCGCCTGCAGTCGACGGCCTCGACCGATGCGTTGAGCAGCAACGAGTGACCAGGCCAGAGCAGGTAGCAGCACGAGCAGAGCGCTCTGTTTCACCAGCAGTGACAGCGCCACGGCAAAGGCCGCGAGCCATGCCTGCCACCATTGGCCGCCAGTGCGAGGACTCCACCAGGCACCCAGACGCCAGAGCGCCAGGCTGACCAGAGCGGTCAAAGGAAGCTCCAGCACATAGTCGGTTCTGAGTTCGAGAAGCATCGGTGCCAGGGTCACAGCCGCGGCAGCCAGCAATGCGAACCCCCTGGCGATTGCTCTGGTGCGCAGGAGCTGAAGTGCCCAACCGGCACTTGAAAACACCAGCAACGCATTCCAAAGACTCAACGTCCATGCCGCCTGGGCGGGAGCGTCACCGGCCACGGCCATCACGGAGCCATTCACCAGCGACGCTAGAGGAGGGATCTTGGGAGAGAGGTCGAGGAGTGCGTTCCAGCCTTGCCAACTGCCTCCGGCCAGAA
>NYZI01000139.1 GCA_002687115.1 Cyanobium sp. ARS6
CCTAGGTGCCCCAGGAGACAACAACCCGACACCTAGAGCCAATGGCCCCAGGGCGCCTCCAGCCAGACGCTTCGACCCCTTCCTTTCCCTAAACGTGATGGGTTGAAAATGCACAAACGAGCGATCTAGGCCGTCTTTCCATCTGGAAGGGCGGCCTTCCTCTTTGGGCCAAACACGTGTCTCTTCTCCAGGCGGTTGTCATCGAGTCCGTCGGCGGCGGTGACCATCCACGAGGCCAGGCGGTTTCGAAGGTTGGGCAAGCGGTCGGGTTGGGCTTGTTTCTTAAGTCTGTCGAGGGTGACAAGTGACGGAATCATCACCATGCAAGTCACCATTAATAACGGCTTTAAGAACCAACTCAGGTCTCAATTGTGAAAATGACTGCGGCAGAATGGATTCGGGGAGCTCGGCATCATCACTGCATGGTGACGGTTACTGCGACTTTTCTCCAGCCTCGCCAGGCTGAGAGTAATGAATCAATCCACTCGTAAGCAATCACAGGAGATGCTTGTGATCCGTCCGCAAGGGGTGGCGGAAGGGATACAGGCCGTTCTGGCTGTTCGCAGTCAAAAAACGGTGGTGCTCGATCTCACATCCATGGACAAGGCACTGGCACAGCGCACTGCTGATTTCGTGTCCGGTGGAATCACTGCCATTGATGGTCTGGAACATCGCCTCGGGGACCATGTGTTTCTGTTCACGCCGGCAGGGGTTCAGGTCTCGCTCAAGTGAGAGAGCCACCACAGCTGGACCCGTTGCCAGCTGTACATCCGAAACAATGGTCAGCAACAGCGATTGGTAGGTCCTTCAAACCATCCGCTGCGCTGAGCAGATCAACAAGCGTTCGCGGTCCGGAGTCGGAGGCAAGATTCAGCTGCTGATTGAAATCACAGTCATAAAGAGCTCCCGTCCAGCTCACGCTGATCAGGCTGCGACACATCACCGATTGAATGTTTTCCGGCCGATGGGCCTCACGCAGAATCTGCTGATAGGGCTCAAGCTTGCCCTGGTGAAGCAGATCCCTGGCAAAACGCTGAATCGGCATATTGGTGATCGTGAGCAGGTGTGAGAAGGAAATCCCATGACTCGATGCCAAGGCCTCCCTGTACTGAGCTTCAAGTGGCTCCTGAGCCGGGGGGAGAGAAGGACCGGAAGGGTTGAACACCAGATCCAGTTGCAAGGGTGATCCGGGTTGGCCATACCCAAGCCGGTTCAGCTGCTTCAGCCCTGCGATGCTTCGCTCATAGACACCCTGACCTCGCTGCAGATCCACCCTCTCCTGCTCGTAGCAGGGAAGCGACGCAACCACCCTCACACCCATTGCCGCCAGAAATTCCGCCAGATCCTCATGTCCTGGCTCGCTGAGGATTGTGAGGTTGCAGCGATCGATCACATCAACGCCAAGAGACCTGGCGGACACAACAAGGTCTCGAAACTGAGGATGCAGTTCCGGTGCACCACCGGTGAGATCCAGACAATGGAGGTTTAAGCGGTCAAGCACCTCAGGGATCAACTCAATCATTTCCCTGGTCATCATTTCCTTCCTCCAGGGACCGGCATTCACATGACAGTGACTGCAGGTCTGATTGCAGCGATATCCGAGATTGACCTGCAGGGTTTGCAATCTGCCTCGACGAACAGGAGGGAAACTCAGGGTTTCTGGAAAGGTTGAAGTCAACGTCTTGAGGGGATCCGAGGCGATGATCTGTGGAAATTCTGGCGAAACGACCACAGAGCTAGGGAAGCGATTTTTCAACAGTGGCAACGGTCAGATCATCACCTTGTGTCTGGAGATAGGCGTACCCCAGACCATCCGAACGCAGAATCGCTGCGTAGGCGTAAGTCACACCGCGATCATCCTGCTGACGAATCTGGCCGATGCAGTTGTCAACCTGAGTGAATTGGCCCTGGTAAGCAGCCACTTCTCCGATCCCGTCGTAGGAAGAAATCGCGAGACCGACCATGCGCCACCCTGTCCAGCTCTCTCGCTGAATCACAGCATTCGCATTCCATGAAGAATCAGCAAAGGTGGTACCGCTTTGCTGGCTGAGGAAGCTGCCGTTCATGGTCTCCGGGTCACAGCGCCGATCCGGCTGCGGAATCCATCGCTCCCTCACAACATCACCTGTTCGATCACTGAGTCCGTAACGAGGCAATCCAGCTGAAGTGAGCAAAACCTTGCTTGCGCTACCGGACTCATCTCTGGTCACAGACAGACCGCAATCGCTCTCTGACTGCCAACGCCCTTGATATTGCGTTTCGCTGTAGGTGCGACCAACCCTCAGAAAACGGGTTCCACTGACGGCTCCGTCTGGGAACCATTCCTCCAGTTGAAGGCGGCCCAGTGGTTGATCACCACGCAGACCCTGACTCACGATCAGGTACTGACCCGGTGCAGGCACCGCACATCGTGCGGATTGCTGCAAAGGTTCTGCCTGGACCAGCGCCACTGGGACAGCTGAAGCCAGCAGCATCGGCAGTGAGAGCAGTGTTCGCATTGCAGAAGAGCTGATTGATCAAGTCTGCAGAGGCAAACGCATCGCGGCAGTCACCAACTCCAGACGCTGATTTTCTGCTGACGGAATCTGGCATCAGCAGGCTCCGGGTCGTTTGGTTTGTTTTGATTGGGGTTGATCAGAGTGGCAGCCCGTTTCGAGCTGCTGCCAGGCCGTTGAACCAGGTCACATAGGCATCAGGGCCGCCCGGAACACAGACATCAAATTGAAGAGGATCCTCTGGGTCACTGATCCCTTCAAGGGTTCCATTCCTCAGCGATGGGCGGTCCACCTCACCACCGCTGCTGTCGACCAGAACCACCCTGTTCTGATGTCCATAGCTGCGTCCGAGTTCCTGAAGAAGAGTGAGAAAGCCCCGATCGCTGCCACCTCTCAACCAACCATCTCCAGAGGGGTTGATCGTCGAAGTGACCGTGTCACCGACACCGACAAGGTGGGGCATCTGATCAGCAGGAATTCGGTTTCTACAGAGGGCAAGAAGCGCTTCATGATCCTGGGGTGCGGTTCTGACGTTGAAGTCATCCCCGAAAGGTGCCTTGCCGGTGCGCGCTGCAATATGGCGATTGATCAGAACCAGCAAACCCACTTCCTTGATTGCTCCACGCAGCATGAACTGAATGTCGGTGCTGCCGACATCCGATTCCGTGGAGGGTTTAAGCAGTTCACAGCCGCCGGCATCTCGGCCGAGGTTCGGCGCGACGTGCAGAAAAAACGAGTCCTGAAGACCTTCAGCCACGGCCATCGTCATGAGTTGCTGCATGAGCAACTGGAGCATTGACTGCAGCTGACGCTGTCGGTCGACATCGCCCGGGAGTCTGCTGAACAGGCTGTTGAGGTTGATTGTTGGCGACACCTGCGTGTCAAGAACAGCCTTTTCAACCTCGTCAGCAAGCTCCACTTCGCCCAGTTCAGGCATCAAGGGAGGAAGCATCGACGACATCAGATCCTTCATCCGCGCAGGAACCGACGCCAGGAAGTGCATTTCAGCCTCACTGACTCCAGGGTGCGTGATGGTCCCGAATTCATCCTGCAGCTGTACTCCACCAGCGGCAAGGCCTGGCAGATAAAGACCTTCTCTTCGAGCAATGGCGGGGTCACCAAGTGCAGTTTCAACCAGACGATTCACTCCACGGTGACCTTCGTGTTCACCATTGGTCAGAACGAAGAAACTGCCTCGTAAACGGCCAGCGGCGTGAACATAATCAGCTGCAAGACTCCGGGTCAGTGGGTCCTTCACCAGAGGCATGCAGACCCCATCGAGATCCTGAACAATCAGCAGGTCAGAACTGGTGATGAGTTCATGATGCAGTGAAGCGAGATCCATCCGAACCATGGCTGTCGTGGTCTTGGTTCTCACCTTCCCATGCTCTGGATGAATCGCCAATCCGCTTGGAGCAGACGACATTCACTGGTCTGCCACCAGCCATGACCCTTCTGTAAAAGACCGGTGTCTGATGCATTGGATTTCAGACTGAATCACCAAAAAGGAACTCGGATCAATCTCAGGACAAGAACGTGGTCAATCACAAAGCTGGATAGGGAAGGAGCACTCAGCAACACACCAGAGATCGCCGGCGAGGGAGCGGTCAGGATGCAGTCGTTGATGAAACACCCTCGTGAATCGCGACTTTTCAGGCTCACGAGTGGAGGGAACAGGAAGCAATGGAAAAGGTTATGTCAGCGAACAACAACCACTGATTCGTCAACATTCACTGCGCTGATGTGAAGATCTTGTTGCAGTGATTCTCAACTGAAGGCAAAAGGATTGAACCCCTTTCATCCAGCTTCTGGAGCGATCCATCATCAGGTGGTACTTGACTATTGACCAGAACAGGCACTTCCCGAGTGGGTTGATACGAAAGAAATCGGCATGGCAACAGACAAGATCAGATTGAATGTTGTAATGCTCCTGATATCAGCGCTGAGCATCAAATCTCAGACTGTTGAAGCCGCGGCTATGGTCAAAAGGTTCCTTGAACGATTCAAATCACTCGAATGGTATTGGATTTAAACTCCTCTGAGGTATTTGGCTTTGCTGCAGCAACGCTTTCAACAATCGCATTTCTGCCGCAGGTCGTTAAAACCTGGAAGACCCGTTCAGCAAAAGATGTTTCCTACGCCTTGTTACTCACCTTCAGTACCGGCTGTCTTTGCTGGGTGATCTACGGATATCAGGTGGAAGCGAAGCCGGTAATGATTGCAAATGCATTTACACTTGCATTGAATCTGACCATATTGGCCATGAAAATTGTTTTCGAAAACAATTCAGACAATCTTCCTGAAAACACTCAATAATGAAGACTTAGAACTTGAAGAATGTCCTGTATTTCATCGATCTGCACGGAATTCCTGTTTTGCTCATCAAGCAAAATCATCTCGAAACCATCCCAGTTTTTAATCAGATCAACTTCGACGAACTGATCATTAAGAGTCATTCTGATATTGACACCCCAATCCGCAGAATCAACCAGAAGCCCTTCCAAACGTCCGATGTCAGCCCTGCTGAGTAGCGCACGGATCTCATTCTCCATTTCGAGACTATTCATTACGCACGATAAGAATGTGAACAAACAATTCTACATGAAGTCAATAACCATTGCCACGTTCATCATCAAGCAACATCGAAGTACTCCCTGCGTCTGCTCATCTCAGGCTGGCCACTCATTGCTGCAGAGAAAGTCTTCACTTTGAACACTTGGTGCATCAATCATATGCATCATTTCAGCCAAATCAATTGATTCATTTGATCTTCAAGTGTTCGCTTTCGTCTGTCGCATCTCTTCGGTAGAAATCCATCCACTGGGCTTTGACGAAACCCTGGGGACCTGAAAGCAGATAATGGGTGGGTGAGGTTGAACAGCCTGATCCAGCAGTTTGATTCAGCTGCCACTCAATATCCCCAACCCTCTTTCACCCAGTCCTCCCAGTCAAAGCGATGAGTCTCAGCACTGCAGCATTGTTGAACTCAAATGGATTCTTTCCACCCAGCCTCGACCGGGATCAGGTGCGGCAGCGGGTCTGGGAGTTGGAGACCGGAAAGGTCGGTTTCTACAGCGTTGGGCTTTATCCGGCTTCCCTCGCTTACAACTGCGCCATGCAGCAGAAGGATGAGGACAATCTTCTGCTGGCACCTCGTCCTGAACGCGAGCTTCTCGGCGCGTTCACTCAATCAGCTATCGAAGGCATGGATCCGAACCATGTGGCCGTCATGGAACGGATGGGCAGCCATCAAACCGAGGGTGGGCGTCAACCCAACACTCTTGCTGACCTGCTCAAGCGCTGTGAACTGGTGGTGCTCAGTGCCAACAGCAACCATGTTGAGGACGACCTGATCGAGGCGATCCAACTGCGGGATCAACTGGGCCGTCAGCACGTGGTTCTGGCCTGTCTGGCTGGATCGTTCAGCCACGACAATATCGCCAACGAGTCGTATGTGCTCTGCGAAAAGGTGCCCAGCCTCGGGTTTTTCTCCGGTTTTCACCGTCACGGCGCCCTGCGCAATCCACTCGACAGCTTCACGGCCAACTTCTGTCATCCCAACGCACTCACCGCTCTGCTGGGCGCAAGGATGCTGGATCGACTGTCACCCAACATTCAGGTCTCAGCGGGTGTTCACAACATCGAGGGTCAGTACATCAAGGCAGCGAAGAACATGTCATCGGTCTTCGCAGGGTTCGGTTACGCCTACCACCAGGACAATCCCGGCGTGTTGCCAACACTGCTGACGCTTCTGCTCGACCAGTGCCTGGATCAGGCAGCCACCGTGTCCATGGCCAGACGTAATCGACAACGTCTCTACAACCGCCAGCCCTTCGCGCTGACGGAACTGGGTTATGGCGTCCAGCGGATCGAAGCGGCACTCGTCCGCGGCGGAGATATGGAAAAAGTGCGCGATCACACCTTTGCTCAACTCACCGCAATGGTGGCGGACGTGCGCGGCAGCATGATGCTGCCGGTTTCCGGGACACCCACCCGCAATTTCCAGGCTGGACAGGTTCTGGCGGAGCACATGCGAGCCGAGAATCGATGCCCGCAATCGATGGAGGAGTTGGAGAACTGGTGCGAACAGGCAGGCCTGCGCAAAGGTGGCCTTGAAGGTCTCAAGTCCTTGCGCTACTGGCCACAGATCGTGCGCAAATACGCCGTCCCCGTGCATGACGCTTCGATGGTGAATCTGCTCTACATGGCCATCTACGGAAATTCGACCACCAAGGACGTGGCGTTTTCAGTGATGACGGAAAGCCGGGAGTTGTCCAACTACTGCCAGGAATCAGTGCGGCCAACCCACAGCCGAAGATATGCCGATGCGCTCCAGAATCTCGAGCAGCCTGAAGCGATGGATCTGCTCGTGAACGCCGTCGTTGCTGATAACGCCCGCCGTTTGATCCGCGACGACAACGGCATTGAAGAACCGGAGACAGCCGATGAACCGCCGGCCTACCTCAAAGCCATGAATGTGATCGAAAACGCACTCTGAGTCAGGCGAACCGTCGTCTGCACATCAATGCCCCTAGAGATCGATCACCGAATCGGCAATCGCTCGGTAGGGATCCGGGTCACAACTCAGAATCACCACCTGCAGACCCTGGTTAACAGCCAGCCTGAGCATGCTGCCAACCGCTTCAAGTCGTGAAGGGTCGCTGTTCGTGAAGGCGTCATCAAACAGCAGTGGAAGGCAGCCGTCATGCCCATGACGCAAAGCCTCGGCGATCGCAAGCCGGACAGCGGCATTCAACTGTTCCTTGAGTCCTCCACTGAGCTGAGAAAACTCGAGGCTTTGACCTGAACGTTGAAGCCGCAGATCCTTCAGGCCATCGCTGGCATCCAGGCAAAGCTCGGAGCTGTCTTCGGGCTGCTGCAGAAAAGGAGCGATGAAACGGTTGATGCTTGCCCGCAATGGTGATGAGTAGCGACGTGAAAGATCGGCACGCGCTTGCTGGAACCGCCTGAGAAGCAGCACCCGTGAGTCAACCACAAGAGTTTCCTGTGCCTCTGCCTGCTGAGCCAGAGCTAGACGTGTGCAGGCTTCCTCAAGCTCTGCGTGAAGTTCACGACTTCCAAGACTCTCGCAGCGCTCGAGAAGGGAGCCTCGTTCACGGTTCAGTTCCGTGCGCAGACGATTGAGCCTCAGCTCCTGATCATCCAGCTCAGCCAGTGATGCCTCCACGTCGGCGCCGGACGCGATGCCACAGTCGTGTCTGAGTGCTAGCAGTTGGTTCTGCAACAGCTCACACTGACGAGTCACCTTCTTGAGTTCAACGTTGATTGAGTTCGCTGAGCCATGCCGCGACTCGATCTCTTGTCGTTGTTGATGCAGCTGGACATGCTGGGCCTCATGGCGCTCAAGCCGAATCTGCAGATCCTGAAGCTTCCCGACAGCACCCTTCTGGTCACGTTCAGCGCGCTCATAGTCAGCACGCCGTGAGCGGATCCTTTCCTGAACCGTTTGATAGGCGATACGGCAATGGTTCAACGCCCGAGTCAAGTCATCTTCAGCGGCAATCTCAGGATCAAGCTGATGGTGTCGCAGTTCAGCGAGCTGCTGCTCGAGGTGATCGAGATCCTGATCCCCCTTCAGGTTGCTCTGCTGCTGTTCCATGAGCTGGCGAAGACGTGCATCAAGAACAGCAAGCTGCTGTTGAAGCTCCGCGCGCATCTGCAACTGAGCCTCTGCAGCTTCAATGCTGTCGACACCCCAGTGCTTGAGGTTCTGCTCCAACAGAGCCTGAGATCGGGTCCTTTCAGCCTGCAGTGATGGAAGACCAGTTCCCTCTCCGGGGCTGACAAGCAGGCTGACCCCTTCACCGACCTGCAGACGAAATGCACCCGTTTTTTGCACAACGTCTCCTGGTCCTAGTGGTTCTCCATCCACGCGGACAGTCCTGTCTGAGCACTGCAGTTCGACCTTTGACGCCATGCTCTGCAGACGGATGTCCAGCTCACGAAGCTGTGACTGCTGAGCCTTCAGGGAGGACAGATCGGCGTGATCGCGACCCGGCAATGCCGTCAGCTGTTGTCTGAGCAGAGACTGTTGATGTTCGAATTTGACGCGTTGTTCCTTTTGCAGACGCAGGTTCTGGATGCGTTGTTCAAGCCGTTCCTGATCCTGACGACGCCTAAGGGCGTGGCCACGCTCTTCAAGCGCCTGACGTTTGCATTCGAGCTGTTGGCATGCCTGTCGTTGATCAAGGAGAGCGCTGGATATGGTCTGCGCAGACTCGTTCATGACCTTGAGCTGCTGTCGAAGCGACTTCATCGCCGTTTCAGCAGCCGTCATCTCCTGAACCAGACGACTCAAAGCACTGAATTGCTGTTGCCACTGAGTCCGCTGAAGACTCAGTGGAGCAAGCTGTTGTTGCAGATCCTTGAGTTCCAGAAGCTGCCTGCGCTTCCTCTGCAGATTCGGTGCTTGAGAATCAAGCTGATCAAGAGCCTGCTCGTTGGCATCCAGTTCGCTGCAGGCTGTCTCGTAACTGAGCAGTCGCTCCTGTGCCTCGGACTGTCGATCTGAAGCATGCTGAACCTCCTGGCGTCGTTTCCAGAGTTCACTGTTCTGTTTCACACCACGACTGGTGAGGCTGGAAGCTACCAGTTGTTCAAGCTGGTTGAAGACCTGCTGATCGATCGGGGACTGAAGTGATTGCTCAGCCTGTCCCTCAAGAGCAGTGATCAATCCCTTGAGGTCGTAATGCTCGGCGCTGAGATCCAGCAGATTGCGACCGGCCAGGCCTTGCATCACCCAGAGGTGAGCCCAGCGGGTGGGTAGAACCCGGTTCACCTGGCGGCTGCCGATGATCTCCTCAACACCAAGAAGAGCGGCGAGTTGATCTTCGGCATCGCCACCGAGCAGCACCTGCTGACCGGCTCGGCTGAGGCGGCAGGTCCCGCCTGCGCCGCTGAAGCATTTCAACAGTGACCAACGATGGCCAGCCGCGTCGAAGTCGATCTCCACCTGGGGGTGTCCCGCATGGGTGGCGGAGCGCAGATCACGAACTGCGGCACCGGTGGCGGAGGCACGCAGAAACAATGTCCGATGCATCGCTTCCACAAGCGAGCTCTTACCGGATTCATTGGCACCTCCAATCAAGGTCAGACCAGGGGCGAAGGACACCTCGAGAGCTCGATGCCGGCGCATGCTTTCCAGTCGGCAACGAATCAGGCGCATCGATCAGAAGCGCAAAGACGGTGCAATTCGATCAGAGCCTGCTCAACCAGGGGATCAGCATTGCTCCGCAGCTCGTCCTGAAGATCTGCAGCGATCGTGCTGACCAGAGGACTGTCCATACGCAGCAACAGCGCATCCCTCTCCTGTGCTGTTGGTTGGCGGTGCAGCTTGCCGCGCAAGCGCAGGTGAAGAAGCTGTTGTGCGAGGAGCTCCATACGTTCCTCAAGCTGGAGATGGCCCTGAAGGCCGAGTTGTCCGTTCAGCTCAAGCCGAATGAGGTCCCGACCGACACGGCTGCCGACACACTGATCAAGCTGTTGTTCCAGACGCAGCAGATCGGCATCGCCGTTGAGCGTGAGGGTGATCCGGTGCCAACGGAGGCGACCAGTGGGTTTCACCATGACCCTTGGAGGCTGGGCTCTCTCCACATCAATCACCAGAACCTGAGACCTCAGGTCATCGGGTCCGGTTGGGAAGCGATCGGGTTCAGGTGTGCCGCTGTACCAGGTTCTGCAATCAACCTCCATCAGCGCATGCCAGTCACCGAGGGCGATGTAATCGACTTGATCACGAGGCAGGGAATCGAGGCAAAGCTGGTTGACCTGGCCCTCACCACCGAAAACCTGAACCGAGCCATGGGCCACAACCACTCTCGGTTTCACCGGATCAAGGGCCGTCCAGTCGAGCTGATCGAGCCAGAGCGATGGACTTTGGCTGTCCCGCTGTCGTTGCAGAGGACATGGCAGCAGAGTGATTCCAGAAACATCGACAGGCTCGGGATTCAGCAGCAATCGGAGATTGCCGGCACGCTGCTGCATCTGTGAGCGCAGATCCTCGCGCCTCCAGATGCCTCCGGAACCGCCGTGATCATGGTTACCGGGTATCACAACCACAGGTGCTGGAATCGATCCGATCGCTTCCAGCACCTCCATGACCATGGCCGCAGCCACTGTGCTCGAGTCGAACAGGTCACCGGCAACCACCACGATGTCCACCTGTTCCTGGCTGGCCACTTCAGCGATCCTCAGAACAGCATCAACTCGCTCCTGCTGCAAGCGTGCCTGTTTCTGGGAATTGTCGATCCAGCGATAGGGCTTGCCGATCTGCCAGTCAGCGGTGTGAAGGATGCGTGCCACCCGTGCCGTTCAGACAACGCTCACCATGCTGCCGCCTTCCCGCCTGATTTTCCGCACACTCATTGATGGCAAACACCAAGGGAAACGGCATGTTTCGTCGTGAGACCCATGCGATTAAACGTGACGCTCCCGTTCTCCAGCTCCAAATCGATTCTGGAGACCATTGCAGGCCTGTTCCATCCATCAGAGCAGATCGATGGAATCAGCCAGCTCGGCTCCGGGAATGTCAATGACACGTTTCTGGTGACGCTGAATCGCAGCGCGTCACGATCAGCATTCGTGATGCAGCGTCTGAACACGGAAGTGTTCGAACAACCCGAACTGGTGATGGGCAACCTGCTGAAACTGGGCAGTCACGTTGAGCAGCGTCTGGCGCAAAAACCACCGGAACTGCTGGGTCGACGCTGGGAGGTTCCCAGAGTTCTGCCGACACTGGATGCCGATAGCCACTGGGTGGAGCATCAGGGAGAGTTCTGGCGATCCATCACCCATATCGGTGCCGCCACCACAACGGATGTGATTCAGGACGACCAACATGCCCGTGAGCTGGGCTACGGCCTGGGCATGTTTCATCACCTGATTAGTGATCTGGCCACTGACGAACTGGCAGACACGCTTGAGAATTTTCATATCGCGCCGGCATACCTTGCCGAATTCGACCTTGTGCTCTCCGGATCGGCTGATCAGAGCTGCCGTCGCATCGCTGAAGCGGTCTCTTTCATCGAGGACCGCAGGAATGGGATCGATGTTCTTGAGCAGGCCTGTGCAAGAGGTGAACTGAAAAGAAGACCGATCCACGGAGATCCGAAGATCAACAACGTCATGATTGACGATGCCTCAGGCCAGGCAGTTGGTCTCATCGATCTCGACACGGTCAAACCAGGATTGATTCATTACGACATCGGTGATTGTCTGCGTTCCTGCTGCAACAGATTGGGGGAGGAAACACTTGACACCAAGAATGTCAGCTTTGACCTGAACCTTTGTCGAGCGATCCTCGAAGGATATCTATCCATAGGCAGGTCGTTTTTAACACCAGAAGATTTCCGCTACCTGCCTGACTGCATTCGCCTGATTCCTCTTGAGCTTGGAATCCGCTTTCTCACAGATCACCTGTCCGGAGATCGCTACTTCCGTACAACAAGGCCGCAACATAACCTCGATCGCGCTGAGGTTCAGCTTGCGCTCACCAGATCAATTGAGAATCAGTGGACAGAATTGAAAAGCCTGATTGAAGATCTTTTTCGAGAATGCGAAACAGCACAATGACAAGTGTGAAGATCTGAAGCAAATCAACCCAGGGAAAGGATTATTTCCAGCATGAATATAAAGCATGCCATCTCCCAATTGTTCGTCAGTCTTTAACAGCATTAAATTGCAGCAGGACACCACTCTGCTGCAGCGAACACATTAAAAAATAAAGATCAGATAACCAGCAAAGCCAAGTATTCTTATGAACGAATTACTGCTTAAAAACCGAGAACCCAAAGGGAGCTGCAACACAAACTGAAATGTTATCTGCAGCGTGTGCTTCTTGAACAATTCAATAGCCGGCAGGCTTCAGGCTTCAGGCTTCA
>NYZI01000140.1 GCA_002687115.1 Cyanobium sp. ARS6
GTGTTTAAAATTATGCAACTGTTTAAAATTAAACAGAAATTATGCACGTGTTTAAAATTATGCAGATGTTTAAAATTATGCAACTGTTTAAAATTATGCAACTGTTTAAAATTAAACAGAAATTATGCACGTGTTTAAAATTATGCGACTGTTTAAAATTATGCATGTGGTTAAAAATAACCAGATTTATGCACGTGTTTAAAATTATGCACATGTTTAAAATTATGCAACTGTTTAAATTTAGTTTAAAATTATGCAACTGTTTAAATTTAGTTTAAAATTATGCAACTGTTTAAAATTATGCAAGTGTTTAAATTTAGTTTAAAATTATGCATGTGTTTAAAATTACGTATGTGTTTAAAATTATGCATGTGTTTAAAATTATGCAACTGTTTAAAATTATGCATGTGTTTAAAATTACGCAACTGCTTAAAATTATGCATGTGTTTAAAATTATTTAAAATTATGCATGTGTTTAAAATTATGCATGTGTTTAAAATTATGCATGTGTTTAAAATTATGCAACTGTTTAAAATTATGCAACTGTTTAAAAGTATCCAACCGTTTAATATAACCAGAATTATGCACGTGGTTAATTTTGCGACCAAAATTATGCTTTCTTTTGTTATAAATTTAGACTGCTCGATAATTTGAACCAACAAATAAACAATCTAAATTCATAAGAAATAAAAACACGCGTACAAAAATTATCTCTAAAAACCACAATCCCGAATCAAATTGTAATGAATACCGTCAGAGTGGGGTTCGACGTACACACGACTTGGAATGATGCGCGAAACCGGAAGCAAACAACCCATTCGCGGGTTCTCGTCCGCATCTGCCTGACACGCAGTAACTACAAGTGGATTAGGTGCGTACGGATACGTTGGAACAGCAAACCACCATCGAACAGTAGCAAAGACGTGCGATCCCACTTGAAGGAAACGGTCGACGACGCAGTAACGATCTACACCGTTTACCCTCGTGACGACAACGGAACCACAACGGGTTTGGCCCCACTCATTTCCTCTGAAATGGATGCCCAAAATGACGGCAATCCAGTGGCTCAGTACGACACCTGAGACGTGCATCCCGAGCTTGTGGAATCCGTCTGTCTCCGTCGCCGATAACCTACACATTGAATCGCAAGTTGTCAGGCATACAAGGAGCACCTGTTATAACGTACGTGTGGTAAGTGGAGTTGCCTTTGAGTACACACTCTTCCACAACATGAGCGTCGATCATGTTTCGTTTGAAGATCTCAAATCTAGTGGCAATATCCATTGAACAACTGTTGGCGAGAGACTCCAAAGCAAAATAACGATTCCTGCACAGACTTTTGATGCGTTTGTTGAAACGCTCGAACGCAAACATCCAGAACCACCTGCATGCACATGCTTAAAATTATGCATGTGTTTAAAATTATGCAAATGTTTAAAATTATGCATGTGTTTAAAATTATGCATGTGCTTAAAATTATGCATGTGTTTAAAATTATGCATATGTTTAAAATTATGCATGTGTTTAAAATTATGCATGTGTTTAAAATTACACAAAACCGTAAACTTCCGTAGCGCGAGGTCAAGACGGCGTAGTGCACGATGTGATGCAACACGGGCTTGAGACAAGAAAAAGGTAAACTGCCTGTCATCATGACGAGTCCACGCACGAGATCCTTGTGAATGTCTGGCAGGTCGCTTTTTTTTATCACACGCGATCCGGGCACGACACCGAGACGCCTTGCTTCATCAGCTGACACTACTTGACCCTCCAACCGTCGCAGCGCGTAAGCAATTGTGAGAATAGACTGATGTACGGCAGGCACGAACCCACGAAGACAGGTGGGGAGGATAACCAAAAAAACGGTAAGTTTATCACGTGATTTCCAAGCTCGACAACTTTTAACAAAAAAAGAACAACGACGTTTGGCAAGCCGGTGCACGTGATGAGGCCACCACATCGCACAGACGCGCTCGTTGACGATTTTGAGCTGGTCTTTCGTGAGTCTCCATGGCAAGGGACTTGTTGGGTCACGAATCCCGGGAAACATCTTACACGCATGACATTCGAACCGGTGTTTTTCATCGTCCTTCCAAGACGCATACATACCGTGCTTCCCTTTTCCCACAATGACCTTGAGGGTCATTTCACACACACCTTTCATGTCGTGCATCAAGTCTGCCATGTTCGTCCACGTAAACCCGTGCCACCTGCTTAGGAATGGCGCTCCTTTATGACCACAATAGGGCTTCTTTGTTGTACCAATAGAAGCGCATTCCGCCACGGTCTGCAGCGTGCGCGCCTTAGGCCAGTTCCTTCTCTCGATATTTCGGAACCAGTAGCGTTGGCCATTCCAAACGAAAGACTTTTGTCGCAAAGGCGAATTAGTTTCCAAGAAACGACGGTATCCGTCGTATATGCGCGCGGGAAACTTGCCGTTTCTTTTGATTCCTCTGCACCAACGGTGTAGACAATGCGGGCACCCCCCTTGAACCGACGTGCACGCCTGAAATTAGACAAATTTCTTTTGAAGTAGTGGTATTGAAAAACACCGTTGTATGTGCCGCACCTGCATGTTGAGCATTTCCGCGCGACCGGGGGTATCGAGGGTGTTGCCGAACATCATCACTTTCACGCCGTTGATGCCATGATCGTGCATAGTATTCATCTCATACTCTGCCGCGAAGTCGTAATACTTCCTTGCCGCCTGTCCTTTTAATTTGGCCGGGATGAGCATTAGTAAGAACATGTACGCAGCCTGCGCGCGTAATTTGGGCGGAAGACTTAAGTTCATGAACACTACCGGCTTGATTGAAAGGCTGTGTTTAATCGCAAATGCCGGGATGCCGTCAACGCACAGCTGTAGTACTATGCGCAATGTACCCTCACACACGCCGAAGCGTTTGACCCACATTGGCGAGTCGTGAACGTCGGTCATAAACGCAGAATTCGTCGCACGTTGGTGCTCATACTTTAAGAGATCACGGAAAGCAGGCAATTCCAATAGTTTCTCTATTTGTTTTTGAAGAGGAAAGTACTGGCATACTTCCTTCGGTTTGCCTTTGTTGTCAAACCGTGCGCCTCCACATTTGGGACAGCAAGTTTCTTTGGAAGACGGGAGAAACACATGCCTGTTACAACTGTTACATCCATTCAACTGCAAACACATACCACCACCACCATCGATAAGCTTTTTGTCCATCTTAACCATCGTTGCCCTTGGGATCTGTCCACATACCGAATTGATCATGGACTTGATTGCCTTGTGTGAACATCCAGTTTGTCTTTGAATCAGACGGCATTTCAACCAGACATTTTCCGGATTGAGTTCTTCTATTTTTTTCACCAACAATCGTCTCCTTTTTTTGGGTCTTTTTTTTAAGGAACCTGTGCCTCGTCGCTTGCGCCGTTTGAAATGCAGATAATCGTGCACAGCCTTCGCTGCCACGTGCGCCATTCAAAAAAAATTCAAAAACTGAGCCTTGGCACCACCCCCGGGGTAGGAATTTAAAAGTTTTTTAAACACACCCTACGGGTATGTTTGAAGGGTTTAAAATCGTTTTAAATTTCACCCCGGGGTGAGAATTTTTAAATCCCTTGTGGCCCAAGAGCTCAAGAAGAAGATGGAGGCGCAGTTCAATGAGCTGAAGGAAATGTTGCTCAATTTGAGCCAACGCATGATAACAATTGAGGCAGGTGCGCACACGCCATCACCAAAACGCACCCCGAAACGCAAACACACGCCAACACAAAAGACATCGGTACCAGTTGATCACAAAGACGACGCGGAAGACGACGCGGATGGCACGCCCATCACGAGGACGCCCTCGAACGACGAGAGTAAGGTGACGAGGGACTCGGTGCGCTACGCACTGTTTCAACTAATCGATGCGTGTTGGTTGGCCCCGAAAGGAGAAACGCAATTGTACACTTGGGCGCTCAACAAGTACCACTTCAACAGGGACATGTTCGTGAAGGTTGCGACTCACGTGATGATAAAAAACAACTTGCCACCCACGAAAGAGAACATCTTCCTTTTGGACCAACTGGTGCGAGCACGTAGAAATTACCACCAACGGGGGTGGAGAAGTGACAAAAAAAAGTCACAGGCCTCTTCGTTACTTTGGTACTCTCGGTGTGGTTCCCCCTAAGCTGCTGGAAATTATGAAGAACCCGTTGGAGCAATATGAACCGGTAAGCCAAATTATGAAGTAAATCGGTGTTTTTCAACACCCCCAACACATGATACTAATTTTGTCACTATGCACTAGGCACGCCAACCTCCACGCAAGCCGCCACGCAAGTCTCCGCGCAAGTCTCCACGCAAGTCTCCACGCAAGCCGCCACGCAAGTCTCCACGCAAGTCTCCACGCAAACCATGCAAGTTGCAGCAATATGTACCGGTAAGCCAAATTATGAAGCAAATCGGTGTTTTTCAACACCTCCAACACATGATACTAATTTGTCACTATATGCACTAGACCCGCCGATCTCCACGCAAGTCTCCACGCAAAAATACCCACTCCGACTCATCAACCGATGAGGTCGATGTGGACGCGTTATTTGAGAGCGATGAAGAGAAGTGCTTCCAGTGTGGGGCGAGTGTGGTAAAAACCGTGGGCGCGTCTGAAATCAGATGCAAGAAATGCATCGCAGGAGATTACGGGGATGGCGGGTCGCCTACCGAGAAGGCCAAACCCAAACCCACACCAAAGGCCAAACCCAAACCCAAGGCTAAACCCAATCCCAAGGCCAAACCCAATCCCAAGGCCAAACCCAATCCCAAGGCCAAACCCAAAACCAAGGCTAAACCCAAACCCAAGGCTAAACCCAAACCTAAGGCTAAACTCAAGGCCAAGGCCAAACCCACACCCAAGGCCAAACCTAAGAGCAAACCCAAGGTCAAGGTCCATGACAGTTACAATGCCCCTTGGCATGATGGCAGCTACCATGAAGGTCATGTGATTAAACTGAACCCTGACGGCAAGACGTGTGTATTTTGGTTCTGGGACGGGTGCATGCGCGACGACTGTCCATTGATGGGGCTGAGGAAAGCGAAACAAATAAAACCAAGAGGATACTACGTTGGCAAAGAGTGGGAGTACCCCGGAGACCAAGATTGTGAGAGGGGAGTGTTCAAGATCCATAAAAAAGGAACTGGAAACCGCGCCCAAGATTTTTTATGCAAGCGCGTTGGTGAAACGAACGCGAGAAAAGCTAATGTCTGGTTTCCGGTTGCGTATTGTATTGAACGATTCCATAAAAAAAGTTAGAAAACTGATTTGTACTAGTAGTTAGGTGGTGTGCAATGAACAGCGATATTGCTCATGTTGTTCTTTATTATTATTTAAATAAAATATTTTTGATCATAAAATCTTTTGTTATTTTATCGACGTTATGGTGTTTTTTATCAAACGGTGATAATTTTATGTTGTGATTTGTTTAATAAAGAACAACATAAAATTATTCCAATAAAATCCGAATATTTGTACATTATTTCCAAAGAATTGATTAATACCAGTAGATGTTTTTCATATGTTAATATTATCGTATAAACAGAAAGAATAATAATATTTTTTTGCACTTCTGACACCCGGAACCACCTGCACGCACGCGTGTCAAAATTCTGTACATGCTTAAAATTAAGCATATGCTTAAAATAATTATCCGAATATAACACTAAATAATATCCACACATTAGTTGTTAGTAAATGCTTGTCATATCGTATAACATAAAGAATAATATTATTTTTTACGCTTTTGATCTCCAGAACCACCTGCACGCACGCGTGTCAAAATTATGTAATACATGTTTACATTTATATATATACTTGTTTAAAATAAAGCAAATGCTTAAAATAAAGCAAATGCTTAAAATAATTATTCGAATATAACACTAAATAATATTCACACATTATTAGTTCCAAAGAAAAAGATATGTGCTAGTAAACGTTTTCATGCTTTGGTATTACCATATAACAAACAGAAGAATAAAATTAAACAAAATTATGCACTTGTTTAAAATTATGCACTTGTTTAAAATTTAACAACTACATAATTTGAGTTGTTGAACATTAAACAAAAATTAAACAAAAATTAAACAAGAAGTATGCACTTGTTTAAAATTATGCACTTGTTTAAAATTAAACAA
>NYZI01000141.1 GCA_002687115.1 Cyanobium sp. ARS6
AGACGTGAATTCGCAACCGGTCAGCATGAGTGGCGATGCTTCCACCCCAGCGCAGGATCCGTCATCGGCTGGTTCCGACGGCCAGCAACCTGCCGTGACAACAAACGAAACTCTGGAAACGACACCAGTCGTTGAGGAGGCAGCGTCAGCCGCAGATGCTGTCGAATCGGAGTCAGGTACCCAGTCCGTCGACAACGAGACCCGTCTTGAGCAGCTCGAGAAGGAGCATTCCGCGCTCAGAGAAGAGCATGAAGTCTTGCGCGGTCAGTACGTGCGTATCGCAGCGGACTTCGACAACTTTCGCAAGCGTCAGAGTCGCGATCAGGATGACCTCAAACTGCAGCTCATCTGCAGCACCCTCAGCGAAATCCTTCCGGTTGTGGACAACTTCGAGCGTGCCCGTCAGCAGCTCGATCCTCAGACTGAAGAAGCCCAGGCGCTTCACCGCAGCTATCAGGGGCTTTACAAGCAGCTGGTTGAGGTCCTCAAACAGCTGGGTGTGGCTCCGATGCGAGTGGTCGGCCAGGAGTTTGATCCAACCCTGCATGAGGCTGTGTTGCGTGAGCCCAGTGAGGAGCATCCTGAGGATGTGGTGATTGAGGAGCTTCAGCGCGGCTATCACCTCGACGGCCGTGTCCTGCGTCACGCCATGGTCAAGGTTTCGATGGGGCCAGGTCCGCAACAGGATGCCAGCGGAGAGACGTCTACCCCTGATGCCGAGGCAGCGTCTGATGGGGAGGCTTCAGGTGATGACAACGGTTGATCAGCCCCCTGCTTCTACTGTGATCTCCGGGATGTCAAGCTGATGGCCGATTATTACGAGCTGCTCGGTGTCAGCAGGGATGCGGATGCCGACACCCTCAAAAGGGCCTATCGGCGACTGGCTCGCCAGTATCACCCTGACATCAACAAGGAACCTGGCGCCGAGGATCGCTTCAAGGAGATAGGCCGCGCCTACGAGGTACTCAGCGATCCCCAGACCCGTGGTCGCTACGACCAATTCGGCGAGGCGGGGCTTGGTGGTGCCGCCGGAATGCCCGACATGGGCGACATGGGTGGTTTCGCCGATATTTTTGAAACCTTCTTCAGCGGGTTCGGTGGAGCCGCAGGCGGTGGCCGTCAACAACGTCGCCGTGGTCCTCAGCAGGGGGATGACCTGCGCTACGACCTCACGATCGATTTTGATCAGGGGGTGTTCGGACAGGAGCGTGAGATTCGTGTACCTCACCTGGAAACCTGCACCACCTGCTCCGGAAGCGGTGCCAAAAGCGGCAGTGGTCCCACCACCTGTTCCACCTGTGGAGGTGTTGGTCAGGTGCGCCGGGCAACAAGGACTCCTTTCGGCAGTTTCACCCAGGTGGCGGAATGTCCCACCTGCACCGGCAGTGGCCAGGTGATTGCTGATCCCTGCAATGCCTGTGGCGGTCAGGGAGTGAATCAGGTCCGCAAAAAGCTGCGCATCAACATCCCAGCCGGTGTTGACACCGGTACCCGCTTAAGAGTGGCTGGAGAGGGTAATGCCGGCTTACGCGGAGGTCCCTCAGGCGACTTGTATGTGTTCCTGACCGTTAAGGCCCACCCTTCTTTGCAGAGGGACGGTTTGACGGTTCATTCCGAAGTGAAGGTGAGCTACCTGCAGGCGATTCTCGGTGACACCATCGAAGTGGACACGGTGGACGGCCCTACAAGCCTTGAGATTCCTGCAGGAACTCAACCCAATGCCGTTCTCACTTTGGAGAACAAGGGCATTCCCAAGCTGGGAAATCCTGTGGCTCGGGGTAATCAACGCATCACGGTCAACGTGAAGCTTCCCACCCGGCTCAATCAAGAGGAGAGGGGACTGCTTGAGGAGCTCGCTGGACATCATTCCGCCAGGGGAGAACAGCACCATCACCACAAGAGTGGACTGTTTGCGCGTCTGTTCGGACAGCGCTGACCATGACGGAACGTCACCCCGATCACCAGCTCGATCTCTGTGGGACGCCCTGTCCGCTCAATTTCATTCGCTGTCGGCTCACTCTTGAGAGCATGACCACCGGACAGTGTCTGCAGGTGGATCTTGACCCAGGCGAGCCTGAAGAGATGGTGGTTCCTGGACTGCGTCGTGATGGTCATCAGGTCTTCGTGGAGCGTCTTTCTGATGTTCAGGTGCGTCTGAAGATCATCTGTGCCGGTGCTTAGCCATGAGCTGCATCCGGGCATGGTCGTTGCACTGCAGGCCAACTACCTCGATGTGGAACTTGAGGCTCCGCCCGTTGATGTTCCTCCCCGTCTTCTCTGCACACGTCGCACCCGACTGAACCATCGTGGAGCCGCGGTCCACGTCGGTGATCGCGTTGGAGTCGAAGCCATTGACCGTGATCACGCCAGGGCAGTGGTTGCGGAAGTGGATCCTCGCAGCAGTTTTCTGGTTCGACCTCCCGTGGCCAATGCCTCCTGCATCCTCGTCGCGGTTGCGGTTGAGCAACCTGCTTTTGATGCCGATCAGGTCAGCAGGTTCCTGCTTACTGCTGAGAAGACCGGATTGCAGGTTTTGCTTGTGTTGACCAAGTGCGATCTGCTGGATTCCGCCGCTTTGTCGCAACTGCAGCAACGCCTGCACGGATGGGGCTATGACCCGATTCTTGTTTCGGCTCGCTCTGGAATGGGGTTCGACGAACTGCGAGCGCAGTTGGCGACCGTTCCGATCTCGGTGCTGTGCGGTCCCTCGGGGGTGGGCAAAAGTTCGCTGCTGAATGGCCTCCTGCCCGGATTGGCATTACGGGTGGGTGAAGTGTCGGGTCGCCTGCAGAGGGGGCGTCACACCACACGTCATGTGGAATTGCATGCGATTACCTCTGGCTCCAGGGTTGCTGACACTCCGGGATTCAACCGCCCGGAGCTACCGGATGATGTCTCCAATCTGGAAGTGCTGTTTCCGGAGCTCCGAGTGCAGCTCGACAGGCATCCCTGCCGTTTCCGTGATTGCTTGCACAGGGATGAGCCAGGTTGTGGTGTGACACGCGACTGGGAGCGCTATCCGATGTATCGCAAAGCGGTGGAGGAACTTCTCGAGATCAACCGCCCATTCCGGGCAGGTTGAGATCGAGCCCGCCCGTGAGCTCCTGCATCCGTTCCTTCATGGTGCCGGTGGAGTTTTCATAAGCGGACTGAAGGGCGGCAAGTGTGGCGGCTTCAGCTGCCTCCTGTCCTTCGCTCAGCAGGCTGGGATCCAATGTCACACGCAGCGGCTGCTGGTTGCCAGAGAGCCAGATGCGGGCGCGTCCGTCTTCACTGCTGCCTTCGATCTCCATGGCATCGAGCTCCTCCTGCAGCTTCTGGGCATCCTGTTGGATTTGCTGTGCCTTACGGAAGGCTTCGGTGAGCTGTCCAAAATTGGGAAGTCCGAACCCGGCCATGACATCGCTGAAGGAACCGAAAGGTTAGGCCGCCGTTTCAAATCCCAGTCGTTTCACTTCAGGTTGCAGCTCGATGCCGTGGGCATCGGCCACTTCCTTTTGCACCAGGCCGATCAGATTGCGGATGTCTGCAGCGCAGGCTCCTCCGGTGTTCACGATGAAATTGGCGTGAATTTCGGAGATCTGAGCTCCACCGACGCGACGGCCTTTCAGGCCAAGACCCTCAATCAGACGACCGGCCTTCGCCGGTTCCGGGTTGCGGAAGACGCTGCCGCAACTCGGTTGCTTGTAGGGCTGGGTACTGGTGCGATGGTTGAGGTTTCCGGTGGTGCGTTCCTGCAGTTCAGCCGGATCATGACCTGCTTCAAGTTGAAACTCTGCGGCCACCACCAGCACTGGTTTGGTCTGCAGAGCACTGTGGCGGTACGCGAAATCCAGGGATTCCCGCGCAAGCCTCCTGATCTGGAAATCATCGCCTTGCAGAGGAACGACATCCACGCTGAGCAACCGTTCAGCCGTGCAGCCACCCTGAGCACCCGCGTTCATGACAGCGGCTCCGCCAACGGTGCCAGGGATGCCCACGGCCCACTCCAGCCCCTGCAATCCCTTTCTCGCGGCACGTCTTGCCAGGGTGGGGATCGGTTCACCTGAACTTGCCCGCACCCTGCCTGTCCGGGAATTCAGGTCAAGTCCCTGCAACCGCCGCAAGCAGAGAGTCAATCCTGGAAGCCCTGCATCAGCAATCAGCAGATTGGAGCCTGCACCGATCACACGCACGGGTAAACCTTCATTTGCCGCCCAGTTCAACAAAGTGGGAATCTGCTGGGCTGCGTTCGGTTCGGCCAGCCATTGAGCCGGTCCGCCCACTCTCCAGGTTGTGTAGTGAGCGAGGGAAACCTGCGCCTGCAGGATTCCCTTTTCTTTCAGAACACTCAAGCAGTCAGTGTCGACTGACATGACGTCTGCTCCTGCAATGAGTTTGGTGACAGCCGCGACCAGAGGCTGTTCACATCACCGGCCCCCATCGCCAGCACGAGGTCATCAGCATGGCTGTGCGTCTTGACCAGATCCGTCAGCTCGTCCATGGTTTCTGCCACAAGAACGGTCTGGTCGGGATTGTGTTGCTGAATGCAGGATGCGAGGGATTCACTGCTGACACCGGCAATTGGAGTTTCACCGGCTGAGAACACGGGAGCCAGTACAACAATGTCCACGCCGGAGAGTGCCTTCGCGAATTCGTTCTGAAACTCCTGAGTCCTGCTGTATCGATGGGGTTGAAACACAGCCATCAGCCTCTTTGGGCTGCGTGGTAAGGGGCTTCGCCCACTGGTCACCATCAGAGCTGCCATGGCCAGAGTGGCTGCCACCTCACTGGGGTGATGGGCGTAGTCATCCACAACCAGCCGACCTTGCCAGTCGCCGCGATAGTCGAAGCGGCGACCTGGAGTTTTCAAGCTGTCGAGGTGGGTGATCAGACGTTCGAGAGGGATTCCTTCCAATCGGCAGGCTGCAAGAGCTCCCAGAGCATTGCTCAGGTTGTGAAGGCCTGGCAGCGGCAAGGTGATCCGGCCGACGCACTCACCTTGTTCGTAGAGATCCGCAACTGTGTGGTCACCCTCAAGCGCGATTGGCAAGGCTGCGTAATCGACGTTGTCACTGCGTTGCACTGACCACCAGGCATCGGCTTGAAAGTGTTCGCTCAGGATCGGGTCATCCTGGTTGGCTAGCAGTCGACCGCAACCTGAAGCGAAGCGCCGCATCGTGGTGATCAGATCATCCAGATCCCTGTAATGATCGGTGTGATCCAGTTCCAGATTGGTAATCACGCCCAGGGTTGCGTTGAATTTCACCAGGGAGCCGTCGGATTCATCGGCTTCTGCGACAAGCAGACGTCCTGCGCCCGCATGACCGTTGCTTGCGTAACAGGGAACGATGCCACCGATCACAGCGGTGGGATCTTCTCCTGCACTGTGGAGGAGCGAAGTGACCACTGTGCTCGTGGTGGTTTTGCCGTGGCTGCCCGCTACTGCGATGGAGGGCTGTTGATCAATCAGGGCAGCGAGCAGATCGGAGCGGTGCCAGACAGTCAGTTCCAACCGTCGAGCTGCGGCCAGTTCCGGATTGCTGTCCGGGATGGCACTGCTGATGACGACCAGGGGAGAAGCGAAACCAAGTTTCTCCAGCTGATCGAGATTGTCCGCCGTTTGCGAGCCGAAAGTCACCATCCCCAGCGACTGCAGGGATTCCATTGCTGGCGACATCCTGCGGTCTGAACCACTCACCTTGTGACCACGACTGAGCAGAATTCTTGCGAGGGCAGACATGCCGATTCCGCCTGCACCGATGAAGTGCACTGAGGAAGGGCTGTCAAGCGATCTGCTCAATGACCAATGCCATGGACGCGCACCTTAAATCAGCATTTCCTGTTGACCACTAATCGCCGCAAACTGTCGTTTTAAATCCTTCCAAGATTTGCTGAGTAAGCACGTTGAATGGAAATTGGCGATTTCTGTATGATCAGCGGCCATTCCCCGCGGATTAACCGCTTCTGATATGACCCTGCGCGTTGCGATCAATGGATTCGGCCGAATCGGTCGCAATGTGATGCGGGGATGGATCAGCCGTGGCGCTGACACCGATATCGAGATCGTGGGCGTGAATGCCACCTCGGACCCCAAAACCAGTGCTCACCTGCTCACCTATGACTCCATTCTGGGCAAGCTCGACCCCGGAGTGAAAATTGAAACCACTGACGACTCGATGATCGTCAATGGCAAGCAGGTGAAATTCTTCTCCGACCGCAATCCCCTCAACTGCCCCTGGAAGGATTGGGGTGTGGATCTGGTCCTCGAGTCGACCGGTGTCTTCAACACAGACGAGAAAGCCAGCATGCACATTCAGGCTGGCGCCAAGAAGGTGATTCTCACAGCTCCCGGTAAGGGTCCCAAGGTCGGCACCTTCGTGGTCGGTGTGAACGAGGATCAATACCGTCACGAGGATTTCGACATCCTCAGCAACGCCAGTTGCACCACCAACTGCCTTGCCCCTCTGGTGAAGGTCATTGATCAGTCGATCGGCATTAATCGTGGTCTGATGACCACGATTCACAGCTACACAGGCGACCAGCGGATTCTCGACAACAACCATCGCGATCTGCGTCGTGCCCGTGCCGCTGCTGTGAACATGGTTCCCACTTCCACCGGTGCAGCCCAGGCAGTGGCTCTTGTCTATCCAGCTGTGAAGGGAAAGTTCACCGGCATCGCGATGCGCGTTCCCACCCCGAACGTCTCAGCCGTCGATCTGGTGTTTGAGTCCAACCGTGCCTCTTCCGTCGATGAGATCAAGTCGATTCTCAAGGCAGCTGCTGATGGCCCCATGAACAAGATCATCAAGTACGGAGACCTGCCGCTGGTGTCCAGCGACTACGCAGGCACCAATCAGTCGACCATCTTTGATGCGGATCTGACCCTGGCCATGGGTGACAACTTCTTCAAGATCGTTGCCTGGTACGACAACGAGTGGGGCTACAGCCAGCGGGTTGTCGACCTTGCCGAGGTCGTCGCCAGGAACTGGAAATGATCAGGTTTTGATCTGATGTCTCAATCCCTCCCGCTGGGAGGGATTTTTTGTTCAGGCGTCATTCAGCGCAACGCCGAAGTGATCAAATCCCGCAGCGGTTACAGCGAGCCTGGTGTCACTCCAAACGATTTCATCGCTCTCGGCTGTGATGCAGCCGATCCGCCTGCTGCCCGGTTGATGTTCGAGCCAGTGCTCGGCCCAGTCGGAAGGCAGACTCAGCACCAGTTCAAAATCCTCACCACCGTTGAGGCACCATTGATCCCACAGATCGCCTGAAGGCCACCCTTCGGGCCGTGGAAGCCAGTCATGGGTCAGTTGCGCTCCGCATCGGCTGCTGTCGCAAAGAGCCTTCACCGCAGCCAGAAGGCCATCGCTGCTGTCCGTGCCGGCTGCTCTCCATGGCAGGTCCTCAGGTTTGTTCTCGAGCAGTGTTTTCAGGGCATCCAACCGCGGTCTCGGGCGCTGATGTTGGCTGATGGCCCGTTGTTGAAGCTTGTCCGCCAGCCCACTATTTTCATTCAGAGCCGGATCACCCTGCAGCAGTGCCAGACCTAAACGGCTCAGGCCATGGGCCCCGCTGGTGACGAGCCAGTCACCCGGGCAGGCATCAGCACGGTGCAGGCGCAGGGGTCCCAGTCGACCGAGTGCGGTGATTGAGATCAGTCTTTGTTTGCCTGCGGAGCAATCCCCTCCCAGCAGGATGCCGCCATAACAGCTGAGAGCTTCACTGATACCGCGATACAGGTCCTCAACCCAGTGCCAAGAGGTGTATCCCGGTGCCACCAGAGCCACCGTGATTCCAACCACTTCCACAGCACCGCTGGCTGCGAGATCGGAAATATTGGTCGCTACGGCGCGCCAGCCCACGTCGGCTGGACTTGTTGTGCCATCACTGAAGTGAATGCCATCCACCAGGACATCAGTGTTCACCAGCAGCTGCCGGGGGTCGGCGGCAAGGCCGGAGGTGTCATCAGCCAGCTGGCCCGGTGGAGCAAAACAGGCAATCCGCCTGAGCAGCTCCGCTTCACCCAGTTCCGCCAGTGTGACCTTCAAGGAACTCAGGCGTGCTGCTGGAGTCGATTTGCACCATCAACCACTTTGATCCGCTTGATTTCATCGTTGACCCCCAGTTCCTCGAGCACATCAAAGCCGTCAACGACGTAACCGAAGGCTGCATTGCGACCATCCACCAGATTCAGCCCTGCTGGTGTCAGCTCCGCCTCATAGAGAAACAGGAAAAACTGGGATGAGCCATCGTCAAGCGCCTGATCGGAGTGTGCCCAACCCAGCGTTCCGAGTGTGGAGAAGGGAAGCACCGGAGTGGCTTTGAACAGACCAACGTCTTCGAAGGTCTGGTTGTAAAGGGTTTCGGGTTCATCGGGAACGCGGATTTCCAGTGGCACATGGCGTTCCTGCTTGGTTTTTGGATCCACGTAGCCGATGTCAGGTCCTTTGGGATCACCGCTCTGCAGGATGTAGAAATCTTCCGCACGGTTGAAGGGCAGGCCGTCGTAGAAGCCCTTCAGGCTGAGATCGATGAATGCACCAGCGGTCAGCGGTGCGTTGTAACCATCCACCACAGCGGTGAGATCACCTTCAGTGGTTTCGATCACCACGGTGGCTCGGCCCGCCAGTCGCGGCAGCTCGTCGAATTCCGCAGGGATGTCGGGTAACCGATCGTCAATCAGCAGTGCCTCCAGATCACCGATCTGGCTGAGGGTCTGGCGACGAGACTGGATGAAACCCGCTTTGTCCTTGCCTTCAATGCTTTCCTCGAGAACGTTCAGGTCATCGGCAACAGAATCAAGGATCTTTTCGGCCTTTGCCTGATCGTCGCTGGGCATCGCGGCGATGATTGCACTCCTCCTGTCGCTCAGGAGGGATTGCGTGCGCTTGAGACCTCGTCCGAGAGCACTCCAGCGCTTGGCACGCAAGTCATCACTGGTGCCTTCAAGCAGATGCTGCAAATCGCGAAGATCCTGCTGATTCATGGGCAAAGAATCACGCAGGATCGCTGCCGGATCCTGAACGGCGTTTCCCTGGGGGAGTCCCGCCCAGGCCGGAGGGGTCCAGGCCAGGCCAATCACGATCAGCAGGCTGATCAGCCATGCGCTCAAGCGTTGAAATTCCAACCGAATCGCCAAGGAGAACCCCAGGTGCTGAAAGGACTTTGGCACAGCCGTATGATCCCCTGAACCGTTCGGCGGGAATGATCTCCAGCAACGAC
>NYZI01000142.1 GCA_002687115.1 Cyanobium sp. ARS6
AAACGGAGAGGGTGGGATTCGAACCCACGAGGGTGTTACCCCTACACGATTTCGAGTCGTGCGCATTCAACCGGACTCTGCCACCTCTCCCAGCGCTCATGGCGCAATGACAGCTTAGTAGGCGGCCATCAAGGCACTCGAGCACTCAACCGGATTGGGGGCGTAAATCTCTGCGACGCAGTCGCTGAGCTTGGCCGCCATAACGGATGTGCAACAGGCGACCGTGGTGATGAGAAACGCCAATGCTCAGTCCATCACTCTGCAGACGCTGACCAGGTGACAAGGGCAAGCGTCCTGTCTGTTCGGCCTGAAGCGTAGGCGTGAGTGCGTTCCAACAGGCTTGATGATCCGTACCCACCGGATCCAGGACCACAATCCAATCCAGCCGCTGATGGCCGAGCCCGCGGCTCAGTCGTGTCCCGATTCCACAACTCAAATCATCGCCATGACTACTCACCAAGGCCGCCCGTCCCTTGTGGCGCAGCAACAACCACTGGCGACCCCACTGCTCCACACGAATCAAGTCATCCCGAAGCTGACCGCGAACCTGCAGGCACACCACCAACGACAGCATCAACACCGACCAGCCACGCCAGCGCAGGGGAATCGGCAACAGCCAGGGGAGCAGACTCAGGGAAAACAACAGGGCAAGCAGAGGATGAACCGGGCCCGTGAGCAGCTGAGCCCATGGCCACTGGCTGATCCAGTGCACCAAAGCGATCATCCATGAACTCAGCTGTTGAACAGGCCAGATCAGCCAGGGCAGCAGAACCGATGTCAGCGCTGAAGGCAGGATCAGAACCATCACAGCCAGAGCCATGGAGGCCAGCGTGAGGGGCGCAAGCAATGGCGCTGCCAGCACGTTGCTGAGCACGGAGTACAGCGGTGCTGCTCCGAAATGAAGCAACTGCAGCGGCAGTGTCCAGAACAGGGCCACAAGGGGAATCGAGAGCACTGGAGCCAGTCGGTGCAGTGACTGGGGCCAGTGCTGCAGGAACCACTGTTCAAGGGGGCCCACCGAAATCACCAGGCCAGCCGTTGCTGCAGCGCTGAACTGAAAGCCAATGGAACGCCCCCAGGTTGGATGCACCAGCAGCATCAGCACCAGAGTGACAAGCAGCACTCCCAGCCTGCGACTGCAGGATCCACTTTCACGAATCAACAGTGCTGCTGCACCCATCAGCACCGCACGCACCACCGAAGCCTGTGCTCCGGCCAGAGCAAGAAACAGCGCCATGGCGATGCACCCTGCCGCGACTCTCACAGGCGCAGGCAATGCTCGGGTGCAGGCCAGTGCACAACCCAAGAGCACTGACAGGTGAAAGCCTGAAGCTGCAAGGGCATGTGAGAGACCTGCCACCCGGAATTCCTCGGACAGGGTTTGCGGCAGTGTCACTTGAGCGCCACCCAGCACCAGGGCCGCCAGCAAACCACCTTCCTGCGGGCCTGCCGTGTCGATGAAACGCGCAGCAATGGTTCGACGCGCAGCAGCTAGGGGAGCCCAGTCCTGCCGCAATACATGGATGGAATCCGTGCGCAGGCGACTCCAACTCCCCTTCAGAGCCAGTCGTTGATCAACAGCAGGAAGCAGTGGATGGGGTGAAGGCTGGGGCCGACGCAAGGTTCCCTCTGCTTCGATCCAGGCTCCTGTGAGCAAAGGCGACCCGCAGGGCTCGAGCGTCAGCTCCGTTCGTCCTCGACTGATCCGGCCGTTGAGACTGCTGATCTGCAGAAACGTTCGGCAACGATCGTTCCGCACGGCACCGTCCGCATGGATCCTGCCCACCACGCGCACGGCAAGAGAGTTGGCATCTCCTGGAATGAACAGGCTTGGATCCCCTGGCTGAGGCCTGGGCATGGCACCGGCTCCGCAACGAGCACTGACAAGACAGAGCATCAAAGCGAGACCCACAATGGCCTTTGTGGGTCTGCCACTGACTCGTCCCCAGACAGCCAGTGCACAGAACAGACAGGCTGCCAGAGTCACCCAGTGCAGCAAAGACTGGACAAAGACCGCCCCGATACTGGCCAGCAGCAGCAACAATCCCGCACTGATGACCGGTTGCATTCAGCACGATCGAGCTGTTTGGAGGGTTCCCCCGTGATCAGAAAGCGACGGCTGCTGAAGACGAGGCGACGGCGGGTTGCTTGAGCAAAGGGAATCCCAGCGCTTCACGCTCGGCGAGCCAGGCTTCTGCAACTTTGCGGGCCAGGTTGCGAATTCGACCGATGGTGGCCGTGCGCTCGGTCACCGAGATCACCCCCCGGGCTTCCAACAGATTGAAGGTATGGCTGCACTTGAGCACAAAATCGAGAGCGGGTGCAGGCAACTTTTTCTCAATGAGATCCGCTGCTTCCGCCTCGTAAATGGCAAACAACTGCTTGAGCCTCTCTGGATTGGAAGACTCGAAATTGAAATGACACTGTCCCTTTTCAAAGGGAAGCCAGATATCGCCATAACTCCGTTCTTGGTTCCAGCTCAGCTCCCAGATGCTTTCGACGTTCTGGAGATACATCGCCAGACGCTCGAGTCCATAGGTGATTTCGATCGAAACAGGCTTGCAGTCAATCCCGCCACATTGCTGGAAATAAGTGAACTGGGTCACTTCCATGCCGTCGAGCCAGACCTCCCAACCCACTCCCCAGGCCCCGAGAGTCGGAGACTCCCAGTTGTCTTCCACGAATCGGATGTCGTGATCGGCAGCACGAATACCCAGTGCTTCCAATGAGGAGAGATAAGTCTCCTGAATGCCATCGGGTGAAGGCTTAATCAGCACCTGGTATTGAAAATAATGCTGAGCCCGATTGGGATTGTCTCCATAACGGCCATCGGTGGGACGACGACAGGGTTCGGGATAGGCAACCGCCCAGGGCTCCGGCCCGATCGCCCGCAGCACCGTGTGCGGGCTCATGGTTCCAGCACCCTTTTCAGTGTCGTAGGGCTGGAGCAGGAGGCAGCCCTGATCGGCCCAGAAACGATTGAGAGTGCTGATGATGTCCTGGAAAAACATGACTCTGACTACGACTGGGTTTTGGCGCTTAGCACTGTTGGAACGGTGTTGGAACAATGCATACAAAGTCAGTCACGACCTGCAGCACCAATTCCAAGATCCGAAGGTTTGGAACCTTGTCAGAACCATTGTCCCAATTGGAGGGAGGTTCCACCACGGGGAACACCCTGAAAAGGGAGTACCTGGGTGCATCAGATCTTTTGACTTCAGATCCAGCACCACCGCCAACGGCACCACAGGCATCTGCCTGCATTAAAACTGTGCATCAAAAAGCAGCACCTCTATGGAGGTGTCCCAATGACGGTGTACGGGTACTGGCGCTGCAGCACAACCGAACAGGACCAGCAGCGACAGGTGCTTGCCCTGAAGCAAGCAGGTTGCGACGAGATCCTCGGAGACAAGATCACTGGCACGAGCGACTGGAGCAGCAGACCTCAACTCCAGCAGTGCCTCAACCTCATAGAGGCAGGGGACACCTTGGTTATCTCTGAACTGTCACGGTTATCCCGCTCCTTTATGGGGATGGTCAACCAGGTGTCAGATCTCCTGGAGAGAGGGATCCACATCAAAACTCTTGACGGGAGATTGGATACGACTGCAATGCCAGCAGAGATAACGATGCTGATCATCTCAATCCTGGGATACGCAGCATCTCAAGAACTCGATCAAATCAAAACCAGAACCTTAGAGGGAAGAGCAGTTGCAAAAGCAAGAGGAGTCAAATTTGGGAGAAAGAGAACGTATACCTCATTTCAAGCAGACGAAGTTGTGAGAAAGCACAACGATGGAAATGGAATGGGCACCATCGCTAAATCAGTGGGAATGAGCAGATCAATGGTTCAAAGGATTCTCCGAGAACACAAGCAAAATCAATTACTCGTTGCCTGAACGCCTCTGTTCATGCATTGTTCATGCACAACCAAACCTTAATCATGCTCCATTTTGCACTTCCACTGCTACTAGCAGCAACGACTACTGCATCACCAGCAATGGACAATTCTCCAGTTGTAAAGTGACATCCCAAGGACGCATACATGACAAATTGCATGGCATATGGACTTTCACTTCAACCAGAGGATCCACGATTTGGGAAACAATGGGGATCTGGTGCAGACAAAGTTTTTCACAGATCATTATGCCTATGCTGGTACTCTCATATAGAGAACAAAGACACTTATACCCATAACGAGTTTAAATCTGCCAAGAAGCAGTGTGCCGACGAATACGAAGCAGACCACATCAAGGCAATGATCAAATACCTCAAGATCAAAGAACTGAGAGAGAAACTAGATTCAGGCAAGGACATCTGAAATTCGACACATTTAAATGGTGCATTAAATCACCTTAAGAGAACAATGCTCGCCATAAGTTACCTTAGATTGCACACACTCAAGACCGCAATCACTTATTAACAAATGGTACAACTTCTGGTATCATAAATAGGATGAATTTGAAGTCGATTTCATATTCAGAACGAGACAATACTTGCTCTAAGTGCTGGCACCACTTGGATAGTTAAAAAAGGAATGGACTACTAAAAAACAGTATCTAGAAGATCGTACCTTCCGTATCGGTTGAAACTGCCTAGTCAGCGAATTAAACGATATAGCAACATTTCTTGGGTTAGAACATAGAGCACTTACACAATTGAATACACCTCTGAAAAACTAGGTGAAATACTAGTTAGGACGAGGAGTATCCAGAAATAATCACTAATCAATCAAACAATGACGAACAGATTACAGAACGAATTAATTAAATGGTGTTTTAAGCAAATCAATGATGGGTTTGATCCCTTTTATCTAGTAACGATCAATCTTGAAAACCCTAATGACTGGATACAAACCAAAAGAGAAACTTTCAACAACCCACTGGGTTACAAGGACAGGTATGGACTGAACACCAAAGTAGATGGCATACATCTTAGTGCTATGAACTTCATTGAAAGAATGTCATTGAAATATTGGAGTTTCAGACGTGGCAACGACGGTCTCGTTAGTAAAGATCTTCAAAAAGCAATCAACTTCATCCTCTACAAATACTATGGCATCAAGAGATTGGACAAATACGGGGACTCCATCAACAGGTTGGCATTTCATGAACTCGGCAAACAACGTTCTGAAAGGCACCTACATGCCCATATACTGCTGCCAAAACGCCTACAAGGGGATTCTCCAGAAGAATTGGACCTTGTGCTTGCTCAGTTGAGTAATAAAGTCAAATCGGTGTCGAAGGTACGCACTCCTCATATGGACACGATAGACACACTGATCGTTGATGATAAATACAAGATGTACAACACACCACAAAAACGGGTTTGTGCAGGGGAGCCGATTTTGGAAAAGCTGTTGAACAGCGTTCAACCAACCCAAAAACCGGGCTTTAAATCCTAGTGCAGCACTGGGTTGTGAAGAACACCAACCCAATTCAATTGAGAAGCCCAGGAGTTGCAGATCATTTCAAAACCAGCTTCAAGGCAAAGCTGCAACAAGCAATTGACAACGAAAACCTGCTTGCTTTCAAGGGCAAAAACAGGTGCGAACGAAGACTCATAGGGGGCAAACCATTAACTAATTGCACAAAAATACTTGCAAATCAAAAACGAATATCAACAGCAGAGCGCATCCGTACAGGCAAGCTGGTGAACAGGCCGATAAGAGCTTTCATGAGCAAATCGCGCAGCGCAGGCATCATTCCTTTCACTGAATGAGCTGCATGATTCAGGAATGAACTTGCCAATCACCCGGACCACAAAATAAAGCTCATTGAAACAAAACCAATACATGCAACAACCATTGTGCTGCAGCGCAAAAACTTGCCACTTGCGTCTTTGCAGGGGATGCAATGCTCTGCAATTGCTGTTGTTACCTATAAGCCATCAAGGCATTGCCGCTGTGACTAGACGCCCTGACCCAATCGTCATCAGAAAGGTCATCATGATCACCACGTCCCACGCTTTTGACTTGATGAAGTAAGGCACAGAGATAGTCATTGCCGCCAAATGAACGATCACTCCAGTCACAACATCAAGATGGAGGGTAATGAAATATGCGGCAATGACTAATCCACTGCCGATCACTCTCATTCGTTGAAGCAAGTCCATACACCTATTTCCTTCACTGGACATCATGAAAATTCTGGGCATTAGACGTGGCAGGGATTCGTTAGGGATTACCGGCCACGACAAGGAAAGAAGGAACACAAAAATCCCCCGGTGCTGAACGCCACTTGGCAGCCAAAGTGATCGACGCATGAGGGATGTTGCGTTCATACAAGACCCAGGCAAGCCAGGCAAAAGCAATCCAACAGTTCAGACCGCATTGGAAAACGTCGTTGCAACCATCGCTTGGAACTACAGGTACAGGCAGCTTCAGAGCAGGGGCATCGCACTCACAAAAAGCATCACCACAGCAAGTCCTGCGATTCAACAGCGAAGGCTATTCAGAGTCATCGCTTCGCAATATTAACTGGCTAGTTAAAAAACTCAGCACTCATGACGCACTGCGCCTACTGGAGATTCAACAGGAATTGATTAGCCTCCTGATCACTCATGGCCAGGGCAATATCTTCGCTTAGAAGCATAATCATTGCGTGCCTGACATGAGGCGCCTTGCCAACAAGATCACATCCGAGCTTCTCCCCCAAATCCTCAGCACTTAGTTTTGCCCACTCATGAAGCAGAACTTGCCTGATCAATTCCTGCTTCCTTCTCAAGAATCTGGATTCCTGTGTTGGTGAACTGGGATTACTTTTCGTCATCACACCAACTCCCTATGCATCAACCCTAACTCCCACCCTTGAGAATTACAATTAAAATTTGAAGCCATATTTACGCCAAAAAATAAAAAATCAGTCTCAAGAGCCACCCAAGCTCAAAACGCATCAACAGTGGCGAGCAAAAGCCTCAAAAGCTCAACCATTGACTAATAAGCAAATAGCGCCATTCGCACTGGCCTAACAATCAGACATTTCCAAGCAATTGCATTTGAATAATCATTGAGATAAAAGAACCATCCGGCTCAGCAATTCTGAAGAGTTACAGGCAAGCTAATTCAAGCGCATTCACCAATGAACAAAACGATATCAATCCACCCCTACGCAGGACCATGCATCAATCACACGCCATAGTGCTCTTGAAGATGTACCAAGCGCTTGTGACAATGGGAGTAGTCATTGAGCAAACGGGGAACAGGCCCTTGCTCTCTCATCTGCGCCATCAAAAACTTGAGGCGTTTGCGAAGCCGATGTGCCTCATGATCAATGTTTGAGATCTCAATGGACTGGTTCATTGAATATCACCAGTGATTCACTTGAATTCAGTAGATCACGACTGGTTCAAGGAAACATCACCCATTCGGGGGATTATCAACAACGGAAGGGGCGCGAGTCAGAATTGCTTCTTCCTGTGAAATCAATCTCCATTTTTATGATGAGCCGATAAGAGATTTTCTGTCCTTTCCTGAATTGACTGCTCGATCAACTGTGTTTTTGCGTGGGTCACAGCACCAAGCCCCACCGCCAAGGTGAGGGTGTAAACGAAGAGGGACTTAACCAACATGGCTTCAGGGAGTGGTTGCATGGGGGTGATACCCCCCTTCGACTCCTTCAATATCACAACACTGCTGGTGAACCTCACTGCACAGCTTGGGTACAAATCCCGAGACGATCTGGTGAACTTTCGGTGAATGGCCGAGTACTCACTCCTCTTCTGTGATCAACCAACACTGATGCCATTCACAACAATGTGACAAATCGAGGCCAACCCGCCCTGATCCCAAAGCAGGCAGCGAAATAACATGAATTGCAGGGCTACTGAAGACAACCCAGTCCCTTAAAGGTCAGCGGCCTTAATGGCTTGCAGACTGAGCATCAGATGGGTTCTGAACGCTCCCAGAGCCATGACCTGATCAACAGTCTTCGCCTCTGCGGCGATGGAGGCAGACTTCTCAACCTCTTCAAGGAGTGAGCTCACGCGCTCAGCCCAGTCAAAGCTCATTGCTTCGTCATCTGCTCCGTCTTCGGAAGACGATGAGCCAAGAGATGCTGCATTCAGATGGATGGACAGTTCCTTGAAACTGACGGCACTGGGAACCTCTTGCATGACTCTTCTCTCCAAGACATCAGAAAAGTAGTTCGCTCCGTCCCGCAGGGATAGTTCGGTCAGGGTGTAGATGACCGCCCGAGAGGACTTGCCATCCAGAACGAGGCGTCAGCAGTGTCAACGCTGAACTCAGCAGCAAGCTCGACCAATGGATGGAAAGCGTCTGTCAGAACAGTGACTGAGCACAATGAGACTTTGTTTTGGCAAATCTGCTTGTGCCCAGAGGAACAAGAGGCACCTACGCATAAGTGATTATCTACAGCCAGAATTGCTGTGCTTGTTTAAAACAAAATCAGTATGTGATTTTGAATAAAATGTCAACATTCACTTACAGCCTTTTGGCTGGCTTTTCACTGTTTGCGGTATCAGCTGCATTATTTGCATTGCCCTATATGGGTCATTGGCCTCAAAGCTAGTCAACGGTCGGCAAGCATTCAAGAGTTATCTCAAGGACAGATTCAGACTCAGTCATAACCATGCCTGTTGCCACTCGGGAAAAGGAATTCTGAATGAGGCAGGTGATCCTGCGAAATGAAGCATCAGTGTGAATTTGGCAAGATTGATGACATGAAAATAGAGACACCACACTTTTGATCAAAAATTCTGAACTTTAAGCTGGCGAGATCCGAGACTTACCGAGACAAGCCATAAGTATTTCTACCATTGCAAGCGATATTCCGGTTAGTTAGAAATGCAACATGGTCGAAGGCTCTCCGGGAGAGGCCTCAACGACCTAAAGAGGGACCAACGAGCCCCTCTTTTTAATGAAAATGAATGGGAGCAATATCCAGTTTCACCATTCGAATTCTTGAGATTCAGACTGATTCGTCGTGCAATCAAGCTGTGTCAATAGAAGTGGCTGATGCTGCATCAAAGAATGAGAACGCTGTATTGCCTGAATCATCAACGACTTGAGCCATGGCCAATAAAAGACCCAGTGCTTGGCCTGCACTGGGCCATGGTCTCGCCTCGTAGCAAGTTGGAGTCCTGTGAGGAGAACCAACTGTAACAATTTTAGCAAACGCATGTACTACCAACAGGCATAGTTACAAGCAGTCGCAAAAATATCCGCAGCGCGCGAGCAGCTGCTTGACAGGACAAGGAAGCAGTATGCCTATCTCTTGCGATGACAAACGGATAAACCCTGCTCTTGTCACGGAGTTGCGCTCACTCATGACGTCTCAACCGGTCCAGCAAAAGCCAGAAGTGTTGATACGCAGGCTTGCCAATCCTTCGGGGAGCAATCAGCCAAAGAGCCCGTCCAGCGAGTGAAGGACATGAATCAACTCGTCGTTATGGACCCACCTGATCGAGCCACCATCCACATCTGCAACCTGAAAGAGCGCATTGGCCTTCTGGTCCTTGGCACCGGCGTCGTGCCAGACGACCAGCCCCATCCACCAATCATCCGCCTTCCCAAAGCCAGCACTCTGCGGTGCTTGAACAATCACGAAATGTCCTGCCCTGACGTCGAGGAGCCGAGGCCTGTTCTGAACTTGACCTGAAACGCTGTTGAAGCGGCCTACCGTCATAAACTCGCTGCCAATACAAGTGTTCTACCCTTGCTTGAGGGGAGTGACAAGTGGACCTTCCAGCGGACAACAGATTGAATTGCTCGCCAGCTTGACTGACAGTCAAACAAGCGGACAGAGAGTCACTGACCCGATGATTCACCCTTTTGGGTGAGGTGATTCCAAATCGCATCAGCGATAGTGACTACATCAGAAGCAAGACGTCCATCACAAGACAAAACAATGTTTACCAGAATCGCAATATGCCTGGCTTAAATGACTGTTTTCCCAGCGAGCATCAGTGCCAATTCTCGCGTGATTGGATTAAGGAATAATTTCAATTCAAGTCTTGATCAGTATAGATCTAGCGAACCGGCCTACAAGTGTTCAGCATTTGACAACGCCAGGACTTACGCCGACCTTGTCATGCGCGAGGGTGCCGATGCATCTCTCGCCAGGCAGTGGAATTCAATGCTGCCATCAACCGGTTGTGGGCTAACGCCTTTAATCATTGATCAAACGGCAACCAATGAATCATCAAACCCTGAACCAAATCAAGAATCAAAACCAAAGGATGATGGATCGACATCGCAAGAAAAGCCCTTAGCCACTGGTTCATGCCTGCCATTTCAGGACATGATATCTATCAACATGACCCGAGAGGTTTATGCATCATGTCAAGGTGGTGGTTCAATTTTTATCAAAGCCCACTAAAGGCAACTGTCTGCTTGCTCCGGGCAAAAGTTCGACGGATCAGGCATATCGGATGGCTATCCGCATAGCCCAGGAGATCCGTTGAACAGCCATCTTTTGATTGAGTGTAAGCGACCATTTATTGAATGGTTAATGCATGATTGCACGGAAGCTGGTGGAATACGGATAATCATACTTTTGCTCTAACTCTCTCACCATTTCTTCAGCATTGTATAAATCATGACAAAAATTGCACTGACCATCGGGGTCGCAAACCAGATAGCCCTCAGCATATTTATGCAAAACAGTACCTCTAGCCGTTCTTGCAAGAAGAGTCTGAGAATTCATTGAGCCGATGCGATTACGCCTTTGTCATGGCATTGGCAATTCAAATCTTGTCGTAGCGACAATTACCGTTCCAGCAAACAATAAACTGCCTGTTATTGCGGAACATCAACATACAGCCAAACCTCAGCTCACCCGTGAATTGGATGTTGCTCTACCTTAATGATAGTCGCTCAATTCCTCGATACAGATTGGTGACTGCAAATGAATAAAAAACTGAACGCTTCTCTGCACATCGATAGCATCTCCCACAATTGGGCGGAATTGTTGAGCTGCGGCCAAAACTTCACAGGCTTCTGCACGGGATCAACACAATCGACCAATAGGCTCTGAACGATTCACCAGCAGCTCACCAGAATTTCGCAGGGTGTGCACCATAGCTGCGCAGTGGAGTTCACCAATACAGGTGTGACATTGAAGGAGTCGAGGTGAGCAGCACCCCGCAAAAAACAAACTCCTTCACAAGTGATTGACAATGAACATTTTCGCTTCTCTTACTGCCATTGTCATGATGGCTTTTCCTGTTGAATCGAAGTTGCAGCCGATGGTCGGAAATATCATGGCTGAAAAGCTGTATTACGCAGAAGGCCGTCAACACCCAAATCACCCTCTCCACGGCTCTTATGAAGGGCTTTGGGCAGGAGAATAGCGTTGGATTTCTTACTCAATATTGAACACATGATTCAGCGAGTGCAGCCACACCTGAGAATCAGGATTCAAGAACCATACCTGCTGAAATCATCAAAGCTCCGAAAGCCGGAATGACCAAACCTGAAGCAACTTGAGTGATTCAGCAATGCTCTCTGACCAACGACGATTCGATCACGAGTTGGTGAAGGGCTATCGAATCCCGACGAGAGAACAGCAACCATCGTTGAACGCACTCATCAAGCATCCCACGGAAAAACACCCACCAATTGCGTTCCGTCAAGGGCAGCATTGTTATTGCTCTGGAGCCCTCGGCAGGATGTGGGTCACCAGATCGGCATTCACCCACCGGATCACACCGGAATCAACATCAGCGATCTGGAAAAGGTTGTGCATTGACGGATTACGGGCAGCTCCGCCGCAGTGGATGACCTGGCCCATCCACCAATCCTTGCCTGGCATCTCCCCGGTCAGAGAGTCATGGCGCACGACCACCGTCATCCCGGGAGCAACATCCAGGAAGATCGGCCTTTCCGAGTGGGGCGAGCTGGGAACCCCGCGATCAGCTGACATACCCGCGAAACCAGGACACCTGTACTAGCTCAAAATCGGGAGGATCGCTCTGCTCTGCCGTGAACCACACGGGAGTCGACTTAATTCATTGCATTGAGCTCCCTCTGGAAGCTGGAGCTGAATTCTGCAAACAGACATCAATGCCTGACGCTGTCTCCTGAATTGTTTTTGACAGATGGTTGAGAACTGTGGCGTTTTTGAAAATTTCCATATGACTGATACCAGCGAATTCCTTCATTTCACAGTCTGGGTGCTTCAACCACATACGGGGTGCTCGATTCATCCAGGCACTGTCGCCTTGATCTCCTGTTGTCTGGATCAATTCAGGATTTTTTTGTGAGTAAAGTCCCTGACATTGAGGATCTTTACAGCTTGAGACCGGAACCTTCTCTCTTGCAAAATCAAAGCCAGCTGTTGTGAGCAGACCAGTGCCGAAAACAACACGGGTTGGCACAGGCAGTGGTTGATGATCACGTGCACCCTTCTGGAACCAAGTCTGCTTTTCGAGTGCATAGCGATTGGTCGCTTCCGCGATCGCCAAAGCACCTGCTTCGCGTAACAAAGTCTGCGCATCTCGTGCTCGATAAGAGGTCTGTCCCCAGCGATACAAAATTGCTTCTCCAAAAATGCTGCTTTGCAGCCCGAGAGCGAGTTCTCCCACCCATGTCATATCCGAAGGAGACGCGACCTTGTCATGGCTGTCCCAGCTCCATTCCTGCTGAAAGGCCCAGCGCAAACAATCACTGCAACCGGAAAATTGACCAGCCAATGAGTAAAAGAGGCCAATATGTCGTGCGACCCAGACCGGATCCTGAGTGCGCAGAAATTGATAGGCCAGGAGACATCCCTGGCTGTGGCAAGCAATAGTGACCTTCCTGCCCTGGCTGAGTGCGAACTGGCTGATGATCAGCTTCTTCAGATCTTCTGCAAAGTCTGTTTCCCCGGGTGGATATCGATAGTCGAACGGAATGCAGGCAAGATTGTGATTCGCAACCCAGCCCTTGGCGATGAGCATCTGCATCATTTCCGCGTAACGAGGACATTCATGCAAGAAGTCCTTCCCGATTGATACCGGCCTGACACGAATCCCGCGTTAGTTTTGTGCTGACCCATCAGCTCTGATATCGAGTTTGAGCCACTTCCTCACAACAACCACATCGGAATCATCCAGACCGCTTCGACGGGCGTAATCCAGGGCATTGGCAACAGGAGGATTGAACTCAGTGAAAACTTCTGGTGGATTCATCGCCGGAAGCAGAAAATTAATTTTCGCGGGTGAGCGCTGCTCACGTTTGGCCTCAACCCGAAGGGCACTCATCCCATAGCCAGGCACAAAAAGAATCGGTGGCTGTTCACTCTTGTCGGAAGTTCTCAAGCCGCGAGCAGACAAGCCGAACAACAGCAGGGCAACTGAGCCAATCACAGCGGATTGAAGTGTCATCACTCCTGCCCTTCGTCTGAGCCTGGGCACGCCGCTTTCACTATTGGAGGTTTTGCCAGTGAAGGCAATGCGCGATTTGACGGATGGCAAAACAGCCACAGCGGGTGGAGAGTAAGACCACGAAATCGGAGGAGCCCATGACGGCCGACACTCCACCAGCGCAGATCAAAGAAGCAGACTGACTTCTGGCCCCTGCTCCAACAGTCTCAACAATGACCTGGGTTGGTCCTTTGGTTAGGTACACATCAGATACGTCACGCC
>NYZI01000143.1 GCA_002687115.1 Cyanobium sp. ARS6
CCAGATCGACCGTATCGAGCATCAGATCGCTGACGATCGCTCCCAAACCGGTGTGTTTCTCATCGGCCCCCTTGAGCGGGGCCAGGCCACAACCCTGGGCAATTCCCTGCGTCGTGTGCTCATGGGCAACCTCGAAGGCACCGCTGTTACAGCTGTCCGCATTGCCGGTGTCAATCACGAATACGCGACCATCCCCGGAGTTCGGGAGGACGTACTCGACATTCTGCTGAACTGCAAACAGATCACTGTCAATAGCCGCACCAACGAGCTGGAGATCGGCCGTCTGGTGATAGCCGGGCCAGCAACGGTGAAAGCACGCGATCTGCAGTTTTCATCCCAGGTCCAGGTGGTGGATGGTGAACGTGTGATCGCCACGGTGAGCGACGGCTACAGCCTCGAGCTCGAGGTTCATGTGGAACGCGGCGTGGGCTACCGCCCCGTGGACCGTCACAACGAGGACACCAGTGCAATCGATCTCCTCCAGATCGATTCCGTGTTCATGCCTGTGCACCGGGTGAATTTCACCATTGATGAGACTGCAGTGGCTGAGGGTGGTTCCGCTCGAGAGCGCCTGCGCATGGAGGTGGTCACAGACGGGTCGATCACACCTGATGATGCCATTGCTCAGTCGGCCAATCAGCTGATCGAACTCTTCCAACCGCTCGCCACTGTCACCATGGTGGAAGAGGTTCAGGTGGAGCCTGAGCCCACAGCCGAAGCGCAGATTCCTCTCGAGGAATTGAATCTGTCTGTTCGTGCCTACAACTGCCTGAAACGCGCTCAGGTCAATTCCGTTTCCGATCTGATGGGCTTCAGTTACGAAGACCTGCTGGAGATCAAGAACTTCGGTTCCAAGTCGGCTGATGAGGTGATTGAAGCGCTTGAAAGGATCGGCATCCAGATCCCCCAGAGCCGCACCAGCGTCTGACTCTTAACCGCCCATTACCGCAGCCCCCTCAGAACCATGCGTCACCAATGCCGAGTCCCAAAGCTGGGACGTCCCGCCGACCAACGCAAAGCCATGCTTCGCGGTCTCACAACACAGCTGATCCGCGAAGGTCGTGTGACCACCACCAAAGCCCGTGCCAAAGCCCTGCGTGACGAAACCGAACGGATGATCACTTTGGCCAAGGAGGGCAGCCTTGCCTCCCGGCGCAGGGTGCTGGGATACGTCTACGACAAGCAGCTCGTGCATGCCCTGTTCGAAAAAGCTCCCGATCGTTACAGCGATCGAAAAGGGGGCTACACCCGCATCACCCGCACCGTTCGCCGCCGCGGGGACAATGCAGAGATGGCCATCATCGAACTGGTCTGAAGTCCGGCGTCAGCATCACGGAAATCACAAATCCAAAACCCTCGGCTGACACTGCCGGCATCCGTCTCAGACGGATCGCTCTCAGTCTCCAGTACGAGGGTTCTCCATTTTGTGGATGGCAACGTCAGCCGCATGGCATCAGTGTGCAATCGGTTCTGGACGAAGCCATTTCAGCGCTCGATCCACATCGGCCGATACAGACGGTGGCTGCAGGGCGAACTGATGCAGGCGTGCATGCCTCTGGCCAGGTGGTTCATTTCGACTGCCGCGGCCCCATTCCAGCCAGACGCTGGGCACCTGCTCTCAATGGGCGTTTGCCCTCCTCGATACGGGTGCGAGAAGCCGTGGAGCGTCCGCTTGGATGGCATGCCTGCTACTCCGCCAGCTACCGGCGTTATCGCTACACCCTGTACAACGGACGAAGGCCGAACCTGTTTCTCGCGCCCTGGAGCTGGCACCGCTACCAGAGTCGACTGGATGAACAGGCCATGGAACAGGCGCTTCATGGCCTGCTGGGAAGTCACGACTTTGCAGCATTCCAACGCGCGGGAAGCCGACGATCCCATTCGCGCACAACGATCCAGGATGTGTCACTGCAGCGGCGAGGAGACCTGATCCACTTCGAGATTCAGGCCAGCGGATTTCTCTATGGAATGGTGCGCCTGCTCACTGGCCAGCTCGTGGCGGTTGGAGAGCATCGACTGACCCCGGAGCACTTTGAACGCCGCTGGAAAGAACGTCGCCGCAGTGAAGTGAAGGATGGGGCACCGGCACAGGGCCTGTGCCTGCTGCGCGCCGGTTATTCCGAAACAATCTTCAGCAAGGGCGGCTGGTACGATTGTCAACCGACGTTTTTTCTGGCCACTGAGGATCCGCCACCGGACCCTCCGGAATGGCCAATCAGTGCCTGAACGGTCGTCTTCACTCAACTGACTCGATCAGAGAGGTTGACCTCCGACAGGTACAGTCGTTCTTTGAGCGTTGTAAAGCACGTCACGGCGTCGCTCACGCTCCCTGCCCAGCTTCGTCGTTCGCGACGGGGCATAACCGAACCGGCATGCCGGCGCGATGAACAAGACCTCCGTCCCCTCCATCGATTCAATCGACCGCCAGTGGTACCTGGTGGACGCTGAGAATCAAACCCTTGGCCGCCTGGCGACCGAGGTGGCTTCCGTGCTCCGCGGCAAAAACAAAGCCACTTACACCCCGCATCTCGACACCGGCGATTTCGTCGTCGTCGTCAATGCCGACAAGGTGAAAGTGAGTGGCAGCAAGCCACAACAGAAGCTCTATCGAAGGCATTCAGGACGTCCTGGTGGCATGAAGGTGGAGACCTTCGCTCATCTCCAGGAGCGTCTCCCTGAGCGAATCGTGGAAAAAGCCATCAAGGGCATGCTTCCCCATAACGCTTTGGGTCGCCAGATGTACCGCAAACTGAAGGTCTACAAGGGTGCTGAACATCCGCATTCAGCCCAGCAGCCCCAGCCTCTGCAGCTCGATCCCGCCGCTTCCGTCAAATGAGCACCTCCAACTCTGTCGTCTATTGGGGCACCGGTCGTCGTAAGACCTCAGTGGCCCGCGTTCGCCTGATCCCCGGCAACGGCACAATCACAATCAATGGCCGTCCTGGAGATAACTATCTCAACTACAACCCCGCTTACATCGCCGCTGTCAAGGCCCCTTTGCAGACCCTTGGCCTGACTGCTGAATACGACGTACTCGTCAACGTCAGAGGTGGTGGCTTGACGGGACAGGCCGATGCCATCAAGCAGGGCGCCGCCAGGGCTCTTTGCGAACTCTCCTCCGACAATCGCAAGCCTCTGAAAACTGAAGGCCACCTCAGCCGGGACCCCAGGGCGAAGGAACGTCGCAAGTACGGCCTCAAGAAAGCCCGCAAAGCTCCCCAGTTCTCCAAGCGCTGATCTCCGTTATGCCCAAGCCCGACATTCATCCCACCTGGTACCCGGACGCCAAGGTGATCTGCAACGGAGAAGTGGTCATGACCACCGGCTCCACCCAGCCCGAAATCCATGTGGACGTCTGGAGCGGGAACCATCCGTTCTTCACCGGCACCCAGAAGATTCTTGACACCGAAGGACGTGTGGATCGCTTCATGCGCAAATACGGTATGGGCAGCACCGCCAGTGTCAACGACGACAAGGAAGCCCCTGCCAAGGACGAGGCCTAGGCTGAAGTCTGATGCGCACAGCAATCGACGCCAAAGCGATCGATCGTCACTATCAACATCCCCGAATGCAGACAGCGCTCTGCCTTCGGGGTTTTTTTCTGAAAGGTCAACACCGTCAGGTCCTTCCCCGACCTTGCTTCTGACGCAATGGACTCCTCAACTCTGATCAGCCGTCTTGAGGCCGCGACCAGCAGTTTCCACAATCTGGAACGCCAGCTCGCTGACCCTGATGTGGCTTCGGATCCGGACCGATTGCAGTCCGTGGCCAAGGAGCGCTCGCGCCTTGAACCACTGGTCGTCGACTACACCAGCCTGCAGAACGTTCTCCATGAACGGGAGCAGGCGCGGACACTGCTGCGTGAAAGCCGCGGCGATGCAGAGATGGAGGAGCTGACTCAGCTGGAACTGCAATCTCTTGAACAACGTCATGACGAGCTGATTCAACGGCTGACGCTTGCATTGCTACCCCAGGATCCACGCGATCAACGCAGCGTGATGCTGGAAATCAGAGCCGGTGCCGGCGGAGATGAGGCCTCGCTCTGGGCCGGAGATCTGGCCCGCATGTACGAGCGGTTCAGCAGCCGGCGCGGCTGGACAGTGCAGCCCGTGAGCGCCAGCGAAGCCGACCTTGGCGGTTACAAGGAACTGATTCTTTCGGTGAAAGGTGATGCTGTTTTCAGCGAACTGAAATTTGAAGCCGGCGTGCATCGGGTGCAGCGTGTCCCTGCTACAGAATCCCAGGGTCGTGTTCACACATCGACGGCGACGGTGGCTGTGATGCCCGAGGCTGATCCCGTGGAGGTTCAGATCGAACCTGGAGATCTTGAGATCAGTACCGCTCGATCAGGGGGTGCCGGAGGGCAGAACGTGAACAAAGTGGAGACAGCCGTTGACCTGCTTCACAAACCGAGCGGCATCCGCGTGTTCTGCACGCAGCAACGCTCCCAGCTGCAGAACCGTGAACGGGCAATGGAGATTCTGCGGGCCAAGCTCTACGAGCGTCAGCTTGCCGAAGCGAATGAAAAAGAGACTTCAGCCCGGCGCCTTCAGGTGGGCACAGGCGATCGCAGCGAGAAGATCCGCACCTACAACGCAAAAGACAATAGAGTCACCGACCACCGACTGGGGCGGAATTTCAGTCTCGAATCCGTGCTTCAGGGTCAGATGGAGGATGTGATCGGGGCCTGTGTGGCAGAGGAGCAACGCAGCAAGCTGGAACAGCTCAGCCAACTGGCCGACGATTGACCTGAAAGGGGTCAGATGCCGATCACATACTTGGCCCACTCACTGTGGCGACCGGAGTCAATCTGACGAACCGCCTCAAAACTCAGACTGCTGAGAGGACGACGCGGAACCCTTTTCAGAGGCATGCCTGCCTCGGAGGGAGTACGACTTGCCTTGCGGACATTGCAACTGGTGCAGGCCGTGGTCACGTTGTCCCAGGCATCTGTTCCACCACGGCTTCGGGGGATCACATGGTCGATGGAGAGAAGTTCACGACTGCCGCAGTACTGACACGTGTGATTGTCTCTCTGAAACACATTGCGACGCGTCAGTGGCATCTGGCGAAAGGGCACTTGCACGAACTGACGCAACCGGATCACCGTCGGCAGATGCATGTCACTACGGACAAGGCGATTGGAATCATGTTCCAGGCTCTCGGCTTTTCCCTTGATCATCATCACGACGGCTCGACGCCAGGTGGTGATGTTCAACGGCTCGTAGGACGCATTGAGAACGAGAACCTGGCCCATGCCAGCTCACTGATTACACGGCATGCTATCGGGGTCACAAGGGCATCTTTGTGACCTTCACTACGCAGTCCCCATGCCTGATCTGTCGGCCGATCGCACCAGCCCCTCCAGCCCTGAAACGGCTGCAGGAGCTGACCCGCGTCAGCGGGCATGGATGGAGGTGTCCGCCTCAGCCGTAGAACACAACACAAGAGCGCTGAAAGGTCTGCTTGGCTCGGACTGCGCACTGATGGCAGTCGTCAAGGCTGACGGTTACGGGCATGGGGCCGAGACAGTGGCGCGGGCTGCCATCTGCGGAGGAGCGACCAGCCTGGGTGTCGCCACCCTGCAGGAGGGAATTGAACTGCGTCGTGCCGGACTGGAGCTGCCGTTGCTCGTGCTGGGCAATCTCACCCAGCCGGAAGAACTCAGGGCCTGCCTGCACTGGCAGCTGATGCCGACACTGAGCAGCATGCGCGAAGCACTGCTCTGCCAGAACCTTGCCAGTGGCAGCGGCCGTCAGTTCACGGTGCAGCTCAAGCTCGACACCGGCATGACCAGACTCGGGTGTGATTGGCAGGATGGGGAACGCCTGACTGAGGCGATTCTCCAGCTTGACCAGCTGAACCTGAAGGGGGTTTACAGCCATCTTGCGCTCGCCGATGGCGAGCTTGAGGGACATGCGGAACAGATCACGCGCCTGCAGCAGGAACGCTTTGAGGCCGTGACACGATCACACCGTGGTCGGGGGCTTCAGCGACATCTGGCCAATTCAGCTGGGACCCTGCGTGATCGGTCCCTGCATCACGATCTTGTGAGGGTGGGACTAGCTCTCTACGGGCACGCACCAAGCGCTCAATTTGAAAAGAGACTTGATCTGCAGCCTGCCATGACGGTGAAGGCTCGGGTCAGCCTGATCCGGGAGGTCGCCGCAGGTGTGGGGGTGAGCTACGGGCACCGCTTTGTGACCAGCCGTGCCAGCCGGATGGCCGTGATCGGCATTGGCTACGCCGATGGAGTCAGCCGCTGCCTGTCCGGACGCATCCATGCGCTGCACAAAGGCAAGACATTGCCCCAGGTGGGTGCCATCACCATGGATCAACTGATGCTCGATGTCACAGACCATCCTGAACTTGAGATCGGTGATGTCGTCACGCTGCTGGGTCAGGATGAACAGCAGGTGATTCGGCCGCAGGACTGGGCGGAACTGTCGGATTCCATCCCCTGGGAAGTCTTGTGCAGTTTCAAGCACCGCCTGCCACGGCTGGTGGTCTGAACGAGCGCCCTCTTGTAAGCTGTGCATGCCGCTGGAGAGGTGGCTGAGTGGTTGAAAGCGGCTCCCTGCTAAGGAGTTACAGGAGGCAACTTCTGTCGAGGGTTCGAATCCCTCCCTCTCCGTTGTCAGAGTGATTCACGAGGCTTCAGGGCCAGATCAATCCTCTTGGAAACCAAACAAAGACTGGATTGGTGCTCAAGCCAGCATCTCGAGTGGATCA
>NYZI01000144.1 GCA_002687115.1 Cyanobium sp. ARS6
CCTAGGCATTCATTCCTGACCGGCGATCTTCCATAGTGGCCATCAGAAGCATTTGAAGGGTTTGGGTTCAGCGCTGCAGCGCAGTCTTGAGGCTGGTGCGGTCACAGTCACAGCTGAGGTGATGCCGCCCAGAGGGGGAGATCCCAGTCATACCCTGGCGATGGCCAGCCTTCTGCGAGACTGGGTGCAGGCCATCAATGTCACTGACGGCAGCCGCGCAGTGATGCGCATGAGCAGCCTCGCGGTCTGTCGCCTGCTTTTGGACGCCGGCCTTGAGCCTGTGCTGCAGATGGCCGGGCGTGACCGTAATCGGATCGGGATTCAGGCCGATCTGCTCGGGGCCCATGCGCTTGGGATCCGTAATCTTCTCTGTCTCACAGGGGATTCAGTGAAGGCCGGAGATCAACCTGACGTTCGCCCGGTGCATGAACTGGAGTCGGTGCGGCTGCTTCAGCAGGTGAGCGCCTTCAACCGTGGCGAGGACCCTGTCAAGGAGAGCCTGCCCGATGGGCCTACAGCCTTGTTTGCTGGGGCTGCCGCTGATCCGCACTGTGCCAGCTGGTCGGGTCTCAGGCGCAGGCTCGAACGTAAACGTGACGCAGGTGCCCGTTTCGTTCAGACCCAGATGGTGATGGATCCCCAGGTGCTGGAGCGTTTCTGTCAGGACATGGCAACTCCCATGGAGTTGCCTGTGCTTGCAGGGGTGTTCCTGCTCAAATCAGCCAGGAATGCCAGTTTCATCAATAAGAAGGTTCCAGGAGCCAGCATTCCCGACAACCTGATCGCCCGACTTGAGGCCGCTTCAGATCCTGCGGCTGAGGGCGTCGCCATCGCCGCTGAGCAGGTTCGTCAATTCTCCGGAATTGCAAACGGCGTCCATGTCATGGCTGTGAGAGCGGAAGAGCGGATCCCTGAAGTGCTGGAGAGGGCTGGGCTCAGCTCGCAGCGGTCGTGAGATCGGTTCCGAGCAGTTCGGCCATTGCTTTCTGCTGAGGGGAGGGCTCGATCAGATCCTGGCGCCTGGCATCGGTGATCAACCAGTCGAGAGCAGCTTCCTGAAGGTCGAAATGGTCGCCATTTTTGCCGACGCAGTAGCGGCCGAACACCAGCTTTTCAACGAGCTGAACACCTGCACCGATGCGGGAGTAGTCGAAGATGATCGAGTTATCAATTGTGGCGCCCTCGCAGATGTGGCAGCTCGGCCCGATCATCGTTGGCCCGATCAGCGTTGCACCGTCTTCGATCTTGGTCATGCCGCCCACATAGACAGGGCCCTGAACCTCGATGCGGTCCCAGTTGGCGGCCACATTCAGACCGGTGTAAACGCCTGGCCGAACCTCTTTGCCAGGAATGCCCACCTGGCGAACATCCCCTTGAAGCACGCTTCGGATCGCCCTCCAGTAATCGGGAACCTTGCCGATATCGACCCATTCGAATTCCATGGGAAGGGCATAGAAGGGTGCACCGACCTCCACCAGCCTGGGAAACAGATCCGAGCCGATGTCGAAGGACTCACCCGATGGAATGTGCTCGAAAATCTCCGGCTCGAACAGATAGATGCCTGTATTGATGGTGTCGCTGAGGGCTTCGTCCACCTTCGGCTTTTCCTGGAAGGCCTGAATCCGACCCTCGTCGTCGCTGACGACGACTCCGTAGCTGCTCACCTGATCCTTGGGGACGCGCTTGGTGATCAGGCTGGCGAGAGCGCCTTTCTCTCTGTGGCGTCTGACCGCTTCACTGAGATCGAGGTCGATCAGTGCATCCCCGCACAGCACCACAAAAGTGTCGTCGAAGAACGTCTGGAAATCCTGGATTTTCTTCAGTCCGCCAGCGGAACCGAGAGCGTCACCGATGAGTTCCCCATCCTCGATTCGCCCTTCGAAGCTGTAGGCGATTTCAACACCAAAGCGCTGGCCGTCCCGGAAATAGTTTTCGATCTCTTCAGCCAAGTGCGAGACGTTGACCATCACCTCTGCGAAACCATGCTCTCTGAGCAGTTCCAGCAAAAACTCCATAACCGGCTTCTGCAGGATCGGAATCATTGGTTTAGGGATCACATGCGTGATCGGCTGAACCCTTGTTCCCTTGCCCGCGGCCAGGATCATCGCCTTCATCGGCGTTACAGGCTTACAACGGTCCAGCCAACATAAGGGGGTGATTAAGCAGCCACGGCTCCCTTGGCCGGCAATACAGCTGGCACGTCCAGGCTGGTCAGAGGCATCTGGGCCATGGTCCCGGGGGCGAGCAGGCGCTTGAGCCGGATCGGCCCGTGCAGAGAGTCCATCTGCTCCAGTTCAACCTGGCCTTGTGAAGACAGGAACAGAAGTGCCCAGAACACCCCCACGCGGTCTTTATCCAGGTCTTCATCGGCAATGTCGTTCCACTGAACCACCAGCTGTTCGAAATTGACCCATTGCAGGGCGGCTTCCCAGCCATTCAGAAAGACACCCATGGCAGCTGTGGTCTCCGGCAGTTTCTCTCGATGGGCGAGAGCTGCTACCTGAGCGATGGCTTCCTTGTTGGAGTAGCGCTTCTGACGCTGACGACGGCGCATGTCCAGTTCGTCCGACTCGAGCTGCTCCGCAATCGATTCCAGTTGTTCGATCAGTTCCCCAAGCGTGACCGGGCGCCGCAGCGGCGGCGGAGCGACCGGTCGGCGTTGAAGGTGCCGTTCGGGGTGGCGTGGGATGTCAAAGCTGGGATCCAGCCATCCCTGATCAGCAAAATCGGCCTCGAACATCTCCTCGACCTCCGGCTGTGGTGGAAACGTGCTGGCTTCGAGGACTTCCGCCTTCAGGCCAACAAGCACCGACGCTGCCAGGAAGGCCTCACTGCTGTCGGCCAGGTCACGTTCGTAGCTTCCGCCGCGGCGCTTCAACGCTTCCTCCACCTGGCGGGGAACTTCGATCCGTTGTTTCAGCTGATCCAGAAAGCCATCGATCACGGCGATGACATCCACATCCCATGGATCAAGGTCACCTTGCTGAGCCGCGTCCTGAAGCAGGCGGATGGCGAGTCTGGCACCGGCATCAGCTCTCTGACTCAGCCGGGCATTCATCTCAGCCTGAGGCCGTCTTCAGGAAAAATACCGGTGATGGATGGACCGGGCCAGCCCCTCCCAGCGTGATTGATCAGGATCCGTTGCTGGAGATCACCTGAGGTGCCCTGAGCATTGCTGGCGTCAGGCTTCCACTGCGAATCAGCGGAGCTGTCGGTCGGCTGATCACCTCCATCGCTGACACATCTCGTTCAACAAGCGCTTCGATCGCTGTGCGGTAGCTGTCGGTCATCAGACGTGGGTAGAGACCGATTCCGATGATCGGCACCAACAGGCAGCCAATGATGTAAATCTCACGGGGCTCGGCATCCACCAGATTGGTGTTGGTGGTGAGCTGAGCATTTTCCTTGCCGAAGAAAATTTCTCTCAGCATCGAGAGCAGATAGATCGGCGTCAGGATCACTCCGATCGCAGCCAGTCCGTCGATGACGATCCTGAAGCTGAGTGTGTAGGCCTCGTCAGTGGCAAAACCTGTGAACACCATCAGTTCACTCACAAATCCGCTCATGCCTGGCAGAGCGAGGGATGCCAGGGAGCAGACGGTCCAGAGTGCAAACATGACCCTCATCTTCTGCCCCACTCCTCCCATCTCGTCGAGCTGCAGGGTGTGGGTACGGTCGTAAGTGGCACCCACCAGGAAGAACAGGCTGGCTCCGATCAGGCCATGGCTGATCATCTGCAACATGGCTCCGCTCGTTCCCAGAGCGCTGAAGCTGCCAATGCCTATCAGCACAAAGCCCATATGGCTGATGGAGCTGTAAGCAATTTTGCGTTTGAGGTTGCGCTGAGCGAAAGAGGTGAGTGCAGCGTAAATGATGTTGACCACACCCAGCACAACAAGCAATGGTGCGAACTGAGCGTGCGCTTCAGGCAACATCTCGGCGTTGAAGCGCATCAGGGCATACCCCCCCATCTTCAGCAGGATTCCCGCCAGCAGCATGTGCACTGGAGCAGTCGCTTCGCCGTGAGCATCAGGCAGCCAGGTATGCAGCGGAACAATCGGCAATTTGACGCCGAAGGCGATCAGCAGTCCTGCGTAACAGAGCAGCTGGAATCCTGTGCTGAATCCTTTCTGGGCCAGCACGGTGTATTCGAAGTTGGGAGTGTCGCCCCCCATGAAGCCCATGGCCAGTGCGGCAAGCAGGATGAACAGTGAGCTGCCTGCGGTGTAGAGGATGAATTTCGTGGCGGCGTACTGACGCCTTTTGCCGCCCCAGATGGCCAGCAACAGATAAACAGGCAGAAGTTCCAGTTCCCAGGCCAGGAAGAACAGCAGCATGTCCTGAACTGCGAAGACTGCGATCTGGCCACCATCCATGGCCAGAATCAGAAAGAAGAACAGCTTGGGCTTGAAGGTGACAGGCCAAGCTGCCAGGACAGCCAGTGCGGTGATGAAGCTGGTGAGCAGGATGAGAGGCATGGACAATCCATCCGCTCCAACAGCCCAGGTGAGTCCAAGATTCGGCAGCCAGCTGACACGTTCGGACAGCTGCAGACCGCTGAAACCGGGGTCATAGCCGCTCAGATAGGCCCCCACCGTGATCAGAAAGGTGATCAGAGCGATTGCCAACGCGAACCAGCGAACCTGTTTCCCCTCCCCCTGATCAGGGATGAAAGGAACAATGAGCGCTCCGACAATCGGAAAGAGGATGGAAAGACTCAGCCAAGGGAACTGAGCTGGAATGATTCCCGCTGCGATATCCGCTGCAGGATCAAAGGGGGCACTGACGGCAAATTCCAGCAAGGGACACGCCTTTCACCACTCATAGGAGTGTAGAAATCCTGGCTGAACTCGCACTGAGTCGATAGGCGTTGACACACATGCCCCGGATTGGTGTGCTGATGTGCTGATCAGATTTCTTCAAAACCTTGAAATTCAAGAAAAGCTCATGATTTCTTCAGTCACAACTTGTGGGTTTGAAGAAAATAGTCTGCGGGCTCAATCTGGTTTCGGAACGGTAGGGTCCGGATGACATTTCATGATTCAGTCTGAACAGAATCTTCTTTCCAGCTTCGAAGAAGCATCGATTGAAGAAGCATTCTTGGAGAGGAAATCTGATGCCGTGCACGATTCAGGTAATCGGCCCGCCAAGGACACCGAAGAGAACCACAAGTCCGATCACACCGCCAAAAACGATCAGGGCATAGAACTGAGCGCGGCCGGTTTCAAAGTATTTAAGACCTTCTCCGCTGCCGAGAGTGAGCAGACCGGTGAGATTCACAACACCATCAACCACCTTGGCATCCACCTCCAGCACCTCGCGCGCAATCTTGCGGCTACCCCGGACGAACAGCTTGTCGTTGATGTCATCGAGGTACCACTTGTTGGCGAGGAAGGCATTGACGGATGGGAACCGTGCTGCCACGAGTTCACCCAGATCGATCCTTCGCAGTGCGTAGGCAAGTACGGCCACGCTGATGCCCGTCAGGGAGATGGCCACTGATGCTCCGGCCAGCGGCAGGAATTCCCCCCAGCTGAAGTGTTCTGCCATTTCAAGTGCCTCTTCAGGGTCAAGCAACCCTGCAAAACGACTGTTCCAGGGAGTCCCGAGCAGGCCTATCAACACTGAGGGAACCGCGAGCACCACCAGCGGCAGAGTCATCGGCCATGGCGACTCATGCAGGCTGCCCGCGTGGTGAGCATGCTCTTCATCAGAGGACTTGCCGGCAGCGGCCATGAGCTGGGCCTGCATGGTTTCATCATTCCCTCTGAACTCTCCCTCGAAGGTGAGGAAGTAGAGGCGGAACATGTAAAAAGCAGTCATGCCGGCGGTCAGAAAGCCCACCGCCCAGAGGACTGGAAAGGCTTCAAAGGCTTGGCCGAGAATCTCGTCCTTGCTCCAGAAACCTGCAAGGGGAGGAATGCCACTGATGGCAACGCATCCGATCAGGAAGGTGATGGCCGTGATAGGCATCTTTTTGCGCAGACCTCCCATGAGTCGCATGTCCTGAGCGAGCACGGGTTCATGTCCCACCACATCCTCCATGGCATGGATCACGGATCCCGATCCCAGGAAGAGCATCGCCTTGAAGAAGGCGTGGGTCACGAGATGGAACATGCCGGCCACAGGTGCTCCACAACCCATGGCCAGCATCATGTAGCCAAGTTGTGAGACGGTGCTGTAAGCCAGCCCTTTTTTGAGATCCATCTGGGTGAGCGCAATCGAGGCACCCAGAAAGCAAGTGATCGTGCCGGTGACAGCGATGAACACCCCAACGCTCGGGAACTGGCTGTAGAGCGGCTCAAGTCGTGCAACCAGAAACACGCCAGCAGCGACCATCGTTGCCGCATGAATCAGTGCGGAGATGGGTGTGGGCCCTTCCATCGCGTCAGGTAGCCAGACATGCAGTGGGAACTGGGCTGATTTCGCCATCGGGCCCATGAACACAAACAGGCAAAGAGCCAGTGCTGCCCAGCCAGGCACCATCCCACTGCTCACGCCTGCTGCAAGCCCATCAGCGATTCCCTGAAAGTCGAAACTGCCTGTTGCCCAGAACAGACCGAGAATTCCGAGCAGGAGGCCGAAGTCGCCAACCCGGTTGACGACAAAAGCTTTCTGGGCGGCATGCGCTGCGCCATCGCGGTCGTACCAGAAGCCCACAAGCAGATAGGACGACATGCCCACCAGCTCCCAGAACACATAGATCTCCAGAAGATTGGGGCTCACCACAAGCCCGAGCATCGAACTGCTGAAGATGGCCAGATAGGTGAAGAAGCGCACATAGCTTTTGTCGTGCGCCATGTAGCCGTGTGAATAGATCATCACCAGCAGAGCCACCGTGGTGACCAGAGCCAGCATCACCGATGCCAGAGGATCGATCACGTAGCCCATCGGCAGGATGAACTCTCCGGCGCTGGCCCACACGAACAGGTGTTCAACCGGTGGGGCTCCTGACAGCTGTTCCAGCAGCACCGCGTAACTGATCACGGCAGCAGCACCGATGCAGCTGATCAGCAACAGCGCCACCGGTTTTCGCAATCGGTTGATCGTGCGGTTGAAGCTGATCAGGCCGAGACCTGTGATCAGGGCCCCGAACAGGGGCAGCACTGGAATCAACCAGGCGGAGTCGGCAGCCGAGGGCATCCGGACAAAAAAGCTTTTAGCGAGTGTAATCAGCTCAGTTCAACAGCTCACCGAGTCGGGAGTGCAGGAATGCCATGCCCCCTCGGGGGATGTAGCGGTGGGCCCACCAGAACACACCCACAGCGATGGTGATCCCAAGCTGGGCTGGTCGGACCAGTTCGCTCCAGACAAGCTGCTGGCGGCCATCGATTACGGCGGCGAACGGAAACACGGATGTTTCGGCCTGCAGACTGTCGAAGGCTTGCCCGAAGCGGGCTTTCAGGCGCCGGTCGCCATGCCAGACGGCAAACAGATGGTGAGCAATCAGGCCAGCACAGGTGACCAGCATGAAGCTGCTGCCGATCCAGAGAGCGTGGCTCATGCACCAGAGGATCTGGCCAACGGCCTGGGGATGTCGGCTGATCCGGATGATTCCGGTGGCGTAGAGCCGCACCTGGGGCTTCAACACCGCAGGTATTTCCAGCAGGTTGTAGGTGGCTGGGTAGAGGAACAGAAAACTGATCGCTGTCACGATCCAGATGGAAGGCACCATCCCCGGGACTCCCTGCAGGTTCCAGATCCTGATGCCGTCGTAGCGGTGAGCCAGGAAGTAGCCGATCACCACCACTGCAGAGGGAATGCTCAGGGCTGCAAACACCAGCCGCCAGGCGCGCGCGCCGATCCTGGCTTCAGCCCGCGTTCGCAAGGCTGCACCACCGCTGTGGATCACTGCGAAAACAACGAGCAATCCCAGCATCACCAGGCTGCTGTGATGGGTGCCTGCTGTTGCGTCAGCCAACGAGATGCTGCGGGAGACGTGATTCTGGCGTTCTGCAGGAAAGAGCACCCCTACAGTTTTCTGGCTTCCGCTGTTCGCCGGGCAGCTTTTCATGGCCGATCTGCCCTTCACCCTGGATCAGCTGCGCATCCTGCGGGCCATCGTCAGTGAGGGCAGTTTCAAAAAGGCGGCCGACAGCCTCTACGTCACCCAGCCGGCAGTCAGTCTGCAGATTCAGAACCTGGAGAAGCAGCTGGAGGTCGCCCTGTTCGATCGTGGTGGTCGCAAGGCTCAGCTCACTGAAGCGGGCCACCTTCTGCTCAGCTACTGCGATCGAATTCTCAGTCAGTGCCATGAGGCGTGCAGGGCGCTTGATGATCTCCACGACCTCAAAGGGGGGTCTCTCCTGGTCGGCGCCAGCCAGACAACAGGGACCTATCTCATGCCTCGAATGATCGGGTTGTTTCGCCAGAAATTTCCTGACGTGGCCGTGCAGCTGCACGTGCACAGCACGCGGCGCACCGGCTGGAGTGTCGCCAACGGACAGATCGATCTGGCGATCATTGGAGGAGAACTTCCTTCTGAACTGAATGAACTGCTTCAGGTCGTGCCCTATGCCAGCGACGAGCTGGCTCTGGTGCTGCCTGTGAAGCATCCCCTCGCGCGTCTGGTGGAGCTCAGCAAGGATGACCTCTATCGGCTTGGCTTTGTCAGCCTGGACGCGCAGTCAACCACTCGCAAGATGGTTGATCAGCTGCTTGGACGCTCCGGCTTGGATGTGCCGCGCCTGCGTATCGAGATGGAACTGAACTCATTCGAGGCCATTAAAAATGCTGTTCAGGCTGGCCTGGGCGCTGCTTTTCTGCCGGTGGTCTCGATCGAGCGCGAGCTCACTGCCGGAACCCTGCTACGCCCGACTGTCGTCGACCTTCAGGTGCGTCGTCAGCTCAAGCTGATCACCAATCCATCCCGCTACTGCTCAAGGGCTGCCGAAGCGTTCCGAAGAGATGTGCTGCCGGTCTTCGCCAGTGCCGACAGTCCTCTGCGCCAGGGAAGAACAGGCGGCGTTCCGCCTCAGGAAAATGACTTCGAAGAAGCTGAGGGAACCGATCAGAACTGATCAGCTTCTGGTGTGATGCCAACCGTGTCATCCGCCACGCCCCTGGTCAGGAACTTGTTTTGGCTGATGTCGGTCTGGTAGACGCAGCGCACAACCGGTTTGTCTCGAACTGAGCCGATGTAAGCAAACGTGTTCATGCGTTGTTTGCACTCGCGTTCCTGCGCTGAGGTGATGGCTCCTTCCTTGCGCAGCACTGCCCAGTTCTCTCGTCGAATCACGCATCCAGGCTGCAGTGTCGGCTGTGTCACGAAACTGCTGGATGGATTCAGCGTTGTGTACATCTCGATATCCATCACGAAGGCACTGGCACCCCACTGTCTGCAGAATTCCGGGTCTGGAACCGCCATGTCCAGTTGTTGAGAGCTGGCGATGTTGCCCTGGTCTCCCTGCGTGGTGCTGGTGACCGCACTGCCGATGCCGATTCCCACAATCAGCACTCCGGCGAGAACAGCGATGGTGGCGGTGTTCAAGCTCATGCCGTTGCCACCGTTCTTCGGCGGTGGTGGTGGACCTCCATAGCCCCTGATCTCTCGGCGGTCATCTCTCCTGGACTCGTCACGGCGGCGTTCACCGTTTCTCCGGTCGTAGCCGGATCCGGAACGGTCGTAGGGGGAACGACTCACAGCAGTTCAGGGGACCTGGGAAGACCCATCGAATAGTTAAGGACCCGGCAGTCAGGGTTGTAACTCAGCTTCCCGGCCTGAAGAAGTTCGCGAATGCAGCCTTCGAGTTCGGTGCCGATACGACGCAGGTTGTAGTCATTCAGCGCCTGACCCGCATGGCTTTCGACCAGTTCGCGGAAGCGTTCCTGAACGGTTGCGACGGTGCTGTCAGACCAGATGAATTCGTTGTCGGGATCCAGGTCAAGGGTGAGCCGGCTCGGGTCAGCGACCAGATCGCCATTTTCGACCCGAGCCGTGAACAGGCGCACGTGGCGGGTTGTGCTTTTCAGCAGGGTCTCGGCCATGAATCAGCGGAGCGATGGAAGGATCGCGCAGGCGTGTTGTCGATGACTTTAGGAAGCAGAGAGGAGACCTCCCCTTTTAAGGTTGTTTTCAACTTGTGTTCAGAAGCATGCGCGTCGCCATCGCGGGGGCCGGTCTGGCAGGTCTTTCCTGCGCCAAGTATCTGGCCGATGCTGGC
>NYZI01000145.1 GCA_002687115.1 Cyanobium sp. ARS6
GCCCTCTGCGATCGAGAAGGCTTTGAAGGTGCCCAGGGATTCGGAGCGGTCCTCGGAATTCATGAACAGTTCAGAGTGAACAACATCCGAAAGGTATTGGGACCTCACGAATCCCGCCGTGGTTCGTGCCTGAGGGTCAGCTCCATCCGTGCTCCGCGAGCCAGGCAGCGCTGATCGGCGGTGCTTCGCTCTCGCCCCCCCCGGCACTGATCAACCTCTCGGTGTAGCGAGCCAGCAGATCGATTTCGAGATTCACCTCATCGCCAACCTGCAGATCACGAAGGGCGGTGACCGACCACGTGTGCGGAATCACGGCGAGCCAGAAGCGTGCTCCTGCATCAGCACAACCCGCCACCGTGAGGCTGATGCCATTCACCGCGACACTGGCTTTGTCACAGATGTAGCGACCGAAGTCCGCATCCCGCCAGCGCAGTTCCAGATGCCATGACTGGGGCAGAGACTCCACAGCGACCACTTCACCGATACCGTCCACATGGCCGCTGACAAGATGCCCTCCCAGACGATCAGAGAGACGCAGAGCTGGCTCGAGATTCACAGATCCTCCTCCTGCGGCCTTCCCTCCGAGAGTGGTGCGCTGAAGCGTCTCCTCACTCACATCGGCAAGAAAACCGTCTCCCACCAGTGACGCCACCGTGAGACAAACCCCGTCCACCGCGACGCTGTCACCAAGCTGCAGGGGAGCAAAAGCACTGCAGCCGTCGACCAGCAGAGCGCGGCCACGTCGTTCGACCTGACCCACCGCCTGGACCAACCCCGTGAACATCGCCCATCTCCATCCCCTCTGCACTGGTCATAATCGAGACAGCGGCGGAGCCGTACTTGATCGAGATGAGCGTGGCGGGAATCGCCCTTGATGCCAGCAGCCGCAGTCCGATCGTGCTGCTGCGTGATCCCTCCCGCAGCCGTCAGGTGCCGATCTGGATCGACCAGGCACAGGCGCACAACATCATGGCCGGCCTCAGTGACACGCCTCAGCCCAGGCCCCTCAGCCATGACCTGATGGCTTCCTTGCTCGACGCAGGTGGTTTGAAGCTGGAGCGTGTGATCATTCACGCGATCGAAGACAGCACCTTCAGAGCCGTGCTGCGCCTGTGCGACAGCGACCACGACACCGCGGCGGCCGAAACGGATGAGCCTGATCCTGCTGTCTGTCCGGATGACAACCGCCTGGAGATCGATGCACGCCCCAGTGATGCCATCGCACTGGCCATTCGCACCGGCAGCAGCATCTGGATGCTCGAGGAGGTCGTCGCGGAAGCCTCGATCGCAGTGGACGCTGAAGCGGATGCGGAGGACCGTGATGAATTCCGACGCTTTCTCGACGGGATCAGTCCCGCAGCCCTTGGACGACATCTTGAATCACGGCAACCGGGAGATCCGAGGGACTCCCAGGGCGACCCTCCTGCCCCTTGAGCAGCACACTGCCCCGACCTGTTCTGCGTCGCCCATTCGGCGACGGAGCCGATGTGAGCCTGTTCACACTCGGCACCATGCGCGCCCTGCAGGCTCCCGACCAGATGCTGCAGGTGTTGCGTGCAGCCCTGGCTGCTGGCATCAACCATCTCGAGACAGCCCCGGCCTATGGGCCCGCTGAAGCCTTTCTGGGCAAGGCCCTGGCACAGCTCAACAGGGAAGGAGCTGCTCCCTCCGGCGGTGGCTGGGTGATCACCAGCAAGCTGCTTCCCGGGCAGAGTTTTCTTTCGGGAACCAGAGCTCTGGAAGCCAGCCTGGACAAGCTCGGAATCGACACGCTGGATAACCTGGCCATACATGGCCTGAACCTGGACAGCCATCTCGACTGGGTGCTCCAGGGAGAGGGAGCCCGGCTGATCGACTGGGCCCTCACAAGCGGCAGGGTCCGCCAGGTTGGCTTCAGCAGCCATGGCTCGTATGACTTGATCGAGCGTGCAATCGCCAGTGACCGCTTCAGGTTCTGTTGCCTGCATCTGCATCTCCTGGACCCAACACGCATGCCGCTGGCACAGCTGGCCCTCGATCGATCCATGGGCGTGCTGGCGATTTCACCGGCAGACAAGGGTGGTCGTCTCCAGGCACCGAGTGAGCAGCTGAAGACTGACTGCACTCCCTTCCAGCCCCTGCAGCTGGCCTATCGCTTTCTGCTGGCGGCGGGCATCAGCACACTCACTGTGGGCGCCAGGAACGCAGCCGACCTCAAACTGGCTCGGTCGCTGGCTGCCAGTGACGGTCCGCTGGATCCGGAGGAGAAGAGGGCACTCGCTCATCTTGAGCAGCAGCGCGGGAGTCGGCTGGGACATGAGCTGTGCGGTCAGTGCCGTGCCTGCCTGCCCTGTCCAAACGATGTACCCATCCCAGAGCTTCTGAGGTTGCGCAATCTTGCCCATGGTCATGACCTGATGGAATTCGCAGGGGAGCGCTACAACCTGATCGGGCGGGCCGGTCACTGGTGGGAGACGGTTGATGCAAGCCAGTGCGACCGCTGCGGTGACTGCCTGCCGCGATGCCCGCACCAGCTACCGATTCCTGATCTGCTGGCGGAGACGCATCGGCTTCTGGCAGCTGCTCCACGCCGGCGGCTATGGAGCTGATGCTTCCCAGAGCTTCTGCAGACGTTGCACCTCGGCAGAGTCAGGCGGAGGCAGCGTCCAACTTCGCTGCCAGAGCGATTCCTGAGGGACCACCAGGGAGCGAAGCCGTTGAGGGATCCTTGTCTCTGCGGAGATGAGCTCGTCCCTGGGCAGCGGCGGAATCCAACCCTGTGCCAACAACCGAGACAGCAACGGTTGCTTCCACGCTTTCAGCACCCAGTCCTGCGGGATGGGTTCAGCGGTCTGGGAAGGCCGAACCAGCAGCGTCCAGTGCAGCGGCGAACCCTGCTCCGGCAACACAGCGATGAGTCTGGGATCACGCTGAAGGCTCGCCATGCAGCGTTGCAGAGGCAGTACGGCCACCCTGGCATCACCCTGCAGAAGCCAGTTCATGCCGAAGCGGTCATCAAAACTGATGGCCGCCTGACGCAGGCGCCGCAAGGAGTCGCCATCACCCATTCTCTGGGCGATTGAACACAGCAGCCTCGGGCTGGATGGCAGCAGCAGCTTGCCCTTGACTGCCGGGTCGAGCAAGGCATCCCAGCCGGCATCAGGAGCGGGTGCGTTCTTCCCTTCACGCCGAAACACCATCACCCAGGGACTGAACGCCACCGGCAACAGCAGGCTGCTCCAAACCGAAGGCATCTCGTTGAGGAAGCGTTCTCCCGAGGAACCCATCCTCGCCAGAAGGGCGTCCGCGGCGATCGCCTGCAAACGATCGGGGCTGATCACTGACAGCCAGCCATCATTCAGCGCCAGCAGGTCCGTTGGAGGTGGCCAGGGACTCTTCAGGGGAGTTGCTCCAGAGAGCGCGGTGAAACGCCAGGGTGCCGGCAGATCGCGACGCCAGAGAGCCGGCAGGACCTCCGGCATTGAGCGCAGAGTGGGAACCGCACCACCCCGACGGCAGCCGCTGAGCCCAAGCGCTGCTGTCACAGCGACGAATCGGAGAAACCGACGACGGTTCAGCAATGGCGCCGGAACAACTGGCTTCATGATCCGAACCTACGGGGCGACAGTGTCCTTGTCGTCTGTCGCCAGCAACTGATCGAAGGCCCGGTCACAGGAGTGCACCAGTGTGTCGACGGAAACACCTCGCCATTGAGCCAGCAGGGCCAGTCCACCAGCCCCTACTCCTTCCTTCACATGGCCCTGCTCGAAGTCGCGCAGACGGGAATGACGACTGGAGGAGAAGCGCAGACCAGCGGCATAGGCCTGCAGTGAGACCGAGTAATGCTGCTCCAGATTGCTGAGCAGCGTCACCAGGGAAGAGGCAGGCGTTGCAGCCTGCAGCCGTTCCGCGGCAAGCCATGCAGTTGTGCCGATCAGAACCCGATCGCAGAGCTGCTGACGACGGTCCGCTGTAAGAGCATGAAGAGCCAGTGCAAGCACCGCAGCCATCTGACTGCCACCGGCCAGCAGAACGGGCTGATCAGCCTCGAGCACCCCGATCAAGATGCCTGTGGAGAGGGCCTGAAAGGGATCACCCACTGCTGCAAGCAATGCCTGTGCGTCGAGGTGACGGCGGCAGGGAAGCCGAGACAGCCCCTCGCTGACCAGCCGCTGCTTGAGCGCCATGGGTGGATGCAGGGCACTGCCACTGACCAGTGCCTGAACAGGCAGTCCCAGCCCTGTCAGGACAGCCAGGGCTGTGGTGGTCCCGCCGGGAACAGATTCCGCCAGCACCAGCGGCCGTCGCAGTCCTCGCCCGAGACGACGACCGCGATGCACCAGTTGCTGCACCCGTTCGAGCTGCATGGCACAGCCGCTGGAGACGCACTCCGAGGGGCCGGCACATGGATCTTCAAAGCGGAGATGGGGGAAGTGAGGCGGAACGGGCAGGCCGAGAGCAGCGACCTGCGGATCGAGACCAAGCTGCTGGCAGACCACCCAGCTGATCAGGGCGGGTGAGACGCCAGCCGGAAGAGGTGGCAGTGACCAGCATGGCGGTACTGATGGCCCCGTCAGCAGCAGTTCCGCATCGCCCAGAGCCGTTGTGCGGCGAGCTTCTGGCGTACACCCAGCGGCGGAGATTCCCTGTTGCTCGGCTGTCCTTGTCGACGCAAGAACCAGAAGCAGGTCCGGCAAAGGCTTGGCGAACTCAGACCAGATGGCTGTAAACCGGCTTGCGTCAGCCGTAGTGGCCGACCCTGTGAGACGACGCACACCAACCGGAAGGTCAGAGGGGGTCGAGGGCGACCAGTCCATGCAGCAGCGGGGGAGGGTCAGGAACGGGGGCCTGAAGTCGGGGGAAAATCCAGTAGGCCAGGGCGTGGAGAGCGAGGACGTACACCAGCTGCTGGATGAGCACGAGAGCGAGAGCCATCGACTGAACCAGCAGCAGATCTGGGGCGAGTGGCAACTGCAGCAGTTCCAGCAACCTGTCGAGTAGTCCCGCACCGGCGCGGGTGATGACCACCCAGAGGTTTTCACCCACCAACAGCGAAAGAGCAACAACCCGCACGAGGAAACCGGCAGCACCGATCAGCAGGCCAATCCCCCAGCTCAGCCACCAGCTGCAGCGGTGGACCCAGCACCAGCCGAGCCAGACGGAGAGCAGTCCGTAGGGAAACAACATCAGGGGTCCGCGGACGGGACCCATCAAGGCGATGAGCAGAAGAATCGCTACCGCCAGACCCTCGACCCCCGCTCGGGCACCTCGCCGGACCGCCAGCAGGGCAAGTGGCAGGGGCAGGGCCAGGCGGAACAGCGCTCCACCAACCGGTAGGTAATACAGAGCAAGCCAGATCAATGCAGCCGCAGCCGCCAGATACGAGGATTCCATCATTCGCAGCGCCTGGCGATGGCTGAGAGCAGGTCGCATCAGGAGGCAGGCTTCGGCGCGGGGTTGGACGACTGATTCAGGTCGCGCAAGGGCAGCTTTTCGATGGTCTCCACTTCAAAACCAATACCAGCACGCCGCAGAGCTTCCGTTACTCCCTCAGCGGGAGCAGCTGGATCAGCTGCGGAGAGGCGAATCATGATGCGATAGGGCAATGTGCGCTCAGGAGCAGCCTTCGTCGCAGCGGAATCGGAATTGGCATCGGTGGCGGTGGCGCGATCCATGCCATTGCCCTTGGTGGAGGACAGCTCCGGTCGCTCTTGGCGAGAGGCCTCAGTTGACTTCTCGTTTTGATTGATCCCCGCCTTGTCTTTCGTTCCCGCCTGATCGCTGTTGATCGAACTGGCCGGCTGTGTGTTCTTGTCAGCAACATCCCTGCCGCCTGATCCGGCGTCATCTTGATCTGGCTGGCTGAAAGTTTTGCTGGCCGCCTCGGACTGAGCCCCTATCTGAGTGCCTGACTGAGCATCAAAGCTTTCAGACAACCGCTGGCCGAAGGTCGTGCCGTCACAGGCCTGCAGCAGCATCAAAGGCACAAGCGACAGGACAAACAGCCTGGTGCTCATCAGGAGTCGGCCGGGCGAATCACACGAACGGCACTGGCACGCAGACGGCCTGACTTCGTTGTGGCGGGAGGTTTCTTCGCCGCAGGCTTCTTGGCTGCGGGCTTCTTGGCTGCGGCTTTTTTTGCAGCAGGTTTCTTGGTGCTGGAAGCCTTGCGGCCACCCTTCTTGGTGGCTGCCTTGGCCTCCAGCAGCTCCACCGCCTGCTCAAGGGTGATGTCATCCGCTCCCTTGCCTTCGGGAAGAGAGGCATTGATCTTGCCCTGCTTGACATACAGGCCGTAGGGGCCGTCGTAGACCTGCACGGTCTCGTCACTGCCTTCCGGCTTGCCGAGATCCTTGAGTGCCGTGCGACCACCTCTGCCACGTTTGGGCATGGCCAGCAGCTCAAGCGCACGGGAAAGCCCAACGGCAAGAACATCGTCCTCACCCTTCAGCGAGCGGTAATCCTTTTCGCTCTTTCCCTTGTCCCAGACCACATAGGGGCCGAAACGACCCAGGCCTGCCTGGACCCTGCCACCGTCAGGGTGTTCTCCAAGCAGTCTGGGCAATCGCAGCAGTCCAAGAGCGTCGTCGAGGCTGAGATCCTCAGGCTTCACCCCCTTGGGGAGCGACGCGCGCTTGGGCTTGGGGTTCTCATCGCTCACCTGCCCGCGCTGCACATAGGGCCCGTATTGACCGAACAGCAGATAAACGAGATCGCCGGTTTCCGGATCCTCACCCAAAGCCTCAGGCCCATCAGCCTTCTGCTTGAGGATGAGCTCTGCCTGATCATGGTCGAGATCAGCAGGAGTGATCTCGCGAGGCAGGGTGGCCTTGATCAACTCCTCCTCACCGTCGTCTCCGACACGTTTCGCTTCGAGATAGGCACCGAAGCGACCGATCCTGACCACACAGGGAAGTCCCTCAAGATCGATCGTGCGCGATGCGCCGGGGTCGATATCACCCTCCCGCAGATGCACCTGAGACTCCAGTCCCTCATTGCCCTTGTAGAAGCTCTCGAGATAGGGAAGCCACTGCACCTTGCCGTGAGAGATCTCATCAAGGGTGTTCTCCATCCTTGCGGTGAAGGAGGTGTCCACAAGATCAGGGAAGTGCTCTTCAAGCAACGCTGTGACCGCGAAAGCGGTGAAACTTGGCGTGAGTGAATTGTTCTGGAGCGCGGCATAGCCGCGATCCACGATCGTTCCGATGATCGAGGCATAGGTGGAGGGCCTGCCGATCCCCTCCTTCTCGAGCATCTTGACCAGAGAAGCTTCCGAAAACCGAGCCGGAGGCTGGGTCTGGTGGCCGAGCGCCTCAACATCTTTCAGGCTGGGAGAATCCCCCTGCTTGAGGCCGGGCAACAACACTTCCTGGCCTTCCAGGGCCGCATCAGGATCATCACTGCCCTCCACATAGGCACGGAAGAAACCGGGAAAATCAATGCGCTTTCCATTGGCTCGGAACACTGCATCAGCAGCGCTCAGATCGATGGACAGCATGGTGAGCCGGGCTTCTGCCATCTGACTCGCGACGGTGCGCTTCCAGATCAGTTCGTACAGGGCGAGGTCCCGGCCATCAAGACCGGTCTCCTGGGGCGCACGAAAACTCTCGCCGGCAGGACGAATCGCTTCGTGAGCCTCCTGTGCGTTTCGAGCCTTGGTGCTGAACTGCCTGGCCCCCTTGCTCAGATACTCCTTGCCGTATCGCGATTCCACACAGCTGCGGGCTGCGCTGATCGCCTGATCGGAGAGATGCACCGAATCGGTGCGCATGTAGGTGATGAAACCGCGCTCATAGAGACCCTGCGCGCAGCGCATTGTTTCTCTCGCGGAGAGACGAAGCTTGCGGTTTGACTCCTGCTGAAGTGTGCTGGTTGTGAATGGTGGAACAGGCCGTCGCACCGTGGGTTTTTCCTCCACGGAGGTGACACTCCAGGCCACTGACTTGACCATTTCGGAGAGTGCCTGGGCATCACTTTCGCTGAGAAGGCGGACCTTGCTGCCCGCCTTGAGCTCTCCTGTGTTTTCATCAAAATCATTGCCGGTGGCAATGCGCTGCCCCGCAAGATGGGTGAGCTTGGCGTCGAAACCACTGCCGCTCTGTTCAAGACTGGCCTTGAGATCCCAGTAGCTGCCGCTGCGGAATGCCCGACGGGCGCGTTCCCGTTGCACCAGCAGCCGGACCGCCACGGACTGAACGCGACCCGCTGACAGCCCCCAGGCCACCTTCTTCCACAGCAAAGGCGAGAGGGTGTATCCAACCAGACGATCAAGGATGCGCCGTGTTTCCTGGGCATGGACCAGTTCCATATCCAGCTCACGGGTCTGGTCGAGAGCGCGCCCTATCGCCTCCTTGGTGATCTCATGGAACACCATTCTTTTCACCGGAACCTTTGGCGCAAGCAGCTGCAGCAAGTGCCAGCTGATGCTTTCGCCTTCCCGGTCTTCATCAGTCGCCAGCAGAAGCTGATCCGCACCCTTAAGAGCGTCCTTCAGCTCCTTCACCGTTTTTTTCTTGTCCTTCGGCACCACATAGAGGGGCTCGAAATCCGACTCGGTGTTGACGCCGAGGTTGGCCCATTTCTGGCCTTTTTGCGCCGCTGGAATCTCACTGGCGTTGTTGGGGAGATCACGCACATGCCCCATGGACGCCTCCACCCGGAAGTCCTTGGGAAGGAATCCACGGATGGTGCGGGCCTTGGTGGGGCTCTCAACGATGACCAGGGTGTGCGCCAA
>NYZI01000146.1 GCA_002687115.1 Cyanobium sp. ARS6
CTGCAGCAGCATGGTGATCAGCAGTGTCAACAACGGTTTTGCCATGTCCGACCCTCTGATTCGATCCCTTGATCACTACGTGGTGCTGGTGCCAGGCGAGCCTGAGCAGCTGCTGACAGCGGAAGACACCCTGACATGGCTTGCAGGCAGACTGAAGACTCTTGCCCCCTGGCCTTCGGATCTCAGCGGTTGCGCAAGCCCGGAGGAGGCGGCACTTCGCCTGATGGATACAGCCTGTGAACTGGAGATTTCGCCTGGAATCTCTCTGCAGTGGTACGCGGTGCGCCTTGACCCACCCGGCGCCTAACACTCATTCCGGGCGCTCTTTCGGTGGATCCTTGATCAGCTTCGGCAGCAGTTGAAGGATTCCGTCCGCAACAACGGCCGGTGACTCTGACTCAATGACCACTGTGAGATCGGCCTCGTCGTACAGGGGGCGACGCTGCTCCAGGATCTGATCAAGTGTTTCGGCGGGGTCTGCCTTCATCAGCAGCGGCCGCTGAGTGGAGTCGTTGCGAAGACGCTGCAGCAGCTGACCGCGCTCGACGTCCAGCCAGATCACAATGCCCTGGTGCATCATTCCCCAGTTTTCGGTGCGGGTGACAACCCCCCCACCGGTGGCCACGACAAGGGAATGACGTTCGCTGATGGACCTCAGCACCTGAGTTTCAAGGGTGCGGAAGTTCTCTTCGCCATCACGTTCAAAGATCTCGGGGATGGTGCAGCCGGCCACCTGTTCGATGACGGCATCCGCGTCGACGAATCCGTATCCCAGCCTTTCTGCCAGAGGCCTGCCTGTGCTGGTTTTGCCGCTGCCCATCATGCCCACCAGATACAGACTGCGTCCCCCCAGACGCTGCCGCAGAGTTGGAGTGGTCTCCGCCATGACTCGGAATCGCCGGTAGCTCATTAGGATGCCTTCTGGCCGGACCGTCACATGACTGAAATGAAGTCACCTGCACGTCATGGCCGGGGACGTGGCTGCGTCATCACTCGACGCGCCTGTTTCAGCGCAAGTCACCGTTACTGGTTGCCTGAGTTGTCCGCAGATGACAACGCCGCCCGTTTCGGGCCCTGTGCGCTGGCTCCAGGGCATGGTCACAACTACGAGCTGATCGTGTCAATGGCTGGTGGTCTTGATGCGCACGGCATGGTGCTCAATCTCTCTGAGGTGAAGCACGCCATTCGCAGCGAAGTGACTGGTCAGCTCGACTTTCGCTTTCTCAACGACGCCTGGCCCGAATTTGATGTGTCGAAGCCGGAGGGCTGCCTGCCCACCACGGAGGCCATCGTCCGGCAGATCTGGGCTCGGTTGAGTCCGCATCTGCCCATCACGGCATTGCGCCTTTACGAACAACCAGGCCTCTGGGCCGACTATCTCGGACATCCCATGGACGCCTTCCTCACGATTCGCACCCACTTCGCCGCTGCCCATCGTCTGGCAAGACCTGAGCTCAGCCAGGAGGAAAACGAGCGCATCTACGGCAAGTGCGCCCGTCCACATGGTCATGGCCATAATTATCTGGTGGATGTCACGGTGCGCGGTCCCATCGATCCAAGGTCTGGCATGGTCTGCGATCTCTCTGCGCTGCAACGCCTTGTCGACGATCTTGTGGTCGAGCCCTTTGACCACACATTTCTCAACAAGGATGTGCCTTTCTTCGCTGAATGTGTTCCCACAGCAGAGAACATCGCGCTGCATATCGCGGACCGACTGTCCTCCCCGATCAAGGCGATTGGTGCCAGCCTTCACAAGGTGCGCCTGCAGGAAAGTCCCAACAACGCGGCTGAGGTCTACGCAGAAGTACCTCAGCTTGAGATGACTCCTTCGGCTCTTGAGGCAGCCGTTCCTGTCTGAATTGCCTTCATTTCCTCAGCAGCCCACGGTGCGTCTGGTGCTGGCCGTCAGTCTCGATGGACGACTGGCTCCATCGGGAGGTGGAGCTGCTCAGCTGGGTGGATCAGGAGATCGTCGTGTTCTTGAGGAAGCGCTCGCCTGGAGTGATGCTGTCCTGATCGGAGCAGGAACACTCAGAGCCCATCGCTCCAGCTGTCTGATCCGTGATCGGGACCTGCTGAACCAACGCCAGGTCGAGGGTCGCTCGCCTCAGCCGGCAGCACTGGTTGTCAGTCGAGATGCTGGATTTCCTCTGGAGTGGCCTTTTTTTCAGCAACCTTTCGAACGACATCTGTTGTCAGCAGGCAACGGGGCTGTTCCTGGATTCAAGTCATCGTTTCGATTGGCATCCAGCTGGGGCGAAACGCTGAAGCAACTGGTCTCCAAAGGCTGGGTTCGTCTGGCTCTGCTGGGTGGAGCTGTCCTGACGCACTCCTTGCTCGCTCAGGATGCGGTTGATGAGCTGCAACTGACTCTCTGCCCCAGGATCCTCGGCGGATCCTTCCATTGGTTGCTGCAGTCGGACACGCCACTCCCTCCACCACTGGCGTCCTCTCAGGCATGGACTCTCATCGATGCCCGTTCCCTCGGAGACAACGAACTCCTTGTGCATTACTGCCGCAATCGCTCCATCAGTTCCTGAACGGGTATCTGCTTCAGGCTTGATTGGGGCAGGCCGGTCAGTGATGCCAGGCAACGTTGAATCACCACAGCCGCATCGTCACCGACCTTCCCCCTCAGCAGTTCCGTCAGCACTCCGAGTTCCCTGCCACTGCGGCTGGTTTCCCTGATCAGACACTCGCTCACAGGGCGGGCCAGTGTCCGGCAGGGCTGCTCAACGGCGCTGTTCAACCAGCTTTTCGGAGCGATCTCGTCAGCAACGCCATCCAGAGCCTGTTCAGCCAGCTGACGACACTGGCTCACAAGCTGACGTTCGATCCGTGGTTGCAGCAGCTGAATCAACGGCTGGAACAGCCCTGCCATGGCGGTTTGATGCATTGGGCCCACCTCCAGCAGCACCGGAGAGAGCAACAGAGCTGTGATCCATCCCAGGTTGTGCCGAGACGATCTGGGCATGACTTGGGCCCAAACGCATCTTCATTGTCTCCCCTTGAAGTTTCGCTGGTTAGTGTCATTGCCGAGGCGTTTCAATTGGCCCTGGATGGCATCGCTCACGGCTCGTTGGCATCGAAGCATCCATGAGATTCCTCAATCGCAATGGGAGGAGTTGCTCGCTGGGCAGGCCAGCCCTTTTTATCGATGGTCCTGGCTGGAAGCTCTGGAAACCTCGGGCAGCGTTGCTCCAGATCAGGGCTGGCAGCCACTGCACCTTTCGCTCTGGAGAGACGAAGAAACCCTGATTGCAGTTGCCCCTCTTTATCTCAAGGGTCACAGCTACGGCGAATTCATCTTTGATCAGTCATTCGCACGTTTGGCGGGTGATCTGGGACTTCGTTACTACCCAAAACTGATTGGAATGAGTCCTGTAAGCCCTGTTGAGGGTTATCGCTTTTATATCCATTCGAATGAAGATGAGCAGGACATCACCGTCACGATGCTTCGACTGATCGACGAGTTTGCCGATCGCAATAACATTCTCAGCTGCAATTTTCTCTATGTGGATCCTCTCTGGCAGCCCTTGGCGGAGGAGGCGGGTTGTGCGGGCTGGGTGAATCACCAGAGCCTCTGGTCTGCAGAAGGTCAGAAAGATTTCAGAGACTATCTTGCTGGCTTCAATGCCAATCAGAGGCGCAACATCAAGCGGGAACGCAAGGCCGTGGCAGAGGCCGGACTGGTGGTGACGCCACTGACAGGTTCAGAACTCACCTCAGAGCTTCTGGTTCGAATGCATCGCTTTTATGAGCAACATTGCGCTCGCTGGGGTCCGTGGGGAAGCAAATATCTCCAGGGTTCATTTTTTGATCAACTGAGTTCTCCAGGATTGGCTGAGCATGTGGTGCTGTTCAGTGCCCACCGCGGAGATCCTTTGCAACCGGTGGCGATGTCTCTTTGTGTCCAGGATGATTCCCGTCTCTGGGGGCGCTACTGGGGCAGTGAGGAAGAGATTGATTGTCTTCATTTTGAGGTCTGTTACTACGCGCCAATCGAATGGGCGCTGCATCAGGGCCTGCACAGCTTTGATCCAGGGGCTGGTGGCAGTCACAAACGAAGACGTGGCTTTGTAGCTCAACCTCGGACCAGCCTGCATCGCTGGTATGACCCTCGCATGGATGGACTGATCCGTTCCTGGCTGCCGAGAGCGAATGGTCTGATGGAGGAGGAGATTGTGGCCATCAACGCCGAACTTCCCTTCCGCACCAAGCCGCCCGAATTGATGGTCTGAGGCGATCATTTGTAAGGTGTTCTGATGACAGAAGGCACTTCTCCACTCGATGACCAGCTTTCGCAGCGTTTCATCGAGCTTGATCCGTCTGGTTATTTCCTGATCAAGCTGGATGCTGAAGCTGGCGAACTCGTGGCTGAGCATTACAGCAATGATGTGGATGAACGAGGTCGTGCCACTGATCCGGAAACTGGGGAAGTTCTGTCATGCCGTGGCGGCGGTCCACGTTCGCCCACCACATGCTTCCGCGGCAGAACAGCCAAGGAGCTTGGAATCGCTCTGACCGAAGTCAACGGGTCTGTGCCCCTCAGCCGTCTCGACCATGCTCTCTATCTAGGTAGAGAGCTCCAGAAAGCTGAAGCCTGCCTGAAAGCCGGAGTGCCTTACAGGCAGGACTGAATCAGATCAGGCTGTCAGCAGCTCTCGTGATGTGCTGGGTTCTTCTGGAGGCAGTGATTCCAGCTGTTCACGGATTTCGCGTTGCACGATCGCGCGGTATTCAAGGAAGTGCTCGTTGTGGGCCAGCACCACCAGGAACTGTTCCAGCATCGCTGGATTGCGTCGAGCCATGCTCAGCATGTAACGCCAGAAGCGACTGCGGGTGTTCCGTTTGATTCCCTGCCTCCAGACCACGATTGACAACGCTCTGATATCAGTCCAGGTGGGCAGTTTTGATGTGCCCTTCCAGCGGGGTGCGCCCATCTTCAGGTAGTAGGAATAGACCCGATCCATGTACGCGTTGGGTTCGTAGAGAGCACAGAACGCTTCAACGTATTCGTTGGCTATGTCCCGAATTGGGCGTGTGGGTTTGAAATTGAGCAGGTTGGTCTGGTTCACACCCTTGGCTGCGGACTCGTCCTGGATCAGTCGGCCCTCTTTCTCAAGGCGATGCCAGAGCGCTGTATTTGGGAGCGCCTGCAACATGCCCATCATGGCTGCGGGGATTCCGGTTCTGGTCACGAATTCAACGATGCGTCGACCGGCGCCATCTTTTTCACCGTCGAAACCGATGATGAAACCTGCCATCACCCGAATCCCATTGGCGGTGATCCTGTCAACTGCCGCATCGAGAGGATTGCGCGTGTTCTGAAGTTTTCGAGAGGTTTCGAGACTCGCCTCATCAGGGGTTTCGATACCTAGGAAAACACTCTCAAAACGCGCTTCGTGCATCATGCGCATCATCTCTTCGTCGTCGGCCAAGTCCACTGAAGCTTCAGTGGCAAAACTGAAGGGATACCCGCGCTCTTCCTGGAACTCTCTGATCTGGGGGAGTAGCTGCTTGGCGTTGCGCTTATTGCCGATGAAATTGTCGTCGACGAGGAAGATCGATCGCCTCCAGCCGAGGTCGTGCAGATACTGCAACTCCGCGATCAGCTGTTCCGGTTTTTTCGTGCGCGGCTTGCGTCCGTAGAGCACGATGATGTCGCAGAACTCGCAGTTGAACGGACATCCCCTCGAGAACTGAACGCTCATCGAGTCGTAGGCCTCGAGCTGCAGCAGATCGAAGCGGGGGATGGGAGTGGAGGTCACATCTGGCTTGTCACCTTCCGCGCTAAACCGACCACCACTGTCACCGCGCTGGATCGCTTCGATGAACATCGGCAGTGTGATTTCACCCTCATCGAGCACCTTGAAGTCGGCTTGGGCGATTTCCGGGGCATCCGGCGTTGAACTGGCGTAAGGACCTCCCACGGCTACAGGCAGTCCTCGACGCTTGGCTTCGGCGATCTGAACCTGCATGTCATCTTTCTGGACGATCATTCCAGAGATCACCACAAGCTCTGCCCAGTTCCATTCGTCTTCGGTGATTTCCCGGACGTTGCGGTCGACGAGCTTCATGTCCCATTCCTGGGGAAGCAGAGCCGCCACAGTCACCAGCCCCAGAGGAGGCAGGAGCACCTTGCGATTCACCAGTTCCAGAATCTTCTCGTAACTCCAGAAGGTTTTCGGGAAGAGGGGATAGATGAATAAGGTGCGCATGATCTGAAACGAGAAAGTGGTCTGTCTGTGACGTGCGGTCGACCCTGCGGACAGAACCTTCCGTTTTTATTTGATTTCGTTGTGCAGAAGCTTAAGGGGGATCTGCTGATTCCAGACCAGATCTCTGATCTAATGGGTGCTGCAATCTGTGACAGGCATGGGCGTCCTCATCTACCTGGGTCTGGTCGGAGCCGGACTCACCACCGCTGTGACGATCAGTTTTGTGCTTCGCCGGATCAAACTGATCTGACTTCGTTCAGGACTGTTCCACCGCGGCGCCAGATCTCAAGCAGCGCCAGAACGACTCCAAGGGTGCCACTGATGGCAAACGTTGCCTGAAGCCCCATGGTGTCAGTCAGAACTGCGGCGATCAGACCACTGATGCCGCCGCCGCCAAGAAAGGCAATCTGTCCAAGGCCGGCCATCCGTCCACGCAGGGCCTGGCTGGAGCCAACCTGAGTGATCAGGTTGCTGCTGCTCAGCAGCCCCGCGGTTCCGGCACCGATCAGCAGCGTCATCGTGAGCAAGAAGGAAGCATCTCCTCCAATCGCCATGCCGAGCTGAGCCACGGCAGTCACCAGCGCAAAACCGGCCAGAGTCAGTGAGGGCCTTCTGCAGAAACGATGGCTGTTGCGTTGCAGAAGCAGTCCCCCAGCGATGCTTCCAAGGGCCAGAACGCTTGTGAATACTGCAAGGTCCATCGGCGCATCACCCAGCTCTCGGGCGGCGATCAAAGGGCCGAGTCCCGGGTGGAAGAAACCAACTACGCACATCAGGCCTGTGAACATCAGCACGTGTCGCAAGCTGCTGCCGCATTCCCGCCAGGCCACCCGCAGCGATGCCTTTTCGCCGGGAGCACTGCGCATTTCCAGTTCCGTTCTCGGATGCAGCAACCAGATCACACTGGCGATCGGCATCAGATAAGTCGCCGCATCCAGAGTGAGTGCCGTGGCCGGTCCTGTGAGTGTGATCAGTAAACCGCCCAGGAGTGGTCCCACCAGTTTCCCGACGTTGAAGACCACCGAGAAGCTCGTCAGAAAAGGCGCCAGTTCGGAGTTGTCATCGACCAGCAGAGCGCAGTATTTATTGCGAGCAGTGAGTTCATAGGCCCCGGCGATTCCCACCAGCAAGGTGCTGGCCAGCAGCATCAGGACCTGTGGCTGTCCATCAAGCACTGGAATGGAGAAAGCCCCCAACAGGCCGGCTCCAAGAAGTGCCCACTGTGCCTGGATCAACACCCGCTCGCAGCCAACACGATCGGTCCTTACGCCGGCTGGTCCGCTCACCAGCATGGTTGGCAGTGAAAGTGCGGCGAAATGCAGAGCCAGCACCATGGGTTCCTTGGTTTCATCCATCAGGATCCAGCCCTTGGCGGTGAGACCTGCAAAGGAACCGGCAGTGCTCAACCCTGAAGCGATCAGGAAGATGAGACGTTGGCGCTCATGCGATGACGTGTTGCTCACTGGCTGGTGCGAGCGGAAGCCACCATTTCGGTGGCACCCACGATTTCGCCTCTCAGGTCATAGATGTCTGCTCCATTGATCCGAACCGGCACCATGGTCCCCGGCCCGGCTTGCAGGCCATCCGCGCGGGGCTGCACCTGCACTTCGCCATCGACTTCAGGAGCGAATCGGGCACAGCGCCCGATCATGGCTCCGGTTCGTGGGTTGTGTTGTTCGATCAGCACATCAACGGTTCGCCCCACCCAGCGGGTGTTGGCTTCGGCAGAGATCGGTTGTTGCAGCGTCATCAGCCGATCTTTTCTGGCGGTGGCAATCTCAGCTGGCACCGGATTCGGGAGCTTGGCCGCGGCGGTTCCCTCCTCCGCTGAGTAAGTGAAAACCCCCACATGATCGAAGCGCTGACTCTCAAGGAACCCAGCCAGGTGCTCGAACTGCTCTTCCGTTTCACCGGGAAAGCCCACGATCAGCGTGGTGCGCATCACGGCATCCGGTAACTGCTCCCTTAACTGATGCATCAGTCGTTCGTTCACATCCGCCTGCCAGGGACGATTCATGGCTCTCAGCACTTTGGGATGGCTGTGCTGGAGGGGCAGGTCGAGGTATGGAAGAACATTGGGGACATCCCTGTAAGCCGAGATAACTTCAGCGGTCAGGCCTGTCGGGTAGGCGTAATGCACCCGGATCCAGGGAATCTCCACCTCACCCAGGGCCCTGAGCAGGTCTGCAAGGCGAGGGCGCCCGTAGATGTCCAGCCCGTAATTGGTGGTGATCTGGCTGATCAGAATCAGTTCCTGAACACCCTGCTCAGCCAGTTGATGGGCTTCTGCAACGATCGATTCGATCGTCCTTGATCGCTGATTGCCGCGCAGATGCGGAATGATGCAGAACGCGCAGCGATAGTCACAGCCTTCAGCCACTTTGAGATAGGCAACCGCTTCTCCAGTGGTGCGGTATCTCGGCAGTGTTTCGTCGCCGACAAACGTCGGGTTCTTGCTGACTCGATTGACGCGTTCTCCGGCTTCAACCCGTTCCAGCACCTCCACAATGTGCTGGTAATCGCCTGTCCCCACGATGGCTTTGGCTTCGGGTAGGGAATCGAGCAGCTCCTCCTGAAAATGCTGTGCCAGGCAGCCGGCGATGATCAGTTCCTTGCCTTGTTCCGCTAAGCCAACGAGTGTGCGGACCGATTCCTCACGCGCTTCCTGGATGAAGCTGCAGGTGTTGACCACCACCACGTTGGCGTCGCTTTCATCGCTGCTGACGCCATAGCCGGCTCGTGTCAGCAGGCCGAGCATGTGTTCGGTATCAACCCGGTTCTTTTCGCATCCCAGATGGGCGAAAGCAACGGTCGGCCTCGTGCTGGCCATGCCGCTGCCGGGAAGTTGGTCCGGGGACATGGGCACTGCGGATCAATCATCACCATAAATCTCGTGCTGATGCCTGCCAAAATTTCAGAAATCAGTTCAGTGCGCATGGGCACCACCCGACTCACCAGCCGACGTCGTCAGGACCAGGGTTTCAAATGGGCGCGTATCAGCATGGCGGTGCTGGCGACCGTGGGGGTGATCGACACCGGTTCGATCACCCTTGAACGCTGGGGGATGATCGGCAATCTCACCTGCCCGGTGGGCGCTGACGGGTGTGACAAGGTCCTCAATAGCCCCTGGGGCACCCTTTCTCTGACAAATGCCTTCAGCATTCCGCTCTCCTTCGTCGGTTTGCTGGCCTATCTCGCCGTTCTGGTGATGGCCCTCGTGCCGTTGCTTCCCGGCCTGGCGGACAATCGCAACGATCTCTCCCGCCGGAGCTGGTGGGGGCTCTTCACCGTGTCCCTCGGAATGGCTGTTTTCAGCATGGTGTTGCTGGGCCTGATGGTCTTCAAGATCCAGGCCTTCTGTTTCTTCTGCGTGCTGTCGGCAGTGCTGTCGGTTCTGCTGCTGATCCTTGCCGTGATCGGTGGTGGATGGGACGACTTCTCCCAGCTTGTGTTCCGTGGAGTTCTGCTGGCGCTGGCTGTGCTGCTGGGCAGTCTCATCTGGGCTTCGGTTCTTGACCCTGAACGGCCGGAAGCGGCCATGCCCGGTTCCGGTGCGCCTCCTGTGGTCACCACAGCAAGCTCACCGGCGAAAGTTGCTCTTGCAGAACATCTCACCGCAACGGGAGCTGTCATGTACAGCGCCTACTGGTGCCCTCATTGTCATGAGCAGAAGGAGGACTTCGGTCAGGAGGCTTCCAGCAAGCTCACCGTCATTGAATGTGCGGAGGATGGTCAAAACAGCCAACGCGCCCTCTGCCAGAGCAAAAAGATTGAAGGTTTTCCCACCTGGGAGATCAACGGCAAGCTTGATTCGGGTGTGAAGGATCTGAAAACACTGGCTGATCTCTCCGGCTTCAAGGGAGACAACAACTTCTGAGTGCCTTCATCCGCTGTCTGCTTTTGCACAGTTTGTCCGCACAGCGTGCTGGTTATTCAGTGACGCAGCGGGTCTTGATTCCTTCTCCTCTGAGCTGCCGACTGTGTCGACGCCATTGGGGAAGGCAACTGGGAGCATCACTGCGGAAGTGCCCTCCGCGACTTTCGGTTCTGAACAGACAGGCTTCCAGAAGCAGTGCAGTGGTGCGCTGGCGATGGGCAAGATCAAGCAAGAGGTTCAGCTCCTGGCGGCTGGGCTCCTCAAGCTCCAGAAGTTGCTGATGGGACTGTTGGTTGACCATGCAAAGGAGCTCCTCCTGCTCCAGAGGGTTCATTGCTTTTGTGGTCAACTTCAGCAGTGTCTGCATCCCGACTCTGGAGCGATTGACCCCAGCCACGTCCCAGCACTGTTCTCTCAAATTCGCGATTTTGCGCGTTAATTCGCCCATACCGATGTTGCTGCGGGCATTGGTCTGAGTGGTGCTGATGCTGTGTCCCCGAGTTTTCCAGTGCTTGTCGGCAGCTGAAACAGCTGGCAGGTCGATCGCTCCCAGTTGGCGAGCAAAAACCAGGCATTCCATCAGTGAGTTGCTGGCCAGACGATTGGCACCGTGCAGACCGGTGCAGGCCACCTCTCCCACTGCGTAAAGGCCTGGCAGTGATGTGGCGGCATTGAGATCGGTTGCCACGCCTCCCATCCAGTAATGGGCTGCAGGAGCCACTGGAATTGGTTGCTCAAGAGGATTGAGATTGTGGTTGCGGCATCGCTCCAGAATGGTTGGGAATCGGCGCTCAGCCTGGTCGCGAGGAATTCCTGAAAGGTCCAGACCGACGTGGTCGACGCCCTGGAGGCGCATGCATTTCAACAGTGCACGACTGACCTGGTCTCTGGGCGCAAGATCAGCTCCTGGAAGTTGATTGACCGGACTGTTCCCGGCTGCGTCCACAAGTCTTGCTCCTTCTCCGCGAACTGCTTCTGAGATCAGAAAACAGGGAGCTCCAGGAAGCTTTAGTGCAGTGGGATGAAACTGGACAAACTCGAGATCTTCAACCGCGGCCCCGGCAGCCCAGGCCAGGGCGATTCCCTCCCCCGCGGCTTGGGCGGGATTGGTGGTGTTGGTGTAAAGGTGACCCCCGCCTCCGGTGGCCAGGATCACTGCTCTGGCTCGGATCCATTGCAGCCTGAACCCATCCAGAACCTGCACACCGCAGCACCGTCCGTTCTCTACCCAGAGCTGGCTGACGCGAACACCCCTGCGATGCAGTAACCCAGGCCTTTGCTCGGCGCGCTGTCGCAGCACATCGACCAGCGCATGGCCGGTTCGGTCCTGGACATGCAGCACGCGATGATGGCTGTGGGCAGCCTCGAGTGTGGTGGCCAGACTCCCGTCGCTGTTCCGGTCGAAATCCATCCCCAGCTCGAGCAGCCTGTCGACGCACTGCGGTGCCTGTTCAACAAGAAAGCGAACGGAATCACCGTCGCAGAGGCCGGCACCGGCGTGGATGGTGTCTGTCGCATGGCTGTCGCTGTTGTCATCCCGACGCGTCACTGAAGCGATTCCGCCCTGAGCCCATCGGCTCGATGAACGCCTGCTGGTGTTGCGATTGACCAGCAGCACTCGAAGTCCGGCGGGCAGTTCAAGACAGGTCATCAGGCCTGCGGCCCCGGCGCCTACCACCACCACGTCCCAAGGACCTGAGGGAATGGGTTCGCTGCCAGGGTCAGAGGGTTTCATTTCACCACCAAAAAACCGCCGGGTTATCCGGCGGTTTCACCGCAATCCAGGCATTCCAATCAGTGGAGATCGGCGTTTTCAGAAAACTGCCTCAGCGGTACTGCCCATCGTTGATCCGGTCGAATCCTTCGTTGAGAGCTATCGACGGTTCCGTAACGGTGAAGTTCTCACGGTATTTGTCGAATAGCTCTTTCTGGCGGTCGGTCAGATCCAGGGAGAGAACGTCATCAACACTCTCGTAGGGGCCACCCAGCACGATTTTGCCGGCGAGGGTGGGATACATACCAGGGAACTGCTGAAACCGACGCACAGAGGAATTGTTCAGATCCACCTTTTCGCCACGCTCGGCGATCTTGTCGTCGGCCACGTTGCGGATGTCAGCAGCCTGAACGCTCGCGGGTAGTAACAGGCCCATCAGCAGACCTGCCATCACAAGAATGCCTGTCAGCCAGGACAGCAGACGCTTCATGGAACTCTCCGTCTTGAGGATCGGAACGGGATGATTACCGGCGATGCCGATCTGCAAACCATACAAGTGCCATCGCCCGGAACTGTTGCGAGCAGTCGCAGTTTTTTGCAGTTCGTTTCAGACCAGTCCGCTCAGTTCCGGCGCGAACAACGACAACGACAGGAATAAGCCGTCGATTAAAAGAGTTGTGAATAACACCGCTGCAGCAATACTCCAGGCCTTGTCAGTCGAAACAGAAAGAGTGCTGCGATGTCTGCAGTACTGAACCAGCTGAAGAATGATCAAACCTGCAGCAGAGACCGTTAAGAGAGAACTTGGCCTCAGCACACAGACGGCAGCATCCTGCAGGAGAACAGTTGCTTCTGTGGGGGAAGCAGCAATCACTGCAGGCCAGAGCCCCATGACGCCAGTGAGTGCCATGGCCAGGTCGGTGAAGGCCGTTCCCAGTAAAGATGCGAGATAAAAGGCACAGCCAAGCCGCCAGCGCGTCTGCAGACCGGTGATTGCCAGAGGCAGTGCGAAGGCCTCAACCGGAACATGCAGCAGTGGATGACTCGCCAACCATCCCCAGAAAAGGCTGCCGGCCAACCAGCTGCCACTGAATCCGACCAGCAGTGCCCCAAAGTCCTGACCTTTCCTGGGTGCGATCGCATTGGTGATCACTCCCACACCGAGGAGCACCAGGCCGAACAGGCAGGAGGTGAACGGTTGAATGCGAACCCATGGAGCCTGAACGAACACTGGCAGCACGACCAATGCCGATGCCCAGAAGGGCAGACTTATGCGCCCCAGGGAGAGCGGCTGAACCGGCTCAGCGAAGGCCTGGTTGCGTATCAGCCCACTGAACAACGGTCCACTCCCACCCGAATGTGAAGAAAGGACTGTGACCTTAGAAGATTTCCGCCTGGTTGAGGGTTTTTGTGAGGTCGCTGATGTCATTGGATGTTGGATCCGGCGATAGCGTTCTGGAGCCTTCGTTCAGGACGTCAGAGGTGTCAGATCCCGGGCTTTTCGAGGCCATCTGGAGAAATGTCGTGTTGGGTGTTGTGCAGGGGCTCACTGAGTTTCTGCCCATCAGCAGCACGGCTCATCTGAAGGTGGTGCCCGCACTCGCCGGTTGGGAGGACCCGGGCGTGTCCGCCACTGCAGTGATCCAGCTGGGCAGCATCGTCGCTGTCATTGGCTATTTCCGCGACGACCTCCTGGGGGTCTGGAGGGGAATCAGCGGTGCACTCACGAGAGGTCAGTGGCGAGAACCGGAAGCCCGCCTCGGGATTGCCATGGCCATTGGCACCCTGCCGATCCTGGTGGTGGGGCTTGGCATCAAGATGTTCTGGCCCGGCTACGAAACGTCGCCACTGCGCAGCGAACCGGTAATCGCAGTTGTGTCGATCGTGATGGCGTTGCTGCTGGCCCTGGCCGAGCAGCTGGGCCCGCGTCTCAAACGGCTTGACCAGGTTCAGGGGCGTGATGGTCTTGTGGTCGGTCTCGCTCAGGTGCTTGCACTGATTCCTGGAGTGTCCCGGTCTGGAAGCACGCTCACCGCATCATTATTTGATGGTTGGAAGCGACCGGATGCAGCCCGTTTCTCCTTTCTGCTGGGCATCCCAGCCATCACCCTGGCGGGGTTCGTGCAACTGAAGGACGCCTTCAGCCAGCCCAGCCCAGGCGGCGCGTTGCCGCTGTTGCTCGGAATCCTCTCCGCTGCAGTGGTCTCCTGGCTGGCCATCGACTGGCTGCTGAAGTACCTGCAGCGTCACAGCACCTGGATTTTTGTGATCTATCGACTCCTGTTTGGCGTGTTGCTGCTGGTGTGGTGGTCCGGCGCAGGCTCAAACTGATAACAGTCGACTGCTCGCTGTGTGGAATGAGCCCTCCGCAGGGGTTGCTGTCACAGCTCTGGATCCCGCGAGTCCTTCTCGGCAGCCAGAGCCTGCGGTGGTGGCTTCCGTCGAGGCAGGTTCAATCGGAGAGGAACTGGGATTCGAGCCCGGGGATCAACTGCTGAGCATTAATGGTGTGCGTCCTCGCGATCTCATTGATTACCGATATCTCATCGGTGATGAGGAGCTGACGCTCGAAGTTCGTGACAGCGCCGGTGAGCTGCACTGCGTGGAGCTGGAAAAAGATGCCGATGACGGGCTCGGTCTTGCTTTTACGGAAGCCCTGTTTGATGGCCTTCGCCAGTGCACCAACCGCTGCCCTTTCTGTTTCATTGATCAACAGCCACCGGGTCATCGCGACAGTCTCTATCTCAAGGACGATGACTATCGGCTCAGTTTTCTCTACGGCTCCTATCTCACTCTCACCAACCTCAGTGATTCCGACTGGGACCGGATTGAGCAGCAAAGGCTGACACCGCTGTTCGTTTCGGTGCATGCCACCGATCCCGATCTGCGCTCCACTCTTCTCGAGAATCCAAGAGCCGGGAGGCTGTTGGAGCAGCTGAAGTGGTTCGCTCAGAGGGATCTGCAGATCCATGCCCAGGTTGTGGTGTGTCCAGGACTCAACGATGGCGATGCACTGCTGAACACTCTTCGGGATCTTGCCGGGTTTGCAGGTGTTGAGTGGCCTGCCGTGCTATCAGCTGCCGTTGTACCGGTGGGCCTGACACGTTTCCGACCTCCGGGCGATGGATTGCGAGCGGTCACTCCGGAGGATGCCGAGCGGGTGATTGATGCGGTGGAACCTCTCCAGGCTGAATTCCAGGAGCGCTTCGGCAGTCGATTTGTCTGGTTGTCGGATGAGTGGTACCTGATCGCAGGCCGTGCCTTGCCACCTCGCTGCAGCTACGAGGATCTTCCTCAGCAGGAAAATGGTGTGGGAACGATTCGAGCGTTTCTCGAATCTCTGGATGAGGCCACCGAATCACTTCCTGAGCGTGTCGCTGAGCCGCTGCGCAGCAGCTGGGTTGTCGGGAGACTTGTGGACCGTGCTCTGGAGACGGTGACCAAACGTTTGAACAGGATTGAAGGCGTCAGCTTGCGAATGCATGGTCTACCCAGTCCCTACTGGGGGCAGGATCAGGTGGTCACCGGGCTGCTGACTGGCCAGGATCTGCTGGATGGCCTCAAGGATCAGGACCTGGGTGATCAGTTGCTTTTGCCATCGGTGATGTTGCGGCAGGGGCAGCCTGTGTTTCTGGATGACATGACCTTGGATCAGGTTCAGGCACAGCTTCCTGTCCCCATTCGAATCGTGCATGGAGCAGCTGACATCGTGGCTGCTGTGCTCGGAGATCCGGAGAAAACCACCTAAACTCCGCCAAGCTCGGTTTTTGATGTGCGTCGGACTGCTGCAAGCCTTCTTCTGATTGCAGGCATGGTGCCCGTCGACATCGCAGCAAGTGCTCTAGCTCAGGAGCCTTCTGATGTCTCCGCAGACAATGGCTCGTCGCTGATTGATCAGAACACCCTCCCCAATGCCATTGATCTGAAAGGATCCAGGCCACAGGCGGATCCTTCCCTGCTTCCCCCAGCGGCAACAACCTTGCCCGAAACGCTCGATGGGCTCCAGGCGCCGCCGAGTCTTGCCTTGCCCAATCAGCCTGATCAGGTTCGAATTCGTGAGCTCAGACCGCTCACACTGGCTGAAGTCGAACGACTTGCTGAAGTCAATAATCCCAATCTGAAAGCTGTCGCTCTCGAAGTGCAGCAGGCCAAGTCGAGCCTGCGAGCGGCAATTTCAAGTTGGTATCCCAATCTCAATCTCAGTGCCAATGGTCTCCCCCAGTATCTGGCGGGTGAATCACAGAGGTTTAACTCCAGTCGATCTGATTTACAGAGATCACTTTCCAATCAATCAGGTTCCAATCAATCAGATTCCAATCAATCAGATTTTGTGAACCCCTTCACCGATCTTGAGGTTGAAGATGGACGCCTCACCAGAACTGAGATCACTTCCGCCAATTTTTCAGCGCAACTTAATTGGAAATTGATTGATCCAGGCCGTGTGCCTGAAATAGCCGCGGCTCGCGATCTCTTTGAAAGGGCTCGTGATTCGTATTTGATTTCCTTAAGAGATCTTCGTCTTCAAACAGCCGAAGCGTATATCCGACTGCAGGAACGCGATGAAACTGTCAACGTTGGCAAGCAGTCAGTTGCTGCTTCACTGGTCAGCCTGCGAGACGCACGGGCTCGTTTTCAGGCGGGTGTTGCCACCAAGCTTGAAGTGTTGGAGGCGGAAACTCAACTTGCTCGAGACAGAGACCTGTTGACTCGAGAATTGAATTTTCAGTCCCGTGCTCGCAGAGAATTGGCAAAGATTATTGATCTCCCTCAAGATGTGACTCCCACCGCCGCCACGCCTGCAAGGGTTTTGGGTGTCTGGGAGCCTTCCCTTCAGGAGAGCATCATCGCTGCCTATGCGTTCAGGGAAGAGCTTGATCAACTCATACTTGATATCTCGATCAATAACAGCAATGCCAATCGTGCTCTTGCTGCAGTGCAGCCTGTTCTCAGCATTTACAACGATTTTCAGACCAGGCGTTTCAAGGGGGGGACATCAGAACCACCTGTAAACACCGATGCTTATGGCTGGAGTTTCGACAATGCCGTTGGGCTTTCAGCACGTTGGAATGTTTTCGATGGTGGTCGCGCTCGTGCCGAATACAGGCGCAACAAGCAGAAAGCTGAAGCCAGTACCTATGACTTTGCTACCCGACGCGGTGAGATTCGCTTTGAAGTGGAGCAAAGCTTTTTCAATCTGCGTGATAGACAAGCTTCGATTCGTACCACTGCCAGAGAAGTGCTCTCTTCTCGAGAAGCACTGCGCCTGGCCAGGTTGCGTTTCCAGGCGGGTGTGACTACACAGCGTGAAGTGGTTGAAAATCAAAGGGATGTCACCAACGCGCAGGTTCGCTATGTCAGCGCGATTGCTGACTACAACGTTTCTGTAGCCAAACTAAGGCGATTCACAGGCCTTGATCAGGTTGCGTCCTGCCCACCTTTGAATCTGCCTGGGGACAAGCCTCAACCATCAGCTTCCGAAGTTGTTCCGATCGTTCCTGAACCCAACTTCCCAGCTTGTGAAGCCTCCCTGCTGGGATCCTGATCATGACGGCTAGACGTTGACTTCGAGATTCCTGAACCCTCAGCAGTTGCGCGCCGTCCATCAGCTACTCGACAGGGTTGCGGAACGGCAGAGACAGGATTTCGGTCACATCGTTTCTGATATCAAGGAGGATGGGTCCTTGATCACGGCTTGTGACCGCTGGAGTGATCAGGTTCTGGTGGAAGGGCTCTCCAAGCTTGCTCCCGGTGAATTCACTCTCAGCGAGGAAGGGGAGAAGCGCTGTCCTACCTCTTCGGGCTTCTGGGTTGTCGATCCCCTTGACGGCACCACCAACTTCGCTGCCGGAATTCCTTACTGGGCGATTTCAGTGGCACGTTTTGTCGATGGCCAGCCCACTGAGGCTTTTCTCGATATTCCACCCCTGAATCAACGCATCGTGGCGATCCGTGGTCAAGGAGCATGGCGCAATGGCAAACCTCTGACTCCACAGACACGTCTGCAGTCAGGCAGTGCCTGCGTGTCGCTCTGCAGTCGTGCGATCAGAGTGCTGCAGCGCCGTCATCAGGATCCTTTCCCAGGCAAAATCCGCCTGCTTGGTGTTGCCAGTGTGAACCTGGTCAGCGTGGCCATGGGGCAGACCGTCGCAGCGCTGGAAGCAACACCAAAGATCTGGGATCTTGCAGCTGCCTGGCTCGTTCTCACCGAACTGAACTGTTCTTTGCAGTGGCTTGACCAGGATCCGGCGATGCTGACTCCTGGACAGGATCTTTCCGAGGTCAGCTTTCCAGTGCTCGCAGCGAGCTCGCAGGCTGAACTTGACCGTCTCAGGCCCTGGGGAGAGTCTTTGCTGCTTCCCTGACTGGCTGACCAGTTGCGTATTGGGGCATTAGTGAGCTATGTTTTTGGACTGCGCGGCAGGCGGAAGCCTGGAGCGCAGCTTCTGAACATGAAGAGCGCGA